>DATAUY010000022.1:0-13916 GCA_036268025.1 Candidatus Sulfotelmatobacter sp. | reverse complement strand
ACTCGGGGAGCCGGTTGTGGATCTGGCGCGCGACGGCGAGACCGTCCATGCCGGGCATGGCGAGGTCAAGCACGACGATCTCAGGATGCAGTTCCAGCGCCTGAGAAATGGCCTGCAGGCCGTTTTCCGCTTCCAAAATTTGCCAACCAGAGTACTGGAGGAGCTGACGAATCGTTTTCCGGACGGACGGGCTGTCATCTGCGATCAGAATTCGTATAGGCATTGGGGGACACCGGGCCGCGACCGGCATCACTTGGCGGAGGGTGTGATGCCCTACGAATTAACTCACGGGGGAACCCCGAGATGAAATACGGGGAAAACTGTACGTACCAGGGGATCACTGTACGCGTTCAGAGATTCTGGAAGGGCGGACTACTAAGGCATTCTGACGACTGCGGCCGGTTGCGCGCGCATCTGAGAGATAGATTGAATCTCACAAGAAGGAGGCGCTTGCTTTGCGCAAAACAAAAACTGTTGTGCCCGGCAGCGAACCTCAGGCATGGCACGCCGGAGAAAGAACCAACGTTGAAGGAAAACCCGTGGCGAACGCGATTCTTCTGGCAATCCCGGATGCGGAGTTCGCCGCGATCCGGGGCAACCTGGAATACGTTCAAGTGCCGCACCACGCGATCATTCATGAGCC
The DNA here is from genome assembly GCA_036268025.1 of Candidatus Sulfotelmatobacter sp. GTDB lineage: Bacteria > Acidobacteriota > Terriglobia > Terriglobales > Acidobacteriaceae > Sulfotelmatobacter. Next base: position 13,273 of record DATAUY010000022.1, on the reverse strand, counting down.
GCGGCAGAAAATAGAATTTGTCTTCTTTCCTAACAGCGGCATGGTCTCGCTGGTGTTCCGCACGAATGGGGGCGAAAGCGTAGAGGTCGGCGTCCTGGGGAATGAAGGCTTTGTGCCGGTGCAGGCCGCCGCAGGCCTAAGAAGCAGTCCGCATGAGGCGATCATGCAGATCAATGGCGATGGCTTCAGGATGACGGTCAAGGCGTTGGAAGCAGCGGTGAAGTCGTCTCCGCGATTTCAGGAGATGCTGAACCGGTATGCAGCCGTTCACGGGCTGCAAGTCGCGCAGACTGCCGGATGCAACCGGCTGCACGATCTGGAGCAGCGCCTGTCACGCTGGCTGCTGCTGACGGAGGACCGTGTGGGATCAGGCCTGCTGAAGATCACGCATGACTTTCTGGCGACAATGCTGGGCACCGACCGTCCGAGTGTGACGCTGGCGGCGGGGTCGCTACAGCGGAAGAAAATCATCGAGTACTCGCACGGATCGGTGAGGGTGCTGAACCGGAAGAAGCTGGAGAGTTCGGCCTGCGAGTGCTATGGAGTGATTCAGAATTACAAGGCGGAGCTGGTGGTGAAGTAGGTCGGCCAATCCGCGGCCGGCTTAGCCGTCTTAGAATTCCACATGGGCGCGGAACGAGGGCACGACGACCGGCCCGCGGTCGCGATTGTATCCGGGATTGTTGATGTGCTGGACGCCGGGGGCGAGATAGATGCCGCGCCAGGCATGCACGGTGTAGAACGACTCGAAGATGTTTTCGCGTCCATAGGTGAGGCGGCCGTCGCCGAGCAGGAAGCCGAGGCCTCCGGCGGTGAGATAGTTCTGGTGGTCTTTCTTGATGGCGTTGCTGACGAAGGCAACGCCGGCGCGATCCTGTTTGCGTTTCCACCATGCGCCATTGGCGGTGACTCCCTCGCTGACAGTCTGGTCTACTTCCGTGTAAACGAAGGATTCCGTCTTGCCGTTGCCCCACCCGGCGCGGGCGAAGGCGGTGAGATATGGCGTTAGATTTTGCTCGAGGTTCAGACCGAATCCGTATTTATGCGTGATGTGCCAGGGGTGGCCAGTGATATCCGGTGTCGTATTCTCTTGGGCGGCTTTGATGATCTGGTCGCGGTAGATGCCCATGTTGGCAGCGTTGGTGTAGGCAATCATGCGCACAGTACCATTTTTGTGAGGAATCACTCCGTGGCGAAGTTCGTATTCGACAGTTTCTTCGTGCACCTGCCAGGGCTTCCAGTCGAGATCGATTCCATTCGCGAGCTTCGGCATCAGCGTTTCGGCAAGGCGCAGCCCCCAGTTAGTGTCTTCGTAATCGATGACTGCGCCGACGGTGTATCCGCGCGTGTCGGCGGCGTAGTCCCAGGCGCCGTTGTTGTCGATGGTCCAGTTGGTGAACTGGAGATGGGTGTCGGAGCCGGCGGAGTTGATGTCGAAAAAGTCCGGCATGCTGAACTTGCCGAAGCGGAACTCGATGCGGCGGCGGGGAAGTTCGTCGAAGAGAGAGAAGGGCGTTCGCTCGTTCGAAACCTTGTCTTTGCTCAGGGCGAAGATTTTGTGGAACATGCCACGTCCGAGATAGGGAGCCTTGCTGAGGAATGGGTTGCGAACGATATCGAGGTTGGTGTTTCCAGCGAGGCCAAAGCCGGCGCTCAGGGCCGATCCGCCAGACTCTTCGATGTCCACGAGAAACTCCGTGGAACTATTCAGGCGATAGCCGGTATAGAGGGTCAGCACGCGGGATGTGGCTTTTTCATATCGCGGGGAAAGGCTGTGGGTGCCGGTGTAGGCGGCGGAAAAGTCCGGATGCGTTTGAAAAATAAAATTGACCTGCCCGGAGAGCCAGAAGCGGGTGTTCTCCAAATGGGGCAACATCGATTGAGGACTGTCGCTGGAAGACGATGCGGAAGGATCGCGGGGCTGTTCTTGTGAGAATGCGGACGAAAGACCGACGGCCACGATTGCGCTCCAAAGAAGCAGCGTTCGGAAGCAGGCCGGCGCAGGTGCGATTTGCCGTTGCATTGTAAAGTCGCCACTCCAGGCGAGCGATTAATGACAGTAAATACTATTACATTAACTATGGCTAACGACACAGTTGTGTTGCGCGAATCTGGGTTTAGGGCTAAAGGTTAGCTTACCGGGCGTTAACAGACTGTTAATAAAATGGATGGCCTCCTTCTTTCCACGTTTCGTTTGTGAGCGCCCGCGTTTGACAGCTTTCGTCTGGAACCCCTAACCTGATTTGCTCATGAAAGTTTTGGTTCTCGGAGGCGGCGGGCGCGAGCACGCGCTGGTATGGAAGCTGCGGCAGTCGCCGCGTATCACGCGGCTTTACTGCGCGCCGGGAAATGGCGGCATTGCCGACGATGCGGAGGTCGCCGCAGTCGATCTGAAAAGCCTGGACTCGATCATCGCTCTTGCGAACCGCCTGGCGCCGGATCTCACGGTGGTCGGCCCGGAACTGCCATTGACTTTGGGAGTCGTGGATGAATTCAATCTCCGCGGATGGCCCGTCTTTGGCCCGACGCGCGCCGCCGCACAATTGGAGGCAAGCAAGAGCTTCGCCAAGGAATTTCTTCAGCGGCATCACATCCCGACGGCACATTTTGCCATCTGCGATTCGGTCGAGCAGGTACGCGCGGCGCTGGGACATTTCCACGTACCCGTGGTGGTGAAGGCCGACGGATTGGCGGCGGGAAAGGGCGTGGTGATCGCCAGGAACAGGGAAGAAGCGGCGAGCGTGGCGTCGGAAATGCTCAGCGGACGAATGCTGGGCGATGCTGGAGCGCGCGTCGTGTTGGAAGAATGCTTGACCGGAGACGAACTTTCGTTCCTCGTGTTCAGCGACGGAGAGCGCGTCGCGCCGCTTGTCGCCGCGCAGGACCACAAGCGCGTCGGCGATGGGGACACCGGGCCCAACACCGGCGGCATGGGTGCGTACTCGACTGCGAACATCGTGGATGACAGCATGCGGGACTGGCTGGTGAACCACATCGCGCGGCCGGTCGTCGCGGGAATGGAGGCGGAGGGCACGGAGTTCAAGGGCGTGCTCTATTGCGGACTGATGATGACCGCGCGCGGGCCGATGGTGCTGGAATTTAATTGCCGCTTTGGCGATCCCGAGACGCAGCCGATCCTGATGCGGCTGGATAGCGATCTGGTCGAGGCGATCGAGGCTTCGATTGAAGGCCGGGTCAGCGAGGGCGACTTCAAGTGGTCGAATGATGCTTCGGTGTGCGTGGTGATGTCGTCGGGAGGGTATCCGGGGACGTTTGAGGTGGGGAAGCGGATCGATGGTCTCGAGGATGCGGCCGAGGTGCAAGGAGTGAAGGTCTTTCATGCCGGGACATCGAAGCGCGATGGCGTTCACTACACGTCAGGCGGGCGCGTGTTAGGAGTGACGGCGCGGGCCCCGGATTTGGAGACTGCTGTGGCACGGGCGTATTCCGCGTGCGCGAAGATTTCGTTCGAGGGCGCGCATTACCGGAAGGACATTGCGGGTAGAGCGTTGCGGAAGTAGTCCCGCTTAATGCGAAATCCCCACGTCTCGCAAGAACCGCGAGACATGGGGCTCCCAGGACAATAACTTCAACTTCGTCACCGCGGATGAACCTGGATTCCGCGGATTTATTTTTTAGTTTCTTTATCCGCGTTGATTCGCGTGCATCTGCGGAAATGAAGTTCATCCACACTTAATAGAGGAGCGCAATGAGCAATCCACTGGTTTCAATCGTGATGGGCAGTGATTCGGATTTGGAAATTATGCGCGAGGCCGGCAAAGCGCTCGACGATTTCGGTATCGCCTACGAGATGGATGTTACTTCGGCACACCGTTCGCCAGACCGTTCGGCAGACTTCGCGAAAAAGGCCGCGGACCGTGGCATTAAGGTGATCATCGCAGCGGCCGGGGGCGCGGCTCATCTGGCGGGAGTGATCGCGGCACATACGATTTTGCCTGTGATCGGTGTGCCTATTCCTTCCACATCGTTGAACGGCATGGACTCACTTCTCTCTACCGTGCAGATGCCTCCGGGCATTCCGGTTGCGACTGTGGCGATCGGGAAATGGGGAGCGACCAATGCGGGAATCCTGGCGGCCCAGATACTTGCTGTCTCAGACGCCGCGATGGCTAAGAAGATGCATGCGCACAAAGAGAAGCTGGCCCGCGGCGTGGAGGAGAAGTCGAAGAAGCTGAAGAGCGGGCAAAGTTAGCTTGCCATTCCTCGCGAAGAGGGGAATCTGCTTCCTGTCTGGCGGCAAGCGAAAAGCAGGTTCCTCGTTGCGTTCGCTTCTTGGAATGACAAATCGTTTTACATAACGCCGAGGGAAACTCCAATTCGGGGAAAGTTAAATTCCGTATCCGGTTGGATTTCATCCTACAGCTTCAATTCTTTCAGGTACTCGCGGAACGGGCCGCCGAGATCGTCGCGCTTCAGGGCGAATTCTACGGTCGCCTTGAGGAATCCCAGCTTGTCTCCGGTGTCGTAGCGTTTCCCCTCATAGACATAGGCGTACATCTTCTCCTGCTTCAGCAACATGCGCATTCCGTCGGTAAGCTGGAGTTCGCCGCCCGCGCCCGTGGTCGTCTTTGCCAGACAATCGAAAATCGCAGGCGTGAGAATGTAGCGGCCGATGATCGCCAGGTTCGACGGCGCTTCTTCCGGCTTCGGCTTTTCCACCATGTTGCGGATTTCAAAAAGACGCCCATTGAATCCGTTGACGGCCACCGCATCAAAGACGCCATACGAAGAAATCATCTTGCCTTCCACGACCTGGGCGGCGATCACGCTGCCTTGCTTTTCGTTGAAGACGTTCACCATCTGCTTGAGCGCGGGGACCTTGGCATCGATAACGTCGTCGGCCAGCAGGACCGCGAATGGCTCGTTGCCAACAAACTCCCGCGCCATCAGCACGGCGTGGCCGAGTCCGAGGGCTTCTTTCTGTCGCACGTAGGCGACATACATCATGTCCGAAATATTCCGGACGATCTTCAGCAGGTCGGTCTTGCGACGCTCCTCGAGCATCTTCTCGAGTTCGTAGCTGACGTCAAAGTGGTCTTCGATGGCCTGCTTGCCGCGTCCGGTGATAATCAGGATTTGGTCGCAGCCCGAGGCCATGGCCTCTTCGACGCCGTACTGGATGATGGGCTTGTCCACCAGCGGGAGCATTTCTTTGGGTTGGGCTTTGGTGGCGGGCAAAAAGCGCGTGCCCAGGCCTGCGGCGGGGAAGACAGCTTTGCGGACTTTCATCATGCAGTGATTGGTTTCGTCCTGAGGTTTGGGCTGGATCATTGTAACTGCTTGCGAATGCGCTTGGGCATACTGCTTGTTCCGTAGAGATCAGAGCGTTGCGGCAAAGTTAAATTCCCCGCTTTCGACAGGTTCAGGGCAGGCTTTCTCGCGCAAAGAACGCGCGAGAAATGGGGCACCCGGCCCAGTTTGAATCTCCACACAGCCGATCTCCACATATCAAACCGGATCGCTATCATCGGAACCGAAGTAACTTTACCGCGTTTCTACCCCACTTCTAGACTTCTCTTATATGGGTGATTTCCAGCCAAGCTCGGCCGATCAAACGGGACAAAATCTTGATCCGCGGCTGAAACCGACGCCCGATTTCGGCACGCTGGGGCCGGGATCGGATGCGGCGAATTTTGGCACGGTGCCGGGGCAGGCGCCTGTGCGCCGAAGTCGAACTGGGGTTGGCCAACTGCTTGCCGTCGCGATTGGAATTGGTGTGGCGTTGCTGTTTGGACACATAAGCAGTGCGCGTCCGCCGCGGCAGGATCTGGGCAAAGTTCCCTCGAAGCCTCAGGCCCAGCCGGTGCCGCCGAAAGATTCACGACAAATTGATCGGCTGAATCCGCAGAAGCAGGCGGAAGCATTGTTGGAGCAGGCCGTCGCGCATTCGGCGGGGGCCGTAGATCAGATTTCTTCGCGCGTGGACCACTGGCAGGGCGAAGTGCAATGGAGCCCACAGATTGCCACGCTGACGACGGCGGCGCTGAACTCGAACGACATGCGCGTACGGGAATCCGGAATTGAAGTTGAACTGGCAGCATATGGATTGGCGAAGAATTCGGCGAGCCTGGAATATCTGCTCAAGACGGCGGAGTCTCCGGACCACGCCCAGAAAATCTGGGCGCTCTGGGCGCTGGGATTGATGGCGAATCGCGGAGTGGAGGCGGAGCATGTCGTCGAGCTTCTGACTTCTCATTTGCAGGATTCGGATGTGGATTCGCGAAAGTGGGCCGTGGAAGGACTCGCGCTGGCCGGAACCGATCAATCGGCTGCGACGCTGTTAAAGACGATCCATGATGATGCCTCGCCCGCCGTACGGGAGCGAGCGGCTTGTGGCATTTCCGAGTCGGGGATGTTCACGCCAGAGCAGCGAATGTCGGCCATTCCTCAATTGTTGAATTACTCGGAAGATTCCTCGCTCGACGCCCAGACGCACGCGTGGGTGTTTCAGGCTCTGGGCGATATCACGCATCAGCGATTGCCGAACGACTCGGCAGCGTGGCGGAGTTGGTACGGCAGTCAGTGATCAGTGGCTAGTGGCCAGTGGTGAGTCCTCGGCTTCAGCGCCCTGCTCGGGGTAGAGACGCCATTAGGCCGTTCAAGATTCTGCCAACTTCCGCGCACTCTCCCAGCAACGTCGCACAATCGTCTGGCGGAAGAAACTTCATTTCGTGTGCGATCTGAAGCTGCGTCTCGACTTCAAGCAGAGAACCGCGGGCATGGCCGAGAAACCGTTTGAATTCCCTTGTTGAGCCCGCCCCCGTCCTTCGCGATGTTGCTGGGTATCGAGATGGCTGCGCGCCGTAGTTGAGAAGTTAGTCCATAAATCTCGTCCTTCGGAAAAGTCCGCGTGAATCGATAGATATCCGTCACTAACGACATCGCTTTTCGCCAAACTATTAAATCTCTATACGAGCGAATGCTGGACATATCGAGAATTTGCCGGCCCCGATTCTCTCGCGCCACAAAGACATTTTGTCGTGAAAAAAGCATTGTCATACCGAAATGCAGCCCCAAATCGGGAAGCGAACCTCGACGGCAGAACTGGCCACTGACCACTAGCAACTGATGTCTCAATCCGCCATCTTGGCAACGTGGATATCGAAGCCCGTCTTCGGCAGCAACGCGGTCAGCGAAAACGCTTTGAATCCGTCACCGGTGACTTCGGTGTGGCGGAAGATTCCCGGTTCGCTCTCGACGACTTCGCGGCGGCCTTCCATGTCGGCCAGGAATGCCTGGGCCTGGTCGACGCTGACTTCCATTTGCTTGGCACGGGTGACGACCGCTTCGGATGCGTACGAGCGCACCAGCTTCGGCCAATATTTCGCGAGCAGGTCGGTGCTGGCGAAGATGTCGGACCAGATTATGCGTCCGTTGACGGCAACGACGACGCCGACGGCGTTGCGATCGCGGAGTTGGCGGATCAGTCCCTGATAGTTCTGTTCGATGGGCTTGGCGATGGCGTCCACCTGCTTGCGGACTTCCTTGTTCTCGTTGACTTTTGCGTAGGAACTGACCTGCGCCATTTGAGTCTGAAGGGCAGGTGCGGCGGCAGTGACTTCGACAGTCATTGCTTCTTTCTGCGCTCGGACGGCGTCCCAGACCTGCTGCTGGTCTTTGGCGGCCATCGCTTTGCTACGAACCGAGGGCTGGGCCATGATCGCCATTGGAGGCGCAGGGCCACCGTGGGCCACGCCCCCATACATCGATTCTGAAGCTCCGAAAGTCTGGCTGCTTGCGACCCAGCGGCCCGGCTCGACGCAGAAAACGCCGAGGTCGATGGGATCGCTTTCCGCCGGGACGATGCGGTCTTTGGCGATGACGCGGTCCTGCTTGCCGCCGGAGACGATCTCTCCCGCCAACAATAACAACGGGCGCTTGGAATTGTTGACCAGCACGAGACGATTGACTTCGCCACCCTCGTGATGGACCGCGGGTGACGGGGGACGGCGAACCAGTCCCTGCACGCTTCCGGCTTCGGTGACGACGACTTCTCCAGAGCGCAGGCCTTCATCGAGCGTCAAAAATTCGCCTGTGGGATAACTCTTTGCGGTGACCACAGGAAAGACTGTGAGATTCCCGTGGCGAATGGGATCAAGCACTTTGTATGGGGAACTCGGGACGACTTCTCCCGCGTAGGCTTCGCGCTGGTTCCCCGCGACTATAACGGCAATGACTACGACGACCGTCAACAGCAGACCAATCTTGAGACTCATGGCGGCTCCTCCTGCAACGGCTCGGACGTGTAATTCCCCCACCCTGCGAAAACCGTCTCAGGTGGGCCACCCGGCGACGCGCAGTTAAGTAACTACACTGATGTATTGACACCCTGGAAGGCGCGCCGTGTTCCCAGCCGAACTACCGTTAGTCCGGCCCGGCGCGCCCTCCGTTTCGACTCCGTGAGAAGAACGGGGATGAGGATGGGGCTTGCGGGATTTTTTGTGGGCTCAGGTTCGCGGGCTTGCCATCGTGAGCCGCGGCAAAACCGCCGCGGGGGACCGTACGTCAGTCCGCGACTCCAATACAGTTGCCAGGACTTTCAGGATGCATGAGGTGAATTCTTGTGCATCCACAGCGTCGCAATCCAAACCGACGTAAGGTCCCTCAGACGGCTCACCGCCGTTCTCACGATGATGTCGCTTGTGGGTTTCCAGGTTCTCGCAGCTTCCACAGCGAGCAATCCGTTTCTCCCTGTAAAATCTAAGTACTGGCTTTGGAGCCACTTTCGCTTTGTCTTTCCTCGACCAATTGAACCCGCAGCAGCGCGAAGCTGTCGAAACCACCGAGGGACCGGTGTTGATTCTGGCCGGCGCCGGCAGTGGGAAGACGCGCGTTATTACCTATCGGATCGCGTATCTGATTGAGCACAAAGGCGTCATGCCCGAGTCGATCCTGGCGATGACCTTCACTAATAAGGCGGCCGCCGAGATGGGAGAGCGCGTCGAGAAACTGGTTGGCGGATTGAGCATCGCCAAGCCGGTGATCTCGACATTCCACTCGTTCTGCGTGCGCATGCTGCGGCGCGATATTGAGGCGATGCGGATTCCGTCGACGGTGCCGGGCCAGCCGCCAATCGGGCATACGAAGAATTTTGTGATCTACGACGAAAGCGACCAGCAGTCGCTGGTTAAGTCGATCATGAAGCGGCTTGGAGTCGACGATAAGCAATTGACTCCGCGCACCGTGCTAGGGCGGATTTCGTGGGCAAAAAACCACATGCTTGATCCGCAGGAGTTGTACTTGCAATCGGCCGATCCCAAGACCGAGCGCATCGCGCATTTGTATGAGGAGTACCGGAAAGAATTGCGCCGGGCGAACGCGCTCGACTTTGACGATCTGCTGCTGGATGCGGTGCGGCTGCTGAAGTCGGCGGGACAGGTGCGCGAGTACTACAACAAGCGCTTTCAATATCTACTGATCGACGAATATCAGGACACGAATCGTCCGCAGTACGAACTCATGCGCATGCTGGCCGGCGAACACCACAACGTGTGCGCCGTCGGTGATGAAGACCAGTCGATCTATTCGTGGCGCGGCGCGGACATCCGCAACATTCTGGAGTTCGAGCAGGACTTTCCCGAGGCGAAGATCATCCGGCTCGAAGAGAATTACCGCTCCACGTCGAATATTTTGCAGGGCGCGTCAGCAGTCGTCGCGAACAACGTGCGGCGCAAGGGCAAGAATCTTTGGACGTCGCGGCAAGGTGGGACAAAGATCGGATACTACGAAGCTCCTGATGGAGAGAACGAGGCGCTTTTTGCCGCCGACCACATCGCGAAATATTTGCGCGAGGCGGCACAGCGGGGCGAAACTCCGCGGGCCGCCGTTCTATATCGCACGAACTCGCAGTCTCGCCTGTTTGAAGAGGCAATGCGGCGGTATGGATTGAAATATCACGTGGTTGGCGGATTTTCGTTTTATGAACGCGCCGAGATCAAAGACCTGATCTCGTACCTGAAGGTCATCCAGAACCCGGATGACACGATTTCGCTGCTGCGCGTGATCAACACTCCGGCGCGAGGCATCGGCAAAGGGACGATCGACATCCTCGAACGATTGGCGCTGGAAACCGGGCTTTCACTTTGGGGCGCGATTGGAGAAGCGATCAAGCGGCAGTTGCTGCCGGTACGCGCCGTAGCTTCGCTCACGAGTTTTCAGGAGTTGATTGAAGACGCACGAGCGATGATGGCCGGGACATTTGTAGAGCAGTTGGAGCAAAGCACCGCTCCGAGCCAATCGGTGGAATCACCCGAGGCCGTGTGGGGACAGCCGCCCTCGGCTGTCCAGCAGAGCGAAGCTCCGCAGCTTTCCGCTGAAGCCGAGGATGCTACGGAATTCGATCCGGAAGAGTTCGGCAACTTCTCGTTTGATTTCGGGGCGACGGATTTTGGAGCGGCAGATCCCGAGGCGGATTCGGCTGCGGAGGCGGGACGCCTCCACGACAGCCGGCGGGACGCCGGCGCTACGAATACCGACGATATCGATGCTGATGCCGACTCCAACGGCCCCGCGCCTGAGGCTGCATCACAAACGCCGGACGCGTTCCCCGCGCCCACCGTCAACACGGCTGACATTCTCAAGTTCCTCATCGACCGCACTGGCTACATCAAGCAACTCGAAGCGGAAGACACGCCCGAAGCTTTCTCGCGGATTGAAAACCTGCGCGAACTGGTCAACGCTGCCATGGACTCGCGCGATCGCGCTGAAACGCTCGATCAGTTTCTCGACCATGCTGCGCTGATCGCCGATGCGGACGACTACGACGCGCGTGCGCAGATCACACTGATGAGCCTGCACGCCGCCAAGGGACTCGAGTTTCCTCTCGTGTTTCTCAGCGGGCTTGAGGAAGGGCTGTTCCCGCATTCGCGGACGATGCTGGTCCCGGAAGACGTCGAAGAAGAGCGGCGGCTTTGCTATGTCGGCATGACGCGGGCGATGGACCAGCTTGTTTTGACTCGGGCGGTGTATCGGCGGCGGTATGGAACTGATCTGCCGGAAGCGAGTGTGCCGTCGCGTTTTCTGGAAGAAGTACCGGGGCCTTTGATCGAGGAGTTGGGAACACGACGCAGCAGCGGAGCTTCGCTCCGCCGGACGGGCGAGGGCGCCCGCCCCTCCACGGGCCCATCTGGATCTGGAAGCTCTCATTACTCGTACGAAGACGAGGACCAAAGCGCTTCCTGGCGCCGAGACGAACAGCGCGCGGCAGTCCAGAAGAACAAGTCCGCCGTTGCTGCCCACGCCTACAACTCGATCGGGAACATCGCCGAGTTCTTTGCCAGCCGGGGAAAAAAGTTTACTGTCTCGAAAGCCGCGCCGGTCGAAGAACCGACGGGCAAGCGCGGGTTCCGTCCGGGACAGCGCGTGCGGCATCCCAAATACGGCGAAGGCACGGTCTATCAGCGCGAGGGAGAAGGCGAAGAAGCCAAGATTACGGTACAATTCCCTCGCTTCGGGTTGAAGAAGCTGGTGGAGAAATACGCCCAACTGGAGCGGGCTTAGATGTTAGAGCTTGGATGTGCAGACTGAAGCTTCTCGGCCTGAAGCCAATCCCCCAAGGAGAAAACGCCATGCGGAGCGTTGCACTCTTTTTGCTGGTTGCAGGACTTTGTACGACACAACTTTTCGCGCAAGCGAAGCAGGTGAAGCACACGCGGCGACCGGCAGCAAATGCTGAGGTTTCGCAGCCCACGGCATCGAAGCCCAGCGGAGATTTCTTTTCGATTCTCACGGTATGCCGATGCTGCTGGAGCTGCATCACGACACCGAAGTCGGAACCAACAAGCCGATCGATGTGTATATGTTTGTGATCGAGATGCAGGTGATGAATTCCGACGGCAATCTTGAGCCTATCGGCTTGCAGATCCACAATTACTACACTGCAAGCCTGCTCGACCCGTGGAATGACGTGAACCGCCACACGGCGGCCGATTGCAGCCGCTGGAACAAGCTGATCACGCAGGCGATGGCGTCGCGTGATCCTAATTCGAAAACGTGGCCGTATGTCGAGTTTCTGACGGCTGAGGGTGCGCGCACGCTCCAGACGAACGAAGACGGCACCGTATTTTACAGCGACGACATTCAATGCTGGGGATCGATGGACCGGTTCTCGCCATTCTGAACTTGAACCAACTTCTACTAGACAAGGACGAATACATTCATTCATGGCAAACACGACGAAGTTAAGCAGAGAAGATCGCAAGAAAACCAAACGCGCGGCGCGCAAGAAGCGGAAGGCGGAAAAGCCTAAGAAGCCGCGTGATTACGCTCGCGGATCGAAAAAGCCGAAGGTGAAGAAGCTGGCCCGCGGTCAGGCGAAGCGGTAACAGCACCGGTCTCCAACCAGTCCCACCCTTCGAAAACCGCGAAGGGTGGGGCATTCTCTAATTGTGGTGTACCGGCTGGATGTTAGCTGCTAATTACTGATTGCAGGAGAATCAAACCTCTTGTCACAATCCACCACCGAACCTCCATCGAAGGTAGTTCGCACCTCCGACAGCCAGATTTTTTGCTGTAAATCCATCGACAAGCTGATCTCCGACTCAGAGGCGCCCGGCCAGAGGCTACAAAAGTCACTGGGGCCGTGGTCGCTGACCGCGCTGGGCATCGGCGCCATCATCGGGTCCGGAATTTTTGTGCTCACCGGAACGGCCGCCGCCGGAGAGTACTTCCAGGCTCCTTCCATCCTGCATGCGCAGGCGCTCGATGTGATCGTGAACTTCCTTCGCACCGGCAGTACGGCTGGCGCGCTCATGCACGGCCGCCCGGCAGCCGGACCGTCGATCGCCATTTCATTTCTCCTGGTCGCGATCGCGTGCAGCTTCGCCGGATTGTGCTACGCCGAACTCGCCTCCATGATTCCGATCGCGGGCAGCGCATATACCTACTCTTACGCGACGCTCGGCGAAATTTTCGCCTGGATCATTGGCTGGGACCTGATCCTCGAATATGTGGTCTCGAACGTCGCGGTCGCGGTGGGCTTTGCCGGTTACACGAAAGCGCAACTGGCCGTCTTCGGCCTGAACTTGCCGGAGAAATGGGCGAGTCCGGTCTGGGCTGGGGGACAATGGACCGGCGCTTACTTCAATCTGCCCGGTTTCCTCATCGTCTTTGTTCTCACGCTGCTGCTGGTGCGCGGAGTGAAGGAATCCGCGTCGACCAACAACATCATGGTGATAGTCAAGATCGGCGCCATCTTGACGTTCCTGGTCGTCGGCGCAATGCTGGTAAAGCCCGCGAACTGGACTCCCTTCGC
>DATAUY010000021.1:0-12115 GCA_036268025.1 Candidatus Sulfotelmatobacter sp. | reverse complement strand
CGGCTACCAGATCAATGGGCATCCGTTCACGGTGATCGGCGTTGCTGCACCGGGATTTTTCGGCGCGAAGCTGACTGGCGCGGGAATGCCGGACTTTTGGCTGCCGCTGACGACCGAACTCATCATCGATGGAGCGACAGCCCAGCTCAAGAGGCCAAATGGCAACTTCCTCTACTTGATCGGAAGAGTGCGGTCGGACACAAATCCCAAATCGCTCGAAGCGAAGCTCAAGGTGGAATTTTATGACTGGCTAGCCAGTCACGTTCCCGATATGGAGCCGGGCGAGAAGCAACTCTGGCAGCAGCAGACGCTCCACCTGAGTCCCGGCGATGCTGGGGTGACCTCGATGAGAGGCCAGTATCAGGATGGACTGAAGTTGCTTCTGGTGGCTTCCGCCTGTGTTCTGCTGGTGGCGTGCGGGAATCTGGCAAATCTGATGCTGGCGCGTGGCTTGAAGGATCGCGCGCAGACTTCTGTACGTGTGGCCTTGGGTGCTTCACGTGGACGGCTTGTTCGCAAGTCGTTGGTCGAATCAGTCTTGCTGGCGGCCATCGGTGGAGCGCTCGGGATCGCTGTGGCATACGGCGGGACCAGGTTGATTCTGTATCTTGCCTTTCAGACTGGCGGTCCCAACAACTATGTGCCGATCAGCGCGACGCCTTCTTTACCTGTGCTGCTCTTCACGCTGGGCATTTCCGTTCTGACGGGAGTAATTTTCGGGATCGCGCCGGCCTGGGTGACTTCGCACGCGGACCCAGTCGAGGCCCTTCGTGGGGCAAACCGTTCTGTTGGAAGCGGTCGCTCGTGGGCGCAAAAGTCTTTGGTAATCGCGCAGGGAGCAATGTCTTTGGTGCTGCTCTCTGCAGCCGCCTTGCTCGGCCAGAGCCTGCGCAACCTGCAGCACCAGAATTTTGGGTTCGAAACTCAAAGCCGGTACATCGCCTGGATCAATCCCATGTTGGGCAACTATAAGCCGGAACAACTGCTGCCTCTATTTCGGCAAATCGACGAGCGGATCCAGCAGATTGCCGGCGTGCGCATGGTGGCGCCTGCGCTCTATGCCCCGATGACGGGCGATACCTGGAACAACGGCATTCGCGTCGAGGGTCGGCCTGAGCCTCCGCCTAAGGAAGATACGGGATCCGGATGGGCCCGGGTCATGCCGAACTTTTTCGATACTATCGGCGCCAAAATCGTGATTGGCAGGGCCATTACGGAAGAGGACACGGAAGCGACACGGAAGGTAGCCGTAATCAATGAAGCGTTTGCGAAGAGATTTCTTAAGGACCAGAACCCGATTGGGCAGCACTTCGGGCCCGACAAGATCAAATATTCTGCAAACTTCGAAATCGTCGGAGTCGTAAGGGACATGCGATACATGACTTACGACTATAAGGATCCGATCCGCCCGATGTTCTGGCTGCCGGAGGCACAGACCGTACGGTATGAGGATCCGGCCTACACAAGTGCCGAAATCTGGTCGCACTATTTGTACAACATCGTAATCTGGGCGCCCGGAAACCCGCCGCACATGGAAGACCGGGTGCGCAAGGCGTTGGCGAGCATCGATCCAAATCTTGTTCTTTACGGCGTTGATCCATATACCGAAGTTGTCAGCGGGGATTTTCAGCAGGAAAACATGATCGCAGTTCTGGTCACACTCTTTGGTGCCCTTGGTCTGGTGCTTGCCGCCGTCGGACTGTACGGGGTGATGGCTTACTCCGTGGAACAGCGAACCAGCGAGATAGGCGTCCGCATGGCGCTGGGGGCGGACCGAGGACAGGTCATGAAAATGATCCTGCGGGGCGCTTTCTCGCAAATCGGAATTGGGTTGGCCATTGGCATTCCGGCAGCGATTGGCGCCGGAAAGCTGATGAACGATCAGCTTTTCGGCGTCAAGCCCTGGGACCCGACCATGCTCGCATTGGCCACGCTGATGCTCGGCCTGGCTGCACTGCTGGCCTCGGTGATTCCGGCGCGGCGTGCTGCAGGAGTCGAGCCGATGGTCGCGTTGCGGAACGGCTGATTTTCGCAACGACGATCAGGGCTGGCCAGGCACGATCGCCGACCGGAAATCGGTGGCCTTCGATGCCTCTCGACCGCCAACGTTATCGCGGGTTAAAGAAGCAGGGCAAGGCTTACCAAACTCGGACCAATCGCATTCTTCGCGAGCGCATGCTGGAAGAAGTCCGTCGCGCCTGAAAGTTGCATTGTCTTTCACCAGCAGGCCCCTTAGAATTCCCTTTGCTGTCCCATGGCTGCCCCGAACCGACTCCCATCCACGAACCCGAACGAGGCCGCCAAACTCCCCGCCAACCTCGACTTTCGCACCTATCAGGAACTCAAGATCAGCCTGCATCGATTTCTGCTAAACCGGCTCGACCTCGAAAAAATCGCCGCCGTCCCTACCGATCAAACAAGCAACGATCAAACCGGCAACGATCAAACCCGCTGGCAGGCCTTCGCCACAATCCAGGAGGTTGTCTCCCAGATCAAAGTTCCGTTCACGCCGCAGGAGCGAGAGCAGTTCTCGCGCACCGTCCTCGATGAAGTTTTCGCTCTCGGCCCGCTCGAACCTCTGCTGCAAGACCCGGCTGTCGACGACATCCTCGTCAACGGAGCTAAAGAAGTTTACGTCGAGCGCGGCGGCGTGCTCGAAGAAACCAAAGTCGTCTTCAAAGACGATGCGCACCTCATGCGCATCATCCAGAAAATTGTTGCCGCCATCGGACGCCGCATCGATGCCTCGTCTCCTATGGTCGACGCTCGCCTCGCCGACGGGTCCCGCGTCAACATCATCGTTCCGCCGCTCGCCATCGACGGCCCGCACATCTCCATTCGCCGCTTCGGACACATCCCCATCTCCGACGCCGATCTTCTCGCCAGCCAGGCGCTCACGCCACACATGCTCGGCCTGCTGAAATCCTCGGTCGCCGCGCGCCTCAACATCGTGATCTCCGGCGGCACCGGAGCAGGGAAGACCACGCTGCTCAACGTCCTCTCCGGATACATCTCCGCCAAAGAGCGCATCGTTACCATCGAAGACTCCGCCGAGCTGCAACTCAAGCAGCGCCACGTCGTGCGCCTCGAGTGCCGTCCGCCCGATCCCCATGGCAAGGGAGCCGTTGCCGCCCGCCAGCTCGTGATCAACAGCCTGCGCATGCGTCCCAACCGCATAGTCGTTGGCGAAGTTCGCGGAGAAGAAGCTCTCGACATGCTGCAAGCCATGAACACCGGACACGACGGATCGATGACGACCATCCACGCCAACAGCCCGCGCGACGCGCTCGCCCGCATGGAAACCATGGGCATGATGGCGAACCTCAACCTGCCCGAGCGCGCCATCCGCAAGCAGATCGCCTCGGCTGTGAGCCTGTTCGTGCAAGTCGCGCGCTTCACCGACGGCACGCGGCGCATCACGCACATCACCGAAATCACAGGGATGGAGTCCGACGTCGTCAGCCTGCAAGACATCTTCGTCTTCGACAAGCAGGGACTCTCGCCCGAAGGCAAAGTCATCGGCAGCTTCGTTTCAACAGGCATCCGCCCGAAATTTAGCGAACGCCTCAAGGCCGCCGGCTTCGACCTGCCGCAAGAAATGTTCGACAATCCCGGCGGAAGATGGCGGTAAGCAATTGGAACGAGTCAAGTACCGAACTCGCTGACGCACCAAATCGACGCCCACAGGAAATTTACTACTGGATGTTTCTCCGTCTTCTCCGTAAAACACCGTAGGGCCGTCGTCCAAGGATTGGATTAAATTTTCCCCTATATCTCCCCTGCCAATCCCCCGGCCTCAGAAATAGTTTTCGCCGCTAACTCTTTTCTGAGCCCAATCGTTGTTGCGTGCAACGAGGAAATATTTTCATGAGCTTCGGGATCAAACCAAAACCCCGCTTAAGGGAATTTAAATTTATAGGAGAGACGATGAAGCACAGCTTCTTGTTCGCGTTTTTGCTCGTGCCGATGTTCGCCGCAGCGCAAACCTACACATTTTCAACTCTCGTCAGTTTCCCGCCTGCTTCCAAGCATGGGCCTGAGTCTCCGATTGGAGGTCTGATCATCGATTCTGCGGGAAACCTTTATGGAGCGTCGTACTACGGCGGTACTCACGATGCCTGCTGCGGCGGGGATGGTACAGTTTTCAGGGTCTCTCCCACCGGCATACTGACGGTGCTTCACAGCTTCAATGCCGCCGCCGAAGATGGTGCCCACCCATTCGCAAATGTCGTCCGAGATTCGGCTGGCAATATTTATAGCACCACCTTGTACGGAGGAGGCCACCAGCAGGGGACGGTTTTCAAAATAACACCTTCCGGGCAGGAAACCATCCTTCATAGTTTCGCCGGGGGTAATGACGGAAATCAGCCCTTCAATGCTGTCACAGTGGACAGCAAGGGCAATGTCTACGGATACGTTTACCTCTTCATAAATGGTGAGCAAACCGGCAACGGGAAAATCTACAAGATCACCAAGAGCGGCGCATTTTCCATTGCCTACGACTTCAGCAACGGCTCCGGAGCTAATGGGGCTGACCCAGTCGGCAGCTTGATCGTCGGGCGCGACGGAAATTTCTATGGCGCCACTGAAGCAGGAGGCTCAAACACCGAAGTGACCGCGGGTGTAGTCTTCCGGTTCACGCCGCAAAATCAACTCACCGTTCTCCATGTCTTCCCTTACAACAGCTCCACCGATTTGGAGTTTCCGCACGGCAAACTTACCCAGGACAATGAAGGGAACATGTTCGGAGAAGCTGCCAACGGTCTTGACACAAGTGGTATTTACAAGATCACTCAGTCGGGCGACGAATCCGTGTTGAGCTTCTGTTGTTCGGGGAGTGGCAGCATGGTTCGCGACAGCCAGGGGAATCTCTACGGCGTGCTCGACAATCGCCAGGTATTTTCCATCTATCAGGTCACCCCGGGCGGCGCCGTTTCCACGCTTTATAACTTCACTTCAACCCAGGGCAACGCCGTCGATGGATTGGCCATCGACAAACAAGGCAATCTCTACGGTCTCACCGGCAGCGGAGGCGCCAACGGCACTGGCTCGGTTTACAAATTGACGCGGCACGACTGAACGACACGAAAGACTGCCCATTCTAAACATCGTGCCCTTTGCGATGTTTGGAATGGGACATTTGCTCCGCGGTTGAAAAAGTATCGAAAGTTCCGAGGGTGCCCCGTTCAAGCTCCGCTTGAGCGGGGTTGTTGACTTTGACGTTTTCAACAGGGCATTGCGTCCCGGACGTTCATTCGTCACAGACATCTGCATATCTCCCCAAATACCCTGTCCCCATGCCATGGTCCCTGAAGCGCTTCCACGAAACCCGTCGAAGTCACTTCATTACGTTCAGCTGCTACCATCGAAAACCGAAACTATCAACCCAACTCTCCTGCGAAACATTCCTCTTGGCGTTGGAACGCGTCCGTCAATCCTACGGCCTCTGCATCTATGGATACGTCATCATGCCCGAACACGTGCACCTCTTGACGAACGAACCCGAACGCAGCACCTTCGCGCAGGCCATCAAATCGCTGAAGCAGGGTGTCGCGCGTCAACTGGCTCTGCGGGCAGACGAACCGTTCTGGCAGGAGCGTTACTACGACTTCAACGTCTGGAGTGAACGTAAATTCGTGGAGAAGCTTCGCTACATTCATCGCAATCCGGTCGCGCGCGGACTCGTCGCCAAACCGGAAGACTGGCCGTGGAGCAGCTTCCGACATTGCGCAACCGGTGAAATAGGAACGGTCGAAATCGAATCTCAATGGACAGCAAGAAAGCGCGAGCAGGCAGGAATCTTCCTCATCGCCACTCTGCGCACCCCGACAGAAAAACCCGCTCAAGCGGAGCTTGAACGGGGCACCCTCGAAAGTAGATAAGAACCATAGGTCAAGAAATTGGGCGGGGCAGAGAATCAAATCGGAAGCATCACTGCAAACCTAACCATCGGGTGCCAACAACCTCCGGGTGCCACGTTCTTTTCGGGGTCAGCCAGCAGTTTGGTTGCGGGGACCTTTGTGTTTGTATCGAATTGAACGGCGATGTATGAAGTAGGACCGAGTACGTGCTGATTGGTCAGGATGAGGCCCGAGGAATCGACGATGAACCCTGTACCTTTCCTGAAACTCGCTCCACACAGTGACGACGGACGGCCGAAATTTCTTGTACTGGTCTGTAAGCTGCCATTCCTATCCCGCTGCTCTTCTGCATGCGAATGCTTTTTAGTGCGCTGGTTGATTTTCGCGCCTTTTGTCATCGTATAGATGTATATAGGGGTTAGATTCAAGGCGCACGGCGCGTACAAGCTGCGCGCGAGATTCCTCGGCCCGCTGGATAAAACGCGGGCCTTCGGAATGACGCCCTCATGTTTCAAAATTGGAATTGGAGCTACTGGTGAGAACCATCTTCGGGCTCTTTGCGGACCCGTGGGATACTGAAGCGCGTCCACGAGTCAGCCGTCGAGCTTCGCTCGACCGGACAGCCGAGGGCGGCTGTCCCCACATCCGCTCGACCGGACAGCCGGGGCGGCTGTCCCTACATGAACATATGAGCGCATTGAATGAAGGCTTCCGCCTCCCCGCCGCCGTCCTGCTCGACAACGTTCGCAGCATGTATAACGTCGGCGCGTTCTTTCGCGCGGCTGACGGCGCGGGATTGCAGAGGCTATGCCTTTGCGGGATTACGGCGCATCCCGGCCTGGGGTTGCGGAGTAAGAAGGCGATTTCGAAGACGGCCCTCGGGGCCGAAGAAACCGTTGCGTGGGAGGACGACTGGGACGCCGTCCGCATGGCGGAAGGACTGCGCGGCGATGGATTCGAAATCGCCGCGATCGAGACCAACCTCGAGGCTGTCGATTTGTTTAACTGGCAGCCCACATTTCCGGTCTGCGTGATGTTTGGTCATGAGGTGGACGGGCTGCGTCCGGAGCTGCTCGCAATGGCCGACACGCATGTGCGCATCCCGATGATGGGCCAGAAGAAGTCCCTGAACGTCGCGACCGCCGGAGGGATCGTGCTTTACGAATTGCTGCGGAAGTATCGGGCGCTGCGCGTTGATCGACGGTAATGTTACGAAGGCTGCTTACCAAGAGTTCTTTTCACGTCTCGTCGACCATGCAGAATCGCGACAATCTGCAAAGGCTTTGTCTCCGGGCGGTACACGATCAGGTACGAATAAACGGGGAAGAATCTCACGGGTACATCGGTAAGGTCTTTGCGCCAGTGTCCGGCGCGGGGATTGCGCGCAAGTAAGACGATCCGCTCGCGGATCACTGACTCCACACGATCTGCCATTTCCTCGCTGCCTTGTGTTCGGATGTAGCGCCAGATCGAGGCCAGATCGTCCACAGCCTCTGGTGAGAGGACATAACGCGACTTCATTCGGGCTTGGCTTTGAGAGCTTTCAGCCGCGCATCCAATTGGTCTTCCGGAATTCCTTCGCCGCGATCCAGTTGAGCGATCCCACGGCGAATCCTGGCATCAATGGTCGCGCGATTCTCCAGAAGCCAGCGGTCCTGCTCTTCCTGCGTTTCCAGCAGGTGAGCCAGTAGTTCCTCGATGCTTCCGGAGCCCGTAGCTTCGAGTTGCCTTTGAATGCGCTCTCTCAGAGCCGAATCGTGGATTTCGATGTTCATCATGTCCCCCGTACTCGAAGCTTGGTCGCTCTACGGTGGAGGGTAGAACTTTACCCCTGACCGTAGCCATGCTAATCTGTAAACGTCACATAGACAATCGATTAAGAACAGGAGTGCACCAGTTTAGTGTTAGCCACAGAGCAAAAGAAATCCATCATTGGCCAGTACGGCAGGGACGAGAGCGATACCGGAAGCCCGGAAGTTCAGATCGCCCTGCTGAGCGAACGCATCGGCCAGTTGACGGAGCACTTCAAGACGCACCAGAAAGACCACGGCTCACGCCGCGGACTTCTCATGCTGGTCAGCAAGCGCCGTAGCTTGCTGGACTACCTCAAGAAATACGATACCGAGCGCTACAAGACCGTCATTACCAAGCTCGGCATCCGCAAGTAGGTCTGGCGATTCCCACTCTACAATCGCAAACTGCGCGATTTTAGAATGGGCCACCCACGGGAAGGGAACGTCCCAACCGGAATTGCAATGTGCGATTTCAGGATGGGTGCCTGATCCTCCTGGACCATTTCTGAGAATCCGCCTCTGGTGAGGCGGCGCGGCATCGAGGAATTCTCCACACGTGCGTTTTTCAAGCGCAGTCGAAATCTCAACCACGAGCGCAAAGGGTGACGTGTGCCTTCCAGGGACACAGAGTCAAAATCCCCACTCAAAAATCGCAAACTGCGCGATTTTAGAATGGGGCAGCCATGAAAACGGGGTTCCCGATGAATTGTGCGCCCGCCTGCTTTGGCTAGCAGCTAAGAGCTAGGAGCTAAAAGCTTATGAAACCAGAACCAACGACAGTCACAGTCAGTCTCACCGGCGGTAAAACCATTTCATTTGAAACAGGGAAACTGGCCAAGCAGGCCCATGGATCGGCCGTTGTCCGCATGGGTGAAAATGTTGTGCTTGCCACCGCTACCGCCAACGCCGACCCACGCGAAGGCATCGACTTTTTCCCACTCACCGTAGACTACCGCGAATATACCTACGCCGGCGGACGTTTCCCCGGCGGCTTCATCAAGCGCGAAGGCCGCATGAGCGAGCGTGAAGTGCTCACCAGCCGGCAGATCGATCGCCCTGTCCGTCCGATGTTCGCCGAAGGCTTCAAGTGCGAGACGCAGGTCATCGCGTTCGTGCTCTCGGCGGATAGCGAAAACGATCCGGACGTTGTCGGCATCAACGCGGCTTCGGCCGCGCTGCATGTTTCGGATATTCCGTTCCTCGGCCCGATCGGCGCCGTGCGCGTCGGCCTAATCGACGGGCAGTTCGTCGTGAATCCCACCTACGATGAAATGCGCGCGAGCCTGCTGAACATCATGGTCGTCGGAACCTCAGACGGCATCGTGATGATCGAGTCGGGCGCGAAGGAAGTGAAAGAAGAAACGGTCGTGGACGCGATCGAATTCGGCCACACCGAGATCAAGAAGATCTGCGCCGCGATCAACGATCTGCGCGCCAAGGCAGGGAAGCCGAAGCGCAAAGTCGAGCCTCCGGTGTTCGACGACGCCTACTACAACGATCTGAAGAAGAAGATTGGCGCCGATCTGACCGATGCGCTCGACACCAAGAAACATCCGAAGGCGGAAAGCTATACGCTGGTCAAGGACATCAAGAAGAAGATTGCTGCGACCATTCCCGAAGACGACGAAGAGGCGCAAGCCAAACTCAAGACCTATTACGAGACGCTGCGCGAGCGCATCTTCCGCGACCAGGTAACCAACGACCGCCGTCGTCCCGATGGCCGGGCCTTCGACGAGATCCGCGAAATCTGGATCGAAGCCGGCGTCCTGCCACGCACTCACGGCAGCGCGATCTTCACGCGCGGTGAAACGCAGGCCCTGGTTACGACCACACTCGGCACCAGCGACGACATGCAGCGCCTCGAAGGTTTCGAAGGCGAAGCCAAAAAACGCTTCATGCTCCATTACAACTTCCCGCCGTTTAGCGTCGGAGAGGTTGCGTTTATGCGTGGAGCCGGGCGGCGCGAAATTGGGCATGGAGCGCTAGCCGAGCGATCGATTTCGGCTGTGCTGCCGACTGAAGAGTCATGGCCTTATGCAATGCGCGTGGTGTCCGACATATTGGAGTCGAATGGGTCGTCTTCAATGGCTACCGTCTGCGGGGCTTCGCTTTCGCTGATGGATGCTGGCGTCCCGCTGAAGGCTCCGGTGGCCGGCGTTGCGATGGGATTGGTGAAGGAAGGCGATACGTACGCGATTCTTAGCGACATCGCCGGTGCGGAAGATCACTACGGCGACATGGATTTCAAAGTTGCCGGAACACGCGACGGAATTACGGCATTACAGATGGATATCAAAGTCGCCGGCATCACTTCGCAGATCATGCGCGAGGCGCTGGCACAGGCACAGCGCGGGAGAATGCACATCCTCGGCAAGATGGAGGAAGTGATTTCGACCGGGCGCGCGAAGATTTCCGACTTCGCACCGCGCTTCTACACCATACAGATTCCGGTCGACAAGATTCGCGACCTGATCGGGCCGGGTGGAAAGATGATCCGGTCGATCGTCGAGCAGACTGGCGTGAAGATCGATGTCGAGGATTCCGGACTTGTGAAAGTTGCGTCGAGCGATCAGGCATCGGCGCAGAAGGCGCTGCAGATTATCGGCGACATCACGGCGACGGCCGAAGTAGGGAAGACCTATCTTGGAAAAGTCACGCGGCTGGCCGATTTCGGCGCGTTCGTCGAAATCATTCCCGGGACCGAGGGATTGCTGCACATCAGCGAAGTGGCGGAGCATCGGATTGCGGATGTCCGCGACGAACTGAAAGAAGGCGATCAGGTGCTGGTAAAGGTGCTGGCAGTTGAAGGCAATCGCATCCGGCTATCGCGCAAGGCGATCCTTAAAGAGCAGCGCGCGAAGATGGCGGCTTCGGGTGAAGGCGGCGGAGAGGCACATGCTGCCGCAGTTGCGCCGGAAGGCGAGGCCGTTCCGGCTGGCACGCTGGTGATCGAAGGTGGAGGCGACTTCCCTGATGAGCCATCAGATGAGCCGAACTTCAATCGTGAGGGGGCTCCGCACGCTGGCAGCGGTGGAGGAGATCGTCCTCCTCGTAGCGGCGATCGCGGCGGAGATCGAGGCGGAGATCGAGGTCGCGGCGGCCGTCCCGGCGGCGGTGGTGGAGGACGTGGTCGCGGTCGCGGCGGTCGCGGCGGCGGCGGTGGCGGCCGACATGGCGGTGGCCACGGCGGACACGGTGGCGGTGGCGGCCGGCACTAAAGCCCCTTCGTCACGGATTTGCACGGATTTTCACGGATCAACAAATAAACAACGAGTTGCAACTTTGTGTTGCAGCTCGTTTTCCTTTCTGCGGATGATTTCCACTCAGAATGTTCTCAACACCTGCCAGGAGATTCCACCTTGCTCGCTGCGCTCGCGTGTCGGAATGACATTGGGAAGGGAAATTAATGCTCAAACGAGTTTGCGACGAACCCCGCAGATGTTTACAGCGATTCACGTAGCTGAACAGAAAAGATTCCTGACGGCTTGGAGCAGATATACCTGACCGTGACAGCTAAGTTGTGCAGATGCAATGAACAGCATTTCGTGCACAACTCGTGGCCAGAGACTGGCATGGTTGTTGCAACAATCTGCGTCGAGCCGGCCAGGCTCCTGGAGGATTTGTGAAGAAGATATTTTCTCGTATGTCACTTGCGACCCTGGCGGTCGCAATTGGAATGATCTCCTGGGGCATCCCGCTCCATGCGCAGACAACCCAGTCGCCCGATCAACAGACGCCGCAAAGCACGCCGGATACGCAGTCGCCGCAGTCTACGCCGAATGCTCAGCCGGAAACCCAGCAGCCGCCGTCTCCTGAAATGCCGCCGCAATCGCAGCAGGCGCCCGCATCTCAAACGCCAGACCAGACTCCGGACACGACCGCACCGAGTTCAGGATCGAAGTCGGCTACGCCTTCTGATTCAACGGCCACGAGCGACAGTCAGACATTCTCAGGCACGGTTTCAAAGGAAGGCGACAAGTATGTACTGAAAGACGATTCAGGCAAGATGTATGACATCGACCATCAGGCCGAGGTCGCGAAGTTCGACGGCAAGCGTGTCCGGGTGCAGGGAACGCTTGACCCGACCGGCAAAAAGATCATGGTGAAGTAAGTCGGATCCTAGGGAAAGCAATGGCTCCAGTGCGACCGGTCTGAGGTGGGACCGGTCTGGCTGGGGCCATTTCCAATGTCCGATAACAGGTATTCTGTAAAACTCTGCGCCGCCGTCCTGTCGTTTCCGTTTCCGCCAATTCGATTTCCGGGGGCTTGCGTGCAGCAGCCTAAGCCCCGTATCGTTGCCATCCCCGATTTGAGCGCGCCGGCTTCGTCTCCTGCGTCCAATCGGCGTCCAATTTTTGGAGTTCAAGGCGCTTCCCCCGAAGGCCCACTCCATGCCAGCCACTTCGCGCCCAGCCTTGCCACGGCTGGTGCGCCGCATTCTTGCGCGTCTCGCCGACGCCT
>DATAUY010000020.1:0-17757 GCA_036268025.1 Candidatus Sulfotelmatobacter sp. | reverse complement strand
GGCAGGAAAAGAGCCAGCGAATCAAACGAGTTTCCCATCGGAATGCTGGTGACTTTTTCCGAGCTGAACGTATCGGAAATCTGATCGGTGGTGGATTCAATCAGCGGCGCTGCTCCTTCCACCGTGACGGTCTCTGTCGAGGAGCCCAGCGTAAGCTGCACGGTCCCCATCCCCGTGTCTTTTCCGACGCTGACCACCAGGTTTGTCGACTCGAACGCCCGAAAGTTCGGCGCTTCAATCTTCAGGTTGTACGCGCCAGTCGGCAGATCGCGCAGCGCGATGATTCCAGCCGAGGTCGTTTCCGTTGTGAATACCCGATTTGTCGCAATGTGCGTGACCGTTACCTTTGCGTTGGTAACAACCGCTCCCTGCGGATCTTCAACCACTCCGGAAATGGAGCCGGTCACAATGCCTTGCGCGAGCGTGAAACTCGCGGCGAAGACCAACGTTGTAAATACAAGTACGCGATATAGGCTTCGAAAAACATACGACTTCATCTGTTTACTCCCCGGCGTCTGCCGTAGCGCCTGACACACCAGTGTCTTGCACCGTCTTGTTTTGCTGCGCTTTTGAGGGCGCGCAGCACCATCTCAAACAGGGCAAATTCCCTGCCATAACAATGCAAAGCGTAAGTCCAATTTTTTCTGTCGAGGCCGCGCTGTTCATCGTTATGTGAAGAGACAAGCGCCATGATTTGTGGGAGCACACATACGGAAATAGGTAGGGGCGAAACGCGAGGATTGCGGGTTTCATCGCATGCGGGTGATGGCGGCAAGCGTGGAAACGAAAACTGTTGAGAGGCGATTCAATCGGGGATTAGAGATTTCCTCACCGGGTTTTGTGAAGAATGTAAGGAATCAAGGAGGAATCACTGTTTTTCTCGCGCTGCAAGAAATGCTTGCGGAACACAAGACCATGACAATTCCGTGACACCAGGCCTGAATTTCGGTGCTTCGATGCTCATGTCTGTAGCTAACGACTCAACAATCCTTTGCACCCCAAAACGCACAGCCCTCCACACCTGTCCACGAAGCTCTTTGCGCTAGACTAGACATAGCCCATGTCCCAATTCGTCCACCTGCACCTCCATACCGATTATTCGCTGCTCGACGGCGCATGCGACGTTGACAAACTCTGTCAGCGCGTACAAGAACTCGGCATGCCCGCCGTAGCCATGACCGACCACGGCAATATCTTTGGTGCCGTCCACTTCGTCAATGCAGCGCACAAGCATGGCGTCAAGCCGATCGTCGGCTGCGAACTTTACGTCTGTAAGAAAGAAGACCACCGCGCCGCTCCCGAAGGCGACACCTACAACCACCTCCTGATCCTCGCGGAAAATGAAGAGGGATACCGCAATCTGGTCAAAATTACCTCCGAAGCTTCGCTGCATGGCTTCTACTACAAGCCGCGGGTGAGCAAGAGATTTCTGGCGGAGCATTCCAAGGGATTGATCGGCCTATCCGGCTGCCTGAAGGGAGAAGTGGCCGAGCGGTTGGTCGAAAATAACTATGATGCCGCGCGCGCCGCCGCCGGAACGTTCACTGACATTTTCGGCAAGAACAACTTTTTTCTCGAAATCCAGGATCAGGGCCTGGAACTCGAGCACCGCATCCATCCTGGGCTCTTCAAACTGGAGAAGGACCTCGGCCTGCCGCTCGTCGCTACCAACGACAGCCACTATCTCTGCGAAGACGATGCCCACGCGCAGGACGTGATGGTCTGCATCCAGACAGGCAAATCGATCCGCGACACGGCCCGAATGAAGTTCGAAGGAACGCAGTTCTTCGTCAAGAACCACGATGAAATGTACCGTATTTTCAAGGATTCACCGGAAGTGTTGTCGCGCACCGTTGATATCGCCGAGCGTTGCAGCCTTCGCCTTGAAAAAGTCGCGAACCCGTTCCCGCAGTTTGAAGTTCCGCCGGGATACACCATCGACAGCTATTTCGTCCACGTAACCCGCGAAGGATTCGCCCGCCGCCTTGACACGCTTCGTCCTCTGGCTGAGCAAAGCAAGCTGAAGCATTCGGTCGCCGACTACGAGCAGCGCCTCGAGCGCGAACTCGACATCATTCAACAGATGAAGTTTCCCGGATACTTTCTCATCGTCTGGGACTTCATCCGCTATGCGAAAGAGCGCGACATCCCGGTCGGGCCGGGCCGCGGATCAGCCGCCGGATCGCTCGTCTCCTATGCTCTTGGCATTACCGACATCGATCCGCTTCAACACGAACTGCTCTTCGAGCGCTTTCTGAACCCCGAGCGGGTGTCCATGCCCGATATCGACATCGATTTCTGCATGAACCGCCGCGGCGAAGTGATCCAGTACGTCACCCAGAAATACGGCCGCGACAACGTCGCGCAGATCATCACTTTCGGCACGATGGCCGCAAAAGCCGCGATCAAAGACGTCGGCCGCGCCATGGACATTCCCTACGCCGATGTGGACCGCATCGCCAAGATGGTCCCGACGACGCTGAACATAACGCTCGACCAGGCCATCGAGGACTCGCCGCAGCTGCACGAAGCCTATGAAAAAGATTCGCAGGTGCAGGAACTTCTCGACACCGCGCGAAAACTCGAAGGGCTGGTTAGAAATTCTGGAGTTCATGCCGCCGGAGTCGTGATTTCTCCGCGTCCGCTGACCGATCTCGTCCCGCTGCATCGCACGAAGAACGACGAAATCGTGACCGCCTTCGACATGGTCGCCATCGAGAAGATGGGCCTGTTGAAGATGGACTTCCTCGGCCTGACCACGCTGACAATTCTCACCGACGCGTTGAAGCTCATTAATCAGACGCGCGAAACACCGCTGGTGCTTGAACAAATTCCTCTCGAAGACGCCAAGACATACCAAAAAGTTTTCTACAAGGGACTGACCTCCGGAGTTTTCCAGTTTGAATCGCACGGCATGCGTGATGTCCTGCGCAAGTATCAGCCGAACTCGATCGAGGACCTGACGGCTCTCAACGCGCTTTACCGTCCGGGCCCGATCCAGGGCGGCATGATCGACGACTTCGTTGATCGCAAACACGGACGCAAGAAGGTCGAATACGAACTGCCGGAGCTGAAAGAAATCCTGGAGGAAACGCTTGGCGTAATCGTCTACCAGGAACAGGTCATGCAGATCGCCAACCGTCTTGCCGGATACTCCCTCGGCGAAGCCGACCTGCTCCGCCGCGCCATGGGCAAGAAGAAGGCCGAAGAAATGGCCCAGCAGCGGGAGCGCTTCGTCGACGGCGCAGCCAAGAGGAAATTCCCTCCCAAGAAGATCGAGAAGATTTTCGACCTGATGGCGCAGTTCGCGGGATACGGCTTCAACAAGTCGCACTCGGCGGCATATGCCCTGCTTGCTTATCACACGGCCTATTTGAAGACGCACTATCCCGTCGAATTCATGGCAGCTTTGTTGACTTCAGTCACCGGCTCGACCGACGACGTCGTTAAATACATCAACGAATGCCGCGAGATGGGGATTTCGGTCGAGGCTCCGGACGTAAACGTTTCTGACGCCAACTTCACTCCGCACGGAGAATCGATTCGATTTGGTCTGGCAGCGGTAAAAAACGTGGGCGGCAACGCGATCGAATCCATCGTTGCGGCTCGAAAGAAGCTCGGTAAGTTCAAGTCTATTTTCGAATTCTGCGAGAACGTCGACTTGCGGCTTCTGAACAAGCGCGTTCTCGAGTCGCTCATCAAAAGCGGCGCGATGGACTCCATGGGCCGGCGAGCCCAGCTCATGGCCGTTCTCGACAAGGCTGTCGAGAGCGCGGAAAAAGCACAGCGCGATGCCGAATCCGGCCAGCACGGCCTATTTGGCGTCTTCGCCGATGAGGCCGAAGAAGCTCACAACGATAAGTTGCCCAACACCCCCGACTGGGACGAGCACGTCCGCCTTACGGCAGAAAAGGAAATCCTCGGCTTCTTCATCACGGGACATCCTCTTGAAAGATATCGCGACAAGTTGCGGGACCTTCAGGCCCGCAGCATCGAAGAATTGGCCGCAATGACAAAATCGACGGCCAAGGAAGAAACGATCTCGACGGCCGGCATCATCAGCAATGTGCGCGTGCTGAAGTCGAAGCGAGGAGATTTTTATGCGCAAGCGACGCTCGAAGACATGTCAGGATCGATCGACATGATTGTTTTTCCCGAGGCGTATAAGCGTATTGGTGAGAAGGTGAAGCTCGAAGTTCCGGTACTGGTTAAGGCCGGCGTGCGCATCGAAGAGGGCACCAACCCAAAAATTACCGCGGCCGAAATCACGCCACTCGAAGACGCTAAAGTTGCTCTGCCGCGCGCCATTCGTATTCGCATCAAACTCGAAAGCTCCGACGAGGGAACCATCGACAAGCTGCACGAGTTGTTCGTCGAACGCAAAGGCGAGGCGCAGGTATTATTCGACGTCGAACGCGACGGAGATTTCATGGTCGTAATGGAAGCCCAAGGCTATAATGTGCAGCCAGACCGCAACTTCGTCTTGCGGATCGAACAACTGTGCGGGCGCGGCAGCTTCCGCGCGATCAGTTAAGCAGTTTCGAAAGGGCGCGGGCTTCAGCCGCGCCATTGGACCTCAATGAACGGTGCGCCTTTTAGGCGCTAATCGCAAGCATGGCATCCACCGAAAAAGCGCAGCAGGAACTCGAGCAGATCGAGCGTCAGGTCGCCGACCTGGAAGCGAACGGCCCCGACGATGTCATGCACCGTGAAATCGCCGTTCTGAAGGAACGTATTGAGACGCTCCGCCGGGAAATGAACGCGCCGTCAAACGCATGGCAAAAGACTGAACTGGCTCGGCACCCGCAGCGCCCGCAATCGCTCGACTACATCGAGCGCGTTTTTACCGATTTCAGCGAGATTCATGGCGACCGCCACTTCGGCGATGACGCCGCCCTTGTCTGCGGGATGGCGCGTTTTCATGGCGACGAAGTCCTTGTCGTCGCTACGCAAAAAGGACGCGACATGAAGCAGCGTGTCTTCCGCAATTTCGGCACGCCGCATCCCGAGGGGTATCGCAAGGCCATTCGCGTGATGCAGATCGCCCAGAAGTTTCGCCGGCCCATCTTTACGTTGGTCGATACAGACGGCGCGTATCCCGGTATTCATGCCGAGGAACGCGGGCAGGCGGAAGCGATCGCCTACAACCTGCGTGAGATGGTGCGCCTCGAGGTTCCCATCATCGCAACAGTCATCGGTGTGGGTGGCAGCGGCGGAGCGCTAGCCATTGCAGTCGCGGACCGCGTTCTGATGATGGAAAACTCCATCTACTCCGTGATCTCGCCCGAGGGCTGCGCCGCCATCATGTGGCGCGACGCGTCTAAGAAAGAACTAGCCGCGGAAGCCATGCGCATCACTGCTGCCGACCTGAGTGAACTTGGAGTAATCGACGACATTATTCCTGAGCCCGAAGGCGGAGCTCATCGTGACCACGAGGCTGCCGCCAATCTGCTCGATGCCAGCCTGCAAAAGCATTATGCCGACCTGCGGAAGCTTTCCTCTGACGAATTGGTCGCATCACGATATAATAAGTTCCGTACGATTGCCCAGTTTTTCGAGACCGAAGCGTAGTATCCCCCCTTTCTGATCGTTTCCAAAGTGGGTTCCTCTCGGCCACGGGCGGGCGATTTGCCGCGATGCAAGGCGGAAGGCCGCCGTATAATAGAGTGTTTCCTCCGCTGTGATCCATAGAACCACGCCGGGGAGTTCAACCCCGCGCTACTTTGAAGGAAGGTGTTGGGATGGCCACTACCGATGTCGTGCCCCGCGAATCCGCCGGGGGCATGAATAAAAAGCGAATCGTCAACGAAATGAGTATTCAGGTCGCGACGGTCAACGGCTCCGGTTCGCAAAGTTCAAATACTGTTCTTCTGCGCAGCATTTTTCAGATGGGCGTTCCTGTTTCCGGCAAAAACATGTTCCCCTCGAACATTGCCGGGCTGCCGACGTGGTACACGATCCGCGCCAACAAAAATGGATACATCGCTCGCAAGAAAGAAATCGACTTCCTCATTGCGATGAATCCCGAGACAGCGACCGAAGACACCATGTCGCTGGCTGCCGGCGCTTCGGTTCTTTACGATGAGCCTCTCGCCCTGCATAAGCTTCGCGACGATTTGATTTTCTACTCCGTTCCCTACGACAAGATCGTGGCCCAGGTCTGTCCCGAAGCGAAGCTTCGCAAGCTCGTCAAGAATATGGTCTACGTAGGAGTCGTCGCCAACCTGCTGACCATCGACATGGCGGAGATCGAGAAGGCGATCCGAAAGCAGTTCGCCAAGAAGGTCAAAGCGGCGAATCTCAACCTCGCGGCGGCGCAGGCCGGTTTCGAATACGCCAAGGCTAACCTTGAAAAACGCGGCGCGTTCTACATCGAGCGCATGGATAAGACCACGGGAAAGATCATCATCGACGGCAACTCCGCCGCCGCGCTCGGATGCATGTTCGCCGGATGCACGGTCGTCACCTGGTATCCGATCACGCCATCGTCATCGCTGGTCGAGACGATGATCGATTACATGAAGGAGTACCGCATCAACTCGGAAGGCAAGGCAACTTTCGCCATCGTCCAGGCGGAAGACGAACTCGCCGCTGTCGGTATGGTAATCGGCGCGGGATGGGCGGGTGCGCGCAGTATGACTGCAACTGCCGGCCCCGGCATCTCGCTTATGTCAGAGTTTGCCGGACTCGGCTACTATGTCGAAGTCCCCGGCGTCATCTGGGACATCCAGCGCGTCGGTCCCTCCACCGGCCTGCCCACCCGCACGTCGCAGGGCGACATTCTTTCCACCGCGTTCCTCTCCCACGGCGATACCAAGCACATCATGCTGATTCCCTGCTCCGTCGATGAATGCTTCAGCATGGCGACCGAGGCGTTCAACCTCGCTGAGCAATTCCAGACGCTGGTCTTCGTCATGTCCGATCTCGACCTTGGCATGAACAATTGGATGTCCGATCCTTTCAAGTATCCGACGACCGAAATCAAGCGCGGCAAGGTTCTGAGCAAAGAAGATCTTGACCGCCTCGGCACCTTCGCCCGCTACAAAGACGTTGATGGAGACGGCATCGGCTATCGCACCCTCCCAGGCACTTCGCACCCGAACGCGGCCTATTTCGCGCGCGGCAGCGGACACAACGAGAAAGCCCAATACAGCGAGCGCGCCGACGACTTCGAAAACAACATGGAGCGCCTCAATCGCAAGTTTGAAACCGCGCGCTCCTTCGTTCCACGGCCGGAAATCACTAAGGGCAATGGAGCGGTAAAAATCGGGATCATCGGTTACGGCACGTCGCACTGGGGCATCACCGAGAGCCGCGACCAGCTTCGCGACGAGTATCAGATCGAAACCGACTACCTTCGCCTGCGCGCTTATCCGTTCACGCGCGAAGTACACGAGTTCATTGAGCAGCACGAACACGTCTACGTCGTCGAGCAGAATCGCGACGCGCAGATGCTCAGCCTATTAAAGCTCGACGTTAAGGTAGAGTTGCTCCCGCGCCTGCGCAGCTTGGCGCATATCACTGGACTGCCGCTCGACGCGCGATCCATCACTGACGAACTGACCTCGATGGAGGGCAAATAGATGTCGACCACGACCGTTGAACCCGGAACCACCGCACCTGGACCCAAAACTAATCGCATCGGCCTCACTGTCGTCGAATACAAGGGCGGCAAGACCACGCTCTGCGCCGGTTGCGGCCACAACGCGATCTCCGAACGCATCATCGAGGCCATGTACGAGATGGGCGTCGAGCCCGAGTTCGTCATCAAGCCCAGCGGAATCGGATGCTCGTCGAAAAGCCCGGCCTACTTCCTCAGCCGCTCGCACAGCTTCAACGCCGTCCACGGACGCATGCCGTCAGTCGCCACCGGCGCCATGCTCGCCAATCGCAAACTGGTCTGCATCGGTGTCTCGGGCGACGGAGATACAGCCTCCATCGGCGTCGGACAATTCGTGCACCTCATGCGCCGCAATCTGCCGATCATCTACATCATCGAAGACAACGGCGTCTACGGCCTGACCAAAGGCCAGTTTTCGGCCACCGCCGATCTCGGCTCGAAGTTGAAGACCGGCGTGCTCAACGACCTTCCTCCGATCGACACCTGCGCCCTTGCGATTCAACTTGGCGCGACGCTCGTCGGGCGCTCCTTCTCTGGCGACAAAAAGCAGCTCAGCGCCATGCTGAAAGCTGCGATCGCCCACAAGGGCACGGTCATGCTCGACGTGGTCTCACCCTGCGTGACGTTCAACGACCACGAAGGTTCGACCAAGTCCTACAAATATGTGAAAGAGCACGAGGAAGTGTTGCAGGAAGTCAGCTTCGTCCCCCACTTCGAAGATATCAATGTCGAATATGACGCGGGCACGACCGTCCAGGTCACGATGCACGATGGTTCGCGCCTGAACCTGCGCAAGCTGGAAGAAAACTACGATCCCACCGACAAAATTGGCGCTATCACTCGCCTTGGCGAAGCGCACGCCAAAGGCGAAGTGCTGACCGGGATCTTCTACGTCAATCCACAGGCCCCCAGCTTTATCGACATGCTGAATGTAGTAGACCAGCCGCTGGCGACGCTTCCGGACTCAGTCACCCGTCCGGGCAAAGAAGTGCTCGATGCCTGCATGGAAGAACTGCGGTAGCGGAGCGGCGGCCCCTCGTTCTCCAGTAGGATCCAGGTAAAATCAGGAGCCCCATTTCTCGCGCGTCTTTTGCGCGAGAAGTGGGGCTCTTGATTTCTAAGACTCGCGGGGACTCGAACGGCCTGCCACAAATAGCGGAAGGAACAAATTCGCCACCGATGACGGAGGCGAATAGCCTACGCCGTCTTCTTCTCCGCGCACCCAGTATGTTCCGGGCTTTTGCCCGGCTCCGGAAAGTCCGAATCCGCGTCCTTGATCATCGGATCCTGGTCGCGATGCCCGAGCTGCCCCTGCATACTGATATTGTCTGGTCCGTCCTGGTTGTCGGTTTCCTTCGCACCTTTGGTGGCATCCTGGTCCGGCGTGTTCTGCGGCATGCTTCCTCCCGGTATCAAAATTGGCGAACGTTAACTTATCGTAGACTCACTCGAAGAACCAGTTTATTCTTGCGAAATCCGAATAAAATAGTTCTTTCTCGCGAAAAAGTGCCTGGAGGAAGGTTATATGAAGAAATTGATTGCTGTAGTCGTTCTTGGCTTACTCTGCTCTGCCTTTGCCGCGGCCGATGTCTCACACGCGTCCCTGGTTCCGGTCAGAAAAACCCACCATCGCGTGACCAGGCATCGTGCGCATAAGGCAGTGAAGCACCATGCTGCGAAACGGCAGCGCCACACCGTCTAACCGCGGCCTACCTCGCCGAAGTTGCCACTCCCAGTTTGCGGAGCCGTTCACGCGCCTGCAATGCCTCCGGCGAATGTGGATACCGCTGAATCAAGTGCCGCAGTTCACCGACTCCGTCATCTTGTTTTCCTAGCTCGATCAGCGAAAAACCCTTCTTCAGCTGCGCTGACGCCGCTTTGTTTCCGCTGGGAAAATTCTGCAATACCTGATCGTAGCTCTGCGCCGCCTGCTGGTAATTTCCCGTCCGGTACTGAATCTCGCCGAGATAGAAGTAGCAGTTCCCCGCCAGATCCGTATTCGGATAGAACTTCACATAATCCGAAAACTCCTGCGAGGCCAGATCGTTCTTGCCGCCGTTGTAGTCGCGCAACGCATTATTGTAGAGCACATCCGGTGGCGGAGCCTGCGCCTGGGCCTGCTGTTGCGCCTGTTGCGCGGCCTGCGTGGCTGATAGCGTCTGCTGCGCCGCCTGCATGTCCTCAAGCTGCTTGGAAACTTTGGCCAGACGGACTTTGATCTCATCCATCGTGTCGTTCAACGACTGAATCTGCCCGGAAAGCTGGTCGGTCTTCGTTCCGCCTTCGGCTTGTTGCTTTGCCATCGTCTGCGACATCGTCTGCATCGCGCCGACGACTTTGTTGACGGCATCGGTATTCGTCTCGACGAGATTTTTCATCACGCCCATGCGCTCGTCGAAGCTGCGCTGCATGGCTGTCATTTGCTCCTGCAATTGCTGCACCTGTGTTTGCAGTTGGACCATTTCTTTGCTCACGCCCCACGCCGGCGCGACGCCGAGCCACAACACTGACAGAAGTGCGACGAACACGGTGACACGATGTGGTTTCATAGAGGATTTCCTGAACATATTGAAGTTAGATGCTTCGATTGTCCCACAGGCTGGGAGCTTTCCAAACACAAACGGACCGGCAGGAACCGTAAGACTCAACGGGATTTGGACACAACCAGATGAGGATGCCCCACCCTTCGCGGTTTTCGAAGGGTGGGGCTGTGTGCAGTCGAGTCCTTATTTTTGAAGGACCAGATGCCCGCGCCGGTTCTGCTGCCAGCAAGCTTCATTGCTTTCCGTGCAGAACGGCTTCTCTTTGCCGTAGCTAATCGTCTTGATCCGGCTTGCGCTCACGCCCGCCGCTGTTAAGGCGCTCTTCACCGAACTCGCGCGCTGATCGCCGAGGGCCAGATTGTACTCAGTCGATCCACGCTCGTCGCAGTGGCCTTCAATGGTGAAGTTCATGTTCTGGTGCTGCGCGAAGAACTGCGCGTCGGCTGCAATCGAGGTCTGCTGGTCACCCCGAACATCGGACTTGTCATAGTCGAAGTAAACATCCTTCACATTCTGACTGAACAGGTCTTCGTCCGTGATGTTCGCGGTCGGCGGTGGAGGCGGAGGCGCCTGCGTCACCGTAAGCCGTGCGGTCGCTTCCTGAGTCCCACCCGCACCTTTTGCCACCAGGTGATAAGTGGTTGAATCTGTCGGCGCCACGCTCTGCGACCCGTTCGCCTGCACCGCGCCGATGCCGTCAATCGAGACGTCAGTCGCGTTGCTGGTCTGCCACGTCAGCGACGCAGATTGCCCGGCCTGAACCGTATTCGGATTCACCGCAATGGATGCGGTCGGTGCCGGAGCGGCCGGCGGCGGCGGTGGCGGGGGCGGCGTCGCTTTCTTTCCGCCGCACGCGCCCAGCGCAAGCAGAGCGCCCAATGAAATTACCAACAGAGCCCACTTCATTTTCAATTGCGTCAATTTTTATTCCTCCTGCGCCCCGAGGCGTGCCCCGAAGCAAGACGAAGTGTATTTGTTATTTCCAACTCCAATTCGGTTGGCTATTACGTCCGGTAAAGGTTAGCTGCTGCACTTTCGATCCGTCGGCCAGCATGCTCCAAATCTGCAGGCTGCCCGAACGGTTTGACTGAAACACGATGTGCCGGTTGTCCGGCGACCAGGATGGAAAGTCGTTACGCCCGCCGTCGTGCGTGAGCTGCACAAACTGCTTGCTGGCAATATCCATCAAGTAGATATCCGACGCACCCGGTTCTCCGGGCCCATACTTACGCACCCAGGCCAGCGCCAGAAATTGCCCATTGGGCGACCAGTTCGGCGAGACCGCATAGCCCTGATCGGTCATGCGCTGCTGGTTGGTGCCATCCGCTTCCATCGTATAAATCTGCGGAAGCCCCGTGCGCCCGCTGACAAACGCAATCTGCGCATTCGTCTTTCGGTTCCACACCGGCGAAACATCCGGCCCGCGGTCTGACGTCAATCGATGCGCGTTCCCGCCCGAAGCATCGGACACATAAATCTCGGTGTGCTCGCTGCCGCGCGAAGACGAAAAAGCCAGCTTCGTCCCATCGCCCGACCATGCCGGAGACAAATTCGTTCCCCCAAAATGCGGAAAGCTGACCGCGCGGTTGATGTCGAGCGAGTACTGCATGATCTCCCAGCCAGTCTTGGTCAACGCGCTCAAAGCCACGCGCGCGCCGTCGGGAGAAACTCGCGGTGAGAGCGCAATCGAGCCCAGGCGCGTGATCTGGTGCTGGTTCGAGCCGTCATAATCCATGCCCCAGATTTCTTTGTGGCCAGTGCGGTCGCTCACAAAGAAAATCTGCGACTCCGCGATGCCCATGATTCCGCCGCCAAGCCGAAAAATAATCTCATCGGCGAACCTGTGCGCCATGGTGCGCGCGGCAACCTCGGTCGCAGCGTCCGAATATCCCTTGCCCAGCACCTGCGGATTCTGCGTGTTCTTCACGTCATAGAGCCAGCCCTGCACGTTCAGGCGTGCATTGGTCACACCCAGATTGCCGAAGGCCAGCATTGCGGCGTTCGGAGGCGGTGCATTCCAGGCAATAAAATTGACGTCAGGAGGCTGCCCCGGCACTTGTAGCGGGTAGAAACTCTTGGAAACCAATTCGACGACGCCGGAAACGTCCAGGTCATTCCATAACGTGTCGTTGAAGGTCTTGAGCAGGGGTGCGTTCTGCGGATCGGTATTCGCCTGTTTGAAATCCGGAACGGCGAGTCGAACCTTCTCAACTCCCAGGCTCGTGCCGGTCTTCACCCAGTCCTGCGCAAACAGCGCGGACGACAACAGGCAGACCACAAGGCAGGCGCGAAAACTAGCTCGTCGAAATATTGCTCGGGCAGGTTCTTCCATCCGCTTGGCAGAAATATTTATGGGGTATGTGAATATCGTATTCCGATAAAAATCGAGTTGCAAGTCCTTCTCCACGCGTTGAAATGCTTTTCTATCGCTATTGTGCGCCATACATCGCGCCGCGGCTAATTCGCGTACCTAGATGATTACGCGCCGGAAGTACACCCCGGCTTACTTTTTGTAGTCAAACCAGAACTCCACCGATACCTTGCCGCCGGAATAATCTGACGGCAGCGGGCCAAAGCTGTCCACGCGTTGCACCGCCCGCACTGCCGACTGGTCGAGCGATGGTACGCCGCTCGACTGCTCCACCTGCACATTGCTCGGATGTCCATCCCGCGCAATGTCGAACGTAACGTAAACCCGCTGGGCATTTTTTATCGTCGGATCGACTTCGTACTTCAGCCAGTTCTCTGAAACCCGGCCCTGCACGCCGCGAACGTAAAATGCGAAGCGCGAGCCGAAATCGCCGCCGCCCCCGGTAAAACCAAATCCGCCCTTGGCGTCTCCCGCGCTGAACGTCCCGTATGGTCCACTGACAGGGCCGCCTTCTCCGAACGCAACCTGATTGTCCACAGGTTCTGGAGCGGGTTGCGATTTTTCTTTCGAAACCGTTTCCTGTTTCTTCGGCGGCTTGATCTTCGCGTTCTTGCCCTGAATCTCGATCGCATCCGGCGCTTTCTCTTCGATCTTCGGCTGCGATTGCGTGATCCCCTTCGATTGGTTGGCCAGCACGTTCTGTGTCTGGGATGGAGGCGTCGGTAGAGGAACAGTGCTCACGAGAGTCGCGCCAATCGCTTCGCCTCCGCCGCCAGCGCCCCACGTCCCGCCGCTGGGACCGGAAAAGACCGCGGCATAAACGATCAAGGCCGCTGTGACCGCGCCATGCAGTACTGCCGACCACGCCAGCGCGCGTCCCCAACGGTCGTGTTCGAAATAGATCTCAGCGTTTGCCGCCATTTTGCTCGAGGGGCTGCGTCACGATGCTTACGTTTGCGAATCCTGCCTGCTTCACTGCATCCATCACGGTCGCAAACACACCGAACGGAACGTTCTCATCCGCGCGCACAAAGATCGACTGGTTCCGCGGATCGCGAATCTTCGCCCGCAGCCGATTGCCGATCTCATTGACATTGATCGCATCGCTTCCCAGAAACACGCGCTGGTCCTTATTGATGGTGATGACCATCCGCTCCTGCGTGATCTCTTTGACCGTCTTTGTCTTTGGGACGCTGACATCGATGCCCGACTGAATCACCGGAGCGGTCACCATGAATATGATGAGCAGCACAAGCACCACGTCGACCAGCGGAGTGATGTTGATGTCGGCGAGAGCAGTCTGCGTGCGGCCGCTTGAGGTGGTAAATGCCATCAGCGTCTCGCGTCCGCCATTTGGACCGGGGCTTGCGCCTGACTGTGCTCGACTGCGTTCAGCACTTCGAGCGCGAAGTCGTCGCTACGAGAGGCAAATTCGCGGATGGACGCACCGATCAGGTTGTACGCAACCACGGCAGGAATCGCGGCGGCGAGGCCGGCAGCAGTCGTGATGAGCGCTTCAGAAATGCCGGGAGCAACCGCCCGCAACGTCGCCGCACCGGCAGTGCCAAGACCGTGAAATGCATCGATAATGCCCCATACTGTGCCGAACAATCCAACGAACGGCGTGACTGCGGCTGTGATTGCAAGCCACGGCAAATTGCGCTCCAGCCGCGTAATTTCTTCCGACGCGCCGATCTGCATCCCGCGCTGAATCGAAACCAGATTTCTCGGAGAACCCGAAACGCTGGACTGCCGTCGATATTCCTCATATCCGCCTTCAAATACCCCGACCAGCGGGCTGGGTTTGAATTGATCTGCGACGGCAGCGATGTCTTGCAAGCGCTGGGCCTTGCGAAAGGCGCGCACAAAGCGTCCGCTTTGTGACTTCGCCCGCCGAAGCAAGCTCCATTTGGTGAGTATGATGGCCCAGGAAATCAGGCTGAAGGCCAGCAGGACAAGCAGAACCAGCTTGGCCACCGGGCCGCTGTTGGAAACCAGGTCGGCGATTTCGCCGCCGACGAACACAGCCGGAAGGGAGCAAAATTGCATCGGGTTTAGGGAGAACGCCTGCAAGAATTATAGATGAACGAAGCGCCGCAATTTCCCACATGTACCCGATGTGCCAATGAAAATTTCGCTTTCCCTACGGTGGAAAATCGCTAACCACAGAGAACACCGAGGTATACCAAAGACATCTGGATTGATTTCCTTTGTGTACCTCTGTGTCCTTTGTGGTTCAAGCCTGTGTTTTTGATTCTTGCGCGACGGCGGCAGGCGTCTCAATGACATCCAACCGCCGCAACGCCTCGCACAAAGCTCGTGAAGCTCGCGCGCTATTCCGCGCCAATTGGATCACCGGTCCCCACAGCCAGGGCCGCATCGCTGCGAACAATGCGAATCGCCCCTCGGAGAATTTTCCTTCTGAATCGATGAATCTCTCCGTGGAAGGAAACTCAAAATCAATCTCATCGGAAATCGCTTTTATGACCGCAAACCTAACCCCGCGCAGTTCGGCCGCCTGCGCTACCGCCGACGCCTCCATGTCTACGAGTTGCGCTCCGTAGGAATCGCGCAATTTCGCCTTCTGCTCTGGGCTCGCGAGTGAGCCAAAACTGATCAGCGTACCTCGGCCTCCATCAATGCCGATGCTGCTGCCATCAAGAGCGTTCACTACGCGGGCCGGTTGCACGATCTCGCCGACTTCCAGAGAAGAATCGAGGGCTCCTGCGAACCCGACGGAATAAATGACTGACGTCTCGAATAGCGCAATCACTGCCTCTGCCGCCCGTCGCGCCGCCTGTAAGCCGATCCCCCCGCACACTAAGACCACATTATCGCTTTCAAAAAATCGGAACTGCCGGCCGCTATGCTCTTTTTCGCTGGCTTGCCAGCTCTTTACCAGCGGGCGCACTTCCCGTTCCAGCGCGGCCACGATAGCGATTCTAGACATAGCCATTCGCCCGGAACCAAGCGACCGCCCGCTGCAGCGCATTGTCCACAGGGACGATTTTCCATCCGAGTTCGCGTTCTGCTTTGTCTGAGCTGGCAAACATTTTTTTCTTGCCCATGCGCACGGTCTCAATTGTGGCGCGGGGTTCGCGCCGCATGAGTCCGCCGGTGATTACCTCGTCCACAACGCCCGCGGCAAAGGCAAATATATATGGCAGCTTGATCTTCGGTGATGGGAGCCCGGTGATCTTCCCCAGCTTGTCGAGAATCTGTTTCAGGGTGAGGTTTTCGCCGCCAAGGATATAGCGCTCACCGCTCTTCCCTTTTTCCAGTGCCGTCACATGTCCGCGCGCGCACACAGTCGCATCCACCAGATTCAATCCCGTTTCTACATAAGCCGGAAATTTTCGCTTGAGAAAATCGACAACGATCCGTCCCGTAGGTGTCGGCTTCACGTCCTGCTCGCCCACCGGCGTCGTCGGATTCACCGTCACCACATGCAACCCACCGCGCCCAGCCTCCATCGCGATCTGCTCGGCCATGAACTTCGAACGCTTGTAGTGGCCGATCATGTCGCCGACGGAAACCGGCGAATCTTCATCTGCAGGATGACCGTGGGCAGTAAATCCAATCGTCGCCACGCTCGACGTATAGACGACGCGCTGCACGCCATTCTTCCGCACCGCATTCAGGATCGCTCTTGTACCTTCAACATTCGACCGGTACATCTCCCGCGGATCGCGCACCCAAAGCCGGTAGTCCGCCGCAACATGAAACACCGTGTCGCAACCTGCCATCGCTTTTTCCAGCGAAGCTGAGTCGCGCAAATCGCCAATGGCCGTTTCCGCCTTGAGCCCTTCCAGATTTTTCAGATTGCTTGACGAACGCACCAGAAGGCGCAAGTCCGCCCCTTGATCGGCAAGAACGCGCGCGACGTGTGAACCAAGAAATCCGGTAGCGCCGGTGAGGAAAGCAAGCATTTCTATCCTCACTGTACAGCATTGAATCTTCGACCCGGAAGCGCGGAAGAAAAGACAGTTGGGTTGGCTAACGGCGCCGGCGGCGCGGGGATAAACGTTGCGCCTTGTCGTTTGAGAGCGCCCCAGTTTGACGCCCATCGCGGGTCGAAGCGAGAACGCGACGCAGCGCTTCATTCACAGCATCTTCGGTCGGAAGGCCCGCGCCACATCAGGCTCCAGCAGAACGATGTTACTGCCCTTTCGATAAGCTTCGTGCTTGCCACGAATCCCGCCCGGCATCGACGCGAAATCGAAAGTCGCACTCCTGCCGCAGACCGTCGCTACTATTTCGACGCTCACTGGTCTTCTTCATAAAACGCTCTTTCACTCCGTGTCACCCGCCGCGCGCTGACAATGCGGATCGTATCATGGCCTTCCGCGAGTACCAGAATTCTTCCTCTAGCAGACGACCCTATAGTCAGGAACCGTTCTTCGGTAATCGAGTGATCCGTGTGAGGAAGCTAGTTGCTAGCCGGTCCCGAATACTGTCGCAGCGTCCCGAAATCCAATACCATGCTTGTTTCGGTTTGAGGTGTCTTTGCGCGGATTCCATTCGAATTTCATCCGCGTTCAGTTATCGCCAGTTACTATTGCTGCTTCTCCATGACCTTCTGATACGTCGTCAGCGCCAGCAAAGGGAAATACTCCCGGTACAGGTGATACATCAAATAAAACACCCGCGGAAATCCAGTGCCCGTATAAAACTTCTCGTCCCATGAGCCATCCCGGTTTTGCGTGCGCATCAGGTAGGCAACACCGCGCGCCACCGAGTCGCTGCGGACATCGCCTGCCGCCAGGATGCCCAGGATCGCCCAAGCCGTCTGCGAGGGCGTGCTGTCTCCCTGCCCGCGGAGATTTGGATCGTCATACGATCCGACTGTCTCGCCCCACCCTCCGTCAGCGTTCTGCACCATGCGCAGCCACTCGGCACCCTGCTGAACACAAGGCTCATGCAGATCCACTCCGATCGCTTCCATGCCGCGCAGTACCAGCGCGGTTCCGTAGATGTAGTTCACACCCCAGCGCCCGAACCAGCTTCCGTCGGGCTCCTGTTCTTTCTTCAGGAATTCGAGCGCCCGCTTCACCGCCGGATGTTCCTTGCTATATCCATACGTCGCGAGCATCTCCAGAATTCGGCCAGTGATATCCACCGTCGCCGGATCAAGCATCGCGTTGTGATCCGCGAACGGGATGTGCTGGAACATCATCTTGTCATTGTCTTTGTCGAACGAGGCCCATCCGCCGTTCTTGCAC
>DATAUY010000019.1:0-4164 GCA_036268025.1 Candidatus Sulfotelmatobacter sp. | reverse complement strand
ATTGTGAAAGCGATTCGCGAGCAGGCAGCGAAGCTGGTGCATGTCTCGAATCTCTACTATCACGAATATCAGGGGCTGCTCGCCGAAAAGCTCTGCAAGCTATCCGGACTCGATCGCGCATTTTTCTCCAACAGCGGGACGGAGGCGATCGAGGGCTCGATCAAGTTGGCGCGCCTGGCGGGGCATCGCGAGGGAGGTGAAGCGAAGTCGAAGTTGGTGGCGCTCGAAGGTTCGTATCACGGGCGCACATTCGGCGCGCTCTCTCTGACGGGACAGGAGAAACACCGCAAGGGATTCGAGCCGCTGCTGGATGACGTCACATTTGTGAAGCAGAACGACATCGAGGGATTGCGCGCGGCGATCAACGACAACACCTGCGCGATGGTGCTGGAGCCGATCTTTGGTGAAGGCGGAATTTACGAGTGCTCGGTGGAGTTTCTGCAGGAATGCCGCGCCTTAGCCGACCGTCACAAAGCTGCGCTGATCTTCGACGAAATCCAGTGTGGTATGGGACGCACGGGAACCATTTTCGCGTTTCAAAGTTTCGGGGTCACTCCCGACATCGTCGCGATTGCCAAGCCGATCGCGGCAGGATTGCCGCTGGGTGCCTTTATCGCCAAAG
The DNA here is from genome assembly GCA_036268025.1 of Candidatus Sulfotelmatobacter sp. Lineage (GTDB taxonomy): Bacteria > Acidobacteriota > Terriglobia > Terriglobales > Acidobacteriaceae > Sulfotelmatobacter. Next base: position 3,542 of record DATAUY010000019.1, on the reverse strand, counting down.
AGAACTTTGCATCTGCAATTAAACCTGGCCAGCACGGCACAACTTTCGGCGGTGGGCCGCTCGCATGCCGCGTCGCCCTGGAATTCCTCTCAATCGTGGAGGAAGAAAAACTTCTCGAAAACGTGACCAAAGTTGGCGCGTATCTGCACGAGCAGCTCAATGGCTTGGTCGGGAAGCGGGCGGCGGCGATTGGTGTCCGCGGCCGCGGCTTCATTCAAGGCATTCAGTTGGAGATTCCGGCGCGCCCGATTGTGGACGGCGGGCTGGCCGAAGGTGTTCTCTTCAACAGCACACAGGATACGGTTGTTCGTTTCCTGCCTCCGTTCCTGCTGGAAGAAAAACACGTGGACAAGGGAATCCGAGTGTTAAAGAAGCTGCTGGCGAAGCAAAAGAAAGCGGCGGCGGCTTAAAGTTTGCTGAAAGACTCGCTTGCAGTCCTAAGTTTGAAAGGTCGGCTTCAAACCGCGACGTAAGGCGGCCGGGACCAGAGTGGCGAAAAAAGTTTCTAGTCGAAAAAAAACGGGGAGCCGAAGCTCCCCAAAGTGAAGCGACAGAGGCGTTGTTTCTTTCAGATAGGAGCCGTCGGCAGAGCGAAAGGTTGTCCCTTGCGGCGGAACATTTCCGCTATGATCTGTGAATTTTATGGCTGATGTGCAGGAGAGGCTTCTTTCCGCCGCCCCCATCCTGGGTCAGGGCATCGAAGAGTGCTGGATGGAGATCGACGGGGCCCGCATGCGGTACCTGCGGACCGGCTCCGGGCCGCCATTGATTCTGCTGCACGGGTTGTTGGGATATTCATTTTCCTGGCGATTTACGATGCCTGCCCTTGCGCCGTACGCTTCGGTGTATGCCCCGGATCTGCTGGGAGCGGGCTTCTCAGACCGGCCAAAGGACGTCGACCATTCCATGCGCGGAACCGCGCTGCGGATCCTGGAGTTTGCCCGCAGTCTGGGACTTTCCTCATTTGACCTGTTGGGCACATCGCGGGGCGGAGCCGTGGCGATGTGCGCCGCAGCGGAATCCTTGAGCGGCGCGGAACCGGGTCCGCGAGTCCGGCGTTTGATTCTGGCCTGTCCGGTCAATCCATATTCCCGGCATGGCCGCAGGCTGGCGCCCTTCTTCGGCACTCGTATGGGAGCGGCAGGATTTCGGTGGGCGGTTGAACGGATGCCCTCGCTTTTTCCCTTCTGGCATGGGCGTCTCTACGCCAATCGCGAGAAGATTCCGCCGGGAAGCCTCGACGGTTACAAGGCGCCACTTGCGATTCCAGGATTGTTCGAGCACGGCTTGAGCATCGTGCGGACCTGGACTCGCGATCTTCGCGAACTGCAAGCCCTTCTGCTAAAACTGCGAGAGACTCCCACGTTGCTAATGTGGGGAAGCAAGGATTCTGCCGTATACGTTACATCCATGGAGCCGCTGGCTGCCCATTTCGCAAATGTGCAGAGAGTAGTTTTTCCCAACATTGGACATTTGCCATACGAAGAGTGCCCGGAAGAGTTCAATCAGGCGCTGATCCAATTCTTGACGCAGTAGACTAAAGTGCTCGGGCAATACGCGAGGGTTGGGGCATCTTCGCGAAAGCCGGTGTAAACCTGCACGGGTTCCTGCTCAATTCATGACCCATTCCATTCTCGACCTGTTGCGAAATGCGGTGGTGCACTATGGATATTGGGCTGTAGGCGCGGCTTTGTTGTTGGAGAATGCCGGGATTCCTGTTCCTGGCGAGACTATTCTTCTCATCGCCAGTTTCCTCGCTTATTCCCAACACGAGTTGCAGTTGTCGTGGATCATTGTCGTCGCGACCCTCGCGGCAACCATCGGCGACAATCTCGGATTTGCGCTCGGTTATTACGGCGGACGTCCGCTGTTTGAGCGTTACCGGTCCTTCTTCCGCATCCCTGAAGCCACCCTCGATCGCGGCGAGAAACTTTTCACGCGATACGGGGCTGTAACCGTTTTCTTCGCGCGGTTCCTCTTCGGCATGCGGATCATAGCCGGCCCCATGGCCGGGGTGCTTCGAATGCCCTGGCGGAAGTTTCTCACATACAACTTTCTCGGCGCAGCGGTTTGGGTCACTGTTATTTCGGGCGCGGGTTATCTCTTCGGCCAGCATTGGGGACGGCTTCAGCGCAATATCAAGAGGCTCGATGTCGCCGTTGTGATTCTTCTCGTGCTGGCTCTGGCGTTACTTTGGCTGCGAAACCGGCGCAGGCCAGCATCCGGAAGGTAACCCTTTTGCACAGCCGCAATTCGGTGAGTGCGCCGCTATACTTGCGATTAAGTCGGGGTGCCCTGTTCCATTGGGGTGAGAACCATCCGTAGGACGGATTTGCATACCGGTTGCGTCCGAACCGGAATTCGGACGAGGAGGAACACGTGAAAAAGACTGGATTTCTGACTCTGCTCATCATGGCAACACTTCTCTTTGTCGTTGCGCTGGCCTTCCCGGCAGCGGCAGCCGGGCCGAAAGCTCCTGTGCCTGCGGCGCCCGCAGTAGTTCCCGTTCCAACCGCAGCGCCTGCGCCCGTGCCGCCGCATCCACATATTCATGAAGCACTCGAAGCCATGCGCGCCGCCCGCGGTCACTTGCAGCGAGCGGTGCCCGAGTTCGAGGGCCATCGCGCCAAGGCGATGGAACATCTTGATCAGGCGATCCGGGAAGCGGAAATCTGCGAGGGCATGAGATAAGATCTTCTGGCAAAGCAAGTATCAAAGGCAGCGCAAACAGCGCTGCCTTTCTTTCTTGTGTGACGAGTCTCAAACGTAGTTTGCTTTGTCCGGACGGCGATGGCGATATAATCTCGCCATGGCTGATCGCGTGATCCGAATCTCAGAGGCGGAGGCTGCGAGTGACTTCGCGGGTCTTCTCACACGTGTGCGGCCGGCGCCGAAGTCGTTATTGAGAGCAATGCACTGCTCGTCGCGGTGATTCATACGCCAGCCATTCCTCGGCGCACCATTGCAGAGTGCATCGCGCTGCTGCCCAAAGATTCTCCTGCGATGATCGATGCTGATTTCGCTAAGGATGTCGAGGCTGCAGTTGAGAGCCACCGCGAGCCCCTCTCGCCGCCCTTATGGGACTGATTCTGGATTCCAGCGTGCTGATAATGTCGAGCGTGAGGGCCAGAATGCACACCAAATGCTGGTCTCGATAGAGGACGTAGTCGGTGACGCCGCCGGCATTGCGATGTCGGTGGTCACTCTCATCGAACCTGTCGCATGGATTGGCCCGTGCCGGGACTGTCGAGCGCAAGTTGCATCGCCAGCAGTTCATTCATGAGTTACTTGCAGTAGTTCCGATCCATCCGGTATCGACATCAATCGCACTTCGGGCGGGTCAGATACATGGTGAGAATCAGGCCAAGGGCATCCGTCTTCCGCTCGCCGATTTGCTAATCGCAGTGACAGCGCTCGATCTTGGATACGGCGCGGCAACCGGCAACCTTCGCCACTTTCAACAGATTGCCGGTGTTACGGTCACCCGGTTGTAGAGTCATCGGAGCTATCGCGGCCCGAACGTGTATCCCACGGAAACTCCG
>DATAUY010000018.1:0-7461 GCA_036268025.1 Candidatus Sulfotelmatobacter sp. | reverse complement strand
TTCCGTTGCTGTCAAGCTTGAAAACGGTGCCGCATGCCTCGTTGCCCAAAGTGCATTCAGAATCGCCGCCACCACTGGTCACTCCATAGAAAGTGCCAGCCGAATCTCGGATGACCCCGCCAACCGGCCCGGAACCATCGATTCCTCCATGGAAGCGATAAAGCACGGTTTCATGTGCCGTCGCATCGAGTTTGAAAATCGTTCCATTGTTCAGATATCCGCCGCTTGAAGTCGTGCCGTAGAGATTACCTCCGTTATCGCGGATCAGTCCTCCCGACGGCGCTGAGCCATCGTTCCCCCCGCGAAAGCGATACAGGATCGTTTCTTTACCGGATGCACTCAGTTTGAATACGATCCCGTTGCCATGGCCGCCCGATGGAGCTGTACCATACAGATTCCCAGCACCATCCCGGACCAACCCTGCCGAGGGATTGGCTCCGTCCTGGCCTCCAGTGAAAGTATGGAGAACGGTTTCGTTTCCCTTCTTATCCATCTTGAACGCCACGCCACATTGGCAGACCGGGTCGCCTCCCAGGACCGTAGTGCCGTACAGGTTGCCCGCAGAGTCAAGGATCAGCGGCGCGCTCGAAGAGCAGCCGTCGCTTCCGCACGTGAACTTATGAAGCGTCGTTTCCTTGCCACTGGGCTCGAGCTTGAAAACCACTCCGGAGCCCAGTCCACCGTAGAAAGTAGTGCCGTACAGATTTCCGGCCGAATCGCGAACTACCCCCGCCGCGGGTATATTTCCATTGGCCCCGTTAAAGCTAAACAGCGTCGACTGAGCGTGCGCCGACGGGAAAACCATTCCCAACCCCAGGGCAATCATCAGCGCCAGTACGCAGCGGTGGTTGGGAAGCTTCGCATTTCGAGAATTCGATAATTGCTTTGCGGTGCGTGTGGTCCGGTCAGATTTCATAGGCGCATCCTTTCGATGGCGATGTACGCTTTTAGTCACTGTCTCCTGACGTTTGGTAACGTTCAAAGTGCAACTGATGATTCCCCGTGGCTATCTGAATGGAAATTCAGAGAAATGATATGCAGATCGTGTCGACCTGTTCGAGCCTGGCTGGCTCATGCCGGGGAGGAGTCGAGACCTATGACAGTATCAAAAAGGGGCCCGATGGAACAGGTTTGGATGCTGAACTGGCCATAGGATCGCGTCTATGGCCCGATGGTGCTAGGTCGTAGCACCTTTGTGGAGTCAAACCGCCCGAATGGCTGCAACGAATGCCGGGGCTATGCCTTCCCAATCTCCCGCAGCGCCGGATAAATCTTCCGGTATGTCTTGTACGCGCTCTGCATCGTCGCCGAATCCTTCGCATTCGGCGCAATCTTTTTCGCCACACTCACAACCGCATCGCAAGCCTGTTCCACCGATGACCACGCGCCCGCGCCAGTCCCCGCCAGAATCGCCGCGCCGTAAGCCGCGCCTTCTTCTGCCGCGACGATCTCCACTTCGTGGCTATAGACGTCAGCCTGAATCTGTCCCCACAATGGCGATCGCGCGCCGCCTCCGCCCAATCGAATCGACGTGACCGGAATTTTCATCTCGTCGAAAATCGTGAACGAATCTTTCAAACTGAACGCCACGCCTTCCATGATTGCGCGGATCACATGCGCGCGCGTATGTGAAGCCGTCAATCCCACCAGCGCAGCCCGCGCATTCGGATCAAGATGCGGCGTCCGCTCGCCCATCAGATAGGGAACCCAGAACGCGCCCAACGATCCCGCCGGGGCCGAACTCGCCTCCTCCGCGAAAACATCGTAAGGATCACGCGCAGCATCTTTCTGCACGCCTGGCGACGCCGCGCCAAACTGATCGCGATACCATCTCAGCGACAACCCCGCCGCCTGCGTAACTCCCATCACATGCCAGCGCCCCGGAATCGCGTGACAGAACGTATGCAATCGCCCCGCTGGATCGAGTGCCGGACGGTCCGTCGAAGCAAACACCACTCCCGATGTCCCGATTGTCGCGCTGACCGCGCCCGCCCGCGCAATGCCCATGCCGACCGCGCCGGCGGCCTGATCTCCCGCACCGGCAACCACAGGAGTTCCAGCGCGAAGCCCGGTCGCCTCGGCGCCCGCGGCCGAAACTTTCCCACACACCGCCGGAGATTCAAACAACGCCGGCAACAGATTCTCGCCAATTCCTGTCTTGCTCAACACCGCCGCCGACCAGCGCCGGTTCGTTACATCGAGCAACAGCGTCCCCGAAGCATCCGCCATATCAATCGCGCGTTCCCCCGTCAGTCGGAAACGCACAAAGTCCTTCGGAAGCATCACATGCGCCACGCGCTCCCAGTTTTTCGGCTCCGTCTCGCGTACCCACAGAAGTTTCGTTAGCGTGAAATTCGTCAGCGGAGGATTGCACGTCAACCGGATCAGCGTATCCCGTCCAAACATCTCCTCCAGTTCGCGCGACTGCGGCTCGCTCCGCTGATCGCACCAGATAATCGCAGGCCGCACCACTTCATCCGCCGCATCCAGTAACACCGCGCCATGCATCTGCCCGGAGAATCCCACGCATGCGATGTCATCGCCATGCAATCCGGAACTTTGCAGCGCCTGCTTCACGGCTGCCCCGCATGCCCGCCACCAGTCCCGCGGATACTGCTCCGCCCATCCCGGCTGCGGACTCGCAAAATTCTCATGCTCCGACGATGCCGACGCGATCACTCTGCCGTGCTCGTCCATGACAAGCGCGCGCGTGCCTCCGGTTCCGACATCAATGCCCAGATAATTCATGTTTTTTGTCCGTTGATTTCAGGCCGGATTTTCAGGCCTGTTTCTTAGGCTAAGTCTTCAGTCAAATCGTGCATCGCCTCGCGCACTACCGGCCCGCGCTCGCGCGACGACTCTTCCGACTGCCGGCGCAGAAAGAAATCCAGATTGCCCCGCATCACCAGATGCGGCGCCAGCGACACCTGGTGCGACCGGCGCGCGCCCTCCGCCAGAAACTCGTGCAGCATCCGCAACGCCATCTGCCCTTGCGCGCGCGGCCGCTGATAAATTGTCGCCACAACCGCGCCCGATCGAATGTGCGGCACAAGGTCCGGAAACAAATCTGTCGTAATCACCGTCAGCCGGTCGAGCAGGTCCGCATCCCGCGCCGCCTGCAACACCGGAATCGACGCTTCCGTGGTCACATAAATCCCGGCCAGGTCTGGATGTTCCTCAAAAAGTTTCCTGCACTTACGGTACGCTTCCTTCTCCAAATCGTGATCTTCGACTGGCTTCAGCACCCGCAGATTCGGATAGAACGCCTTCAGCGTGGAATCGAACGCGGTGTACTTTTCGGCGTGCTCCGTGATCGCCATCTCGAAAACCGTGATTGCTACCGATCCATTTTTCCCATTCAGAAATCTCCCCATCAGGTCGGCTGCAATCGATCCGCTTGCCAGCGTATCTACCGCGACAATGCCCAATCGTCCGCTGTTGGCCGCGTCGGTTGCAACGCACACCACTGGAATTCGCGCCCGTGACGCGCGTTTGATCGATGATCGTAGCGTCTCCGGACGGCTGGGAAAAATAATGATCCCGTCCACCTTCTCTCGGATCGCCGCTTCCAGCGCCGCCTCTTCACCTTCGCCCAGCCGCGCACACGTGCGAAATTCAATCTCGACGTTCTCCAGCAGGATCGACGCCGCTTCTTCGCGAATGCCGGTGCGCACCTCATCCCAAAACGAAGTCGTCCCTTGCAATGTGTTGACCGAAATTCGCAACGTCTTCCGCGAAGATAAATAACGCGCGGCCAGATTCGGCCGGTATCCCAGCGACCGCGCCATCTGCAAGACTTTGGCTTTGGTCGCCGGACTTACACCCGGATTGTCGTGCAATGCCCGGTGCACTGTGCCGATGGAAGTGCCCAGTGACTTGGCAATGTCACGGAGCGTAGTCGGAGGTTGACCCATTCGTTTGGCCCGCGTCGCGGCCGGCCACGTAAAGCCAGCACAAAGTTTCCGGCGAATCGTCCTCCGGAACCGTAAACGTTAACGAAACTTCCGATTTTCCGCAAGGTAGAGGTGTGAAAAGTGATCTAAAGAAGAACGGTGATTTCAAGAGAAGTAATGTGATTTCAAGAGATGTCATCCTGAGTGGCGGCGAGGCCGCCGCGAGGGACCCCGCGACGCTAAGCAGCCCGATGCAGTTCGGCGGATCAATATTCCACTGTGAACCTCTGTGCCCCCTGTGGTGGAAAAGATTTTCTGGCCACTGGTCACTGCCCACTGGCCGCTTACTTTCTCCCCTTAGCATCCCCAATCCCCGACATTTTATAAATCCACCCACAAATCGCATCCCGCCAAACCACCGCCTGCGTCGCCTGATACTCAAATCGCGCGAGAATATCGCGGTACCGCCCCTCATCGACGTGACCTTGTAGCATCTTCCATCGCGCAATGAATTCTTTCGCCTCCGATGCCCCCTCGTAGTGCGAGTCATATACATGCTGCACAACAGTCTTGCCCGAGTGCAGCACATACGTGTAAGGCACATGATGAAAAAACAGGAGCAGATTGTCCGGACAATTCTTTAACGGCTCATAAATCTCCTGCACCTCCGCCGGATACTGCCCGATATACCCCGTACCCGTCGCGACTGTCCGATCCATCCCAATTCCTTGATGGTCCGCGCGGTGCCACTGCCCCCAGCCGTTTTCTTCCGACGACTCCGGGCCGGGATCATAATGATTCCCTGTGATATTCGTCAGTGTCCCAGCTCCCAGCGGCCCCGTATAGCTCTCATACACATGCCAGGAATCCAGTTGCAGCGTGTCAATCGTCTTCACCACCAACGGATCGCTGCCAAACGTCAGCCCCGTCCATTCATCTATGATCGTCTCCGCGCTCAACGTTGGATTCCACGCCAGCCGACCAAACCCATATAGATTCGCCATCGCCAGCGGACTTCCCAGCCAATTCGCATCCATGCCCACATTCGCCACGCCCGCGTATCCGCCAACAGGCCGATGAAACACGCGTCCCGCGACAATATCCTTCACGCGCGAAGAACTTCCGTCTACGCGCATGTCGAAGTCGAGCGCTTCCTTCCACATCGGCACCAGAAAACACAGATGCTTCTGCTGCCCGGTATATTCCTGTGTGATCTGCAATTCAATCGCTTCGTTCGTGCGTCGCAGTCCCGCGAACAAAGAAGACACCGGCTCGCGCACTTGGAAATCAATGGGCCCGTTCTTGATCTGCACAATGACGTTGTCGTCAAACATTCCATCCAGCGGACGAAAATTATCGTACGCCGCCTTCGCGCGATCGTTTTTCAAATCGCGCCAGTCCAGATGATGGTTGTAAACGAACGCCCGGTAGAACACCACGCCGCCATGCGGCTTGAGCGCCTTCGCAATCACATTCGCCGCGTCAGCCTGAGAGCGCCCGTAAGCAGAAGGCCCCGAACGTCCCTCCGAATCGGCCTTCACTACAAATCCGCCGAAGTCTGGAATCTCGCGGTAAATTTCGTCGGCTTTCTTACGCCACCACTCCGCAACTTTCGGATCCAGCGGATCGAACGTCTCCAGCCCGCCGATAACTTTTGGGCTGCTCAGGTCCACAGAAAGCGAAAGCTGCACGCCCCACGGACGAAACACATCCGCGATCCGCTTCACCTGCGCAATGAAGCTGTCTTCCAGCACTCCCGGCGCCGCATTGACGTTGTTAATCGTACAACCGTTGATTCCGATCGAAGCCAGCAGCCGCGCGTACTCGCCGGCACGAGTCAGATCCTCGCGAACTTTCCCGTCTTGAAAGAATATGGACGGCCCTCCATATCCGCGCTCGACCTTTCCATCCAGGTTGTCCCACTGATTTACCCATCGAATCGGCCCAGAAGGCTGCTGCACGTCATCTACCGGGATGCTTTCGCCGCGCGCAATCTTGCCCAACAGATCGAACACTCCATACAGCACTCCACGCTCATCCGCGCCGGCAATAACAATACATCGATGCCCATAAATCTTCGCTCGCGAGATCCAATAAGCATCCCCTTTCAATTCCTGCGTAGAATGCAGACCCGTCGCAGCGGCGCGCACCTGCTCGAAAGTCCCCAGCACGATCGCATCGCCCGACATCTCCGCGCCCGTGCTGAACGCGCGTCCCAATATCTGCCCGGCATCGCGACTTAACTCTTGCGCCGCATTATTTAGCACCACCCCATCGCCGAGCACAACGACCCGCCCGGGCAACTGCCGATAACTCTTCGCTGCCTGACGATCCAGGGCCACATACCGCAACCACGCCGCAGTCTCAACCTGCCCCTGGGCAGAAGCGCCGAGCGCGATGATCAAAAGGAATTTCCGAAAGAATCGCATGATGAATAGAAAAGAGAAGCGGGTGCCCCATTCTAAACGCCGCGCACTTTGCGACGTTTAGAGTGGGGATTTTGACTCTTAGCCGTCCGACCTAACAACTGGCTGGAATCTTGCCATCACATCCTCGGGGAGAACGCGGGATCCTAAGCCTTCCCCAACTTCTCCCGCAACAAATCCTCCACGTCCCCCATCTTGTCTCCCAGCAGATTCAACTTCCGCGCCAGTCCTTGAATGTCCGCCGCCGCCCCCTTGTTCACCTCGAAATCCAGTTCGCCGCGCAACCGGTCCTTCGTGTCCTGCCGGTTCTGGCTCATCATGATGACGGGCGCCTGGATCGCGGCCAGCATCGACAAAAACAGATTCAGCAATATAAACGGATACGGGTCCCACCCCCGCCTGCCCAGCAGGGAATCGATCAGCGTATAGGCCCCAAGCGCGAAGAGAAAGCTGAGAATAAACGTCCACGACCCGCCAAATCCCGCGACTGCATCCGCAATGCGTTCCCCAAATGTCGCGTCCTGTTCAATAATTTCGTTCGGATGCCGATTCGCCCGCAGTCGCACCAGTTGCTGCGAAGCGTGAAACTGCCGGCCCAGCACTTGCAGCATGTCCATGCCCGCCAGCGGCTTGCGCTGCAACAAAACCGAAATATCATGACGGTCCACTTCGATGCACACCGCCTCGTCGATCGCCGTCGCGTCCGTCTGATGCGGAGACTGCTCAAGCATCGACGCAAATCCAAAAAACTCTCCGTGCGTCGGCTCATCAACCACCACTTCCTGATGGTCCTGGTCCACGGTCGACACGCGCACCCGCCCAGACACGACCACGTATGCCTTTCCGCTCGTGTCGCCCATCTTGTAAATCCGCTGTCGCGGAGAGAACGTCTTCATCTCCACCTGCCCGGCCAGCACTGCGCTCTCTTCGTCATCAAGCAACGCAAACAGCGGGACGTGTTTCAACGCTTCAGGTTCGCAAGCCATGAATGCTCTCCCAGTTGAAATTCAGCTCGCGTAGGATGTCATAACAACTCGCGGGAATCCAGCCGCAATGTAGCGCCGACACTCCGGCCCGCGTCGTCGGCTGCATCGAAAGCGTGCACCATTTCTCGCGTCCTTTGCGAGAAGTGGGGATGTTGC
>DATAUY010000017.1:0-15896 GCA_036268025.1 Candidatus Sulfotelmatobacter sp. | reverse complement strand
TACGAAGTTCGGCCCAATGAAAAGATGGATGTTTTGCGGCATCTGCTTTCCACACATGATGGGCAGACGCTCATCTTTACCCGGACTAAACGTGGTACCGAAAGGCTGGCGCGAGAGCTTGTGCGGGACGGATTTAACGCAGCGATGATCCACGGCGACCGATCACAGTCGCAGCGCAACGGAGCTTTGAGCGGCTTTCAGGAAGGTCGTTTCCAGGTACTCGTCGCGACCGATATTGCATCACGCGGCCTACACGTGGATGACGTAGCACATGTCGTCAACTACGATGTGCCCAAAATGGCCGAGGACTTCATACATCGAATCGGCAGGACGGGTAGAGCAGGCCTCCAAGGTTGCGCCTCGACACTGGCGGCGGGAGCAGAGGTGCTGGAATTACGCAAGATCGAACGTGCCCTCAAGCTGAAGATCGAACGTCTGCAGACGGACACGGCGGCGACGTCGAGGCAATCGAGGCCAACGATTCAAAACACTCTACCCTCGCGGACTCTAACCGCCTTGCCGGGAGAGGTATTTGTGTAGAGGGCTTCGAGAGGACGGAATGGCCAAGTTTTACATCCATTCCGAGAAACCGGGGATTGATCTCGAGCGAAGACCCTTAACCCGACGGGCGACTTGTCCTTCCCGAGGTCAGACTATTCCAGGCCTCGACAGGACATCCGATCGCCTTTTGCGCGTTTCGTGGCGGGTTTCCTAGATCGTCCTCTTGATCTTGATAAGCTTCGATCCCAGCCAGTGAGTGGCATCCTTACTAGTTTGCGCCCTCATCCTTCATTGCCTTTGAGAACTTGGAGCCGATAGCCGGATCGATTCGATCTGCTTGTGCCAACGCCCATTGGCTCCATTCCTCGAGTGCCCACCGCATCCTGTTGAGGTCCTGTTGGTCTCTAGTTGCGAATCAGCTCGGGCGGATGCGCGAGAACAAGAATCGTTCCCTGATCCTTGGATTAAATTCCCTGATACGCCCCTGTTAATTCCCTGTTACGATTCGCGCCTCGCGAGCCGTTTCTCTCGCAGAATGTGCGATTTAGAGAGAAGCAGTGCGATTTTGGAGGGCAAGATTCTCGAAATTCCCTGTTATTTTCCCTGTTAGCAGGGAATTCGGGCGGAGAAGAGTTAGCGCCAGACTGCGCGCTCCGCCAGACAGTCTGGACTGCACGGAATATTGAAACACCTTGCCGCGAAATAGGCGAAACATGCCCGTATTCGCGCAGTTTCCCCATCGTGTCGGACCAGAGAGAGCGGACTCCTCGGCCGACCCACACAGGCTTTGCCAGCTTTTCTCTGAATGCCTCCTGAACAGTCTTACTCTCAAAGCTCAATGAGGCGAATACATAGCGATCACAAACCGAGGGTTTGCAAAGCAGGACTTGACTTCAATTTCGCATTGAGGATCGAAAGGTCTGGGTTTTGAGTCTGATCGCCTGTTTACAACAGTTGGGGTATGGGTGCGCTGTTCTTAGGACCCTGAGTCGATAGACTCCGATAACTATCACTTTGAGTTCTGCCGAAAATCATTCAGGTATTAATACTGCGATGGCGATATACGTCATTGCCTCTGGCGCAGAAGCCACACATTTCGTCGAGCCACGAGGCTGAAGATCTTCTGTCTCAAAACATCGGCGGTAACCGTAGCTTCGAGATGAGTCTGCGATAGCGCGGGTTGGAATGGAGAAAGTCGAAAGCGGGGTCTTCTTGAACGAGTAGGAGCAGTTGCGGATCGCGTTCATTTACGCCTTGTTCGAGCAGCGCCAGAGTCTTGTCTTGCTCGCCTAGCTTTCCGTGCAGGTCGGCCAATTCGAAGGTAGAAACTCTGCCGTTTTTGGCCCTCTTTTCAACTGCAGCCAACTCGTAGCGAACGGCAGCAGCGTATCCGCCGGTCTTGAATGCGTGGCGAATGCCGGCTGAAAAACGAGCATCCCCGCTGGCTGCATACGCTCGGGCCAGCATTCCAATGGCTTCCCCGTCCATCCCTTTCCAGTGATAGCTTTCGGCGAGAACTTCCAGAACACCCGGATCCGCGGGAAAGTCTGTCAAGCGCATCTCCCCATCAGCGATCGAAGCATCGAACTGTCTTGTCCACAGATATACCCTCGCCATCGCACCTCGATATTCGAAGGGATTGATCGCTGTGGATTGTTTCTGCACTGCAATTGCCTCGTCGTAATGTCCCAGTGCGCAGAGCACCCAGGCGCGCAGGTGGAAGGACTCGCTATCGTGCGGATCCAATTCTGTGGCCCTGGCAAGTTCTTTTAGCGCTTGGGCACTGTCGCCTCCATTCAAAAAGATCATGCCACCAAGAGTTGCGTGAGCTCGCGGCAGACTGTCGTCGAGCTCGATCGCCTTTTGAGCGGCAGCTTCGGCTTGCGGCAATGCCTGGCGGGGATCGAGTTCACCCAGGACAGCTCCCTGTGCATGATAATCAGCGAGCCCAGTCCAGCCGAGCGCATAATCTGGCTGAATAGCGACGGCCTGCTCATAAAACTTACGAGCATTCTCATTGTGTCCTAGCGCCCATTCGTAGTGCCCGCGCAGATAAGCGTCGTGAGCTTCGGGATTGATCGAGCGGGCGGCGTGCGCCGATGTCGAGCTGTTCAGCCGCGCAGCAATCGCTCTGGCAGCAACATCGGGCAGCCCGGAAACATTGTTGATGTCGCGGTCATAACTCTCTGCCCAGATGTGTGCATCTGTGTCGGCGCGGATAAGCTGAAGTGTCATGTGGACTTGGCCGTTGACACGGGAGACAGACCCCTCGAGAATCCCGTCCACGTTGAGTGCGCGGGCAATCTGCGGCGTCGACGGATGAGAGTTCCTGAATTGCATAGCGGAAGTGCGGGAAACAATCTGCAGCGTTGAATCCTTGGCAAGCATCGTCGTTAGTTCGTCGGTCATGCCAGCCGCGAAATACTCTTGATTCGGGTCGCCAGAGAGATTTTCAAGTGGAAGAACGGCAAGCGAGGCAATCGCAGGGTGCTTATCTCGGCTCAGGAAGCGGGCAGCCAGAGTACGACCAAGCGTAAATACACCGGTGACTGCGAGCACGAAACCACATAGGGCTGCGATCATCCAGAATTTGCGATCAGGATTGAGCGCCGATGGGATAACAGGTTGTACAGATTCCCCCGACAGAACAAGAGGGCGGGCCGGTAGCTCCGCAATACCCTGATTTGGTTCGGCCGCTACCGGCGCCGTGGCCGTTACGTGCGCGATGAAGCGGTAGCCGGAGCCGGAAACGGTTTGTATAAACTCCGGCGCGCCGGAACTGTCATCAAGAATTTGGCGAATCTTACGGATAGCCGTATTGATACCGTGTTCGATGTCGACAAAGACTTCGCGCTCCCAAAGGCACGCGGCGATTTCGTCGCGAGTGACGACCTCGCCGTGTTTCCTGACCAGAAGAATGAGGAGTTCCAGAGGCTTGCGCTCAAGCTTGAGCCTTTGGCCTTGGCGGCTAAGTTCGAACTTAGCGAAATCGAGACTGAAGGCGCCGAACTGATAGACCACAATCGCTCCCGCAGTGGGCTTGAAGTATAGCATCGGTGAAAATCTGAATGTAAGGTTTTGTATTTAGGTTCAATGACTTACGGCCTTCAGATTTCTTCACTTCGGAGTTCACCTTCCTCCATTGTTCCTGAACCGGATTTTGAGTCTTATTGCCCCTTCGAGCCGGCAAATTGACCGGCAGAGGAGGAAGTAATGAGAACAGGAAGTTGGAGAATTGTGTCGGTGCTGAGTGCATTGGCTGTCGCGATAATGGTCGCTCCCTACGCCCATGCTGGCTGCGGCCTCTATAGTCGGGTATCAACAATAAGCAGCGCTTCGAAGACATCGGCTGTCCCGTCGAGACCCGAACCGGCGGCTTCCGCCGACGACGAGGATTCCGCCAACAAAGCGGATCCAAGCATCGTCGGAACTTGGCATGAGCATTGGTACTCCCAAGGCAGCGAGGGGATCCCAGATGGCACAGAAGTCGACGCCAATTATGCGCAGTGGCACAGCGACGGCACAGAGATGCAAGTTTCTGGCATGCGCGCTCCGATGACCGGCGATGTATGCGTCGGCGAATGGATCAAGACCGCCAAGCGAACCTACCAATTGAACCATTTTGGAGTTTCCTATGATTCAACAGGGCAGATCTTGGTCGGACCTGCGGTCATTCGGCTTTGGATTACGATCAACCCTAAAGGGGATGCAACGTCGGGAAGATTCACGATTGACCAGTATGACGAGTCGGGGAATTTGCTGGCGCACTTGCAGGGAAATGTCGCAGGAACCCGGATAACCATGAAAACGGGATTCGAACCAGTCGAATAATTGGATGTGGGTTACAAGCGGGGGTCTCGCTGAGCACTTGCTCGCGCGCAGCGCGACCCGCGTTTGCCAATCAAAAGCCCGCACCTTTCAAACCAAAAAAGAAACTTAAATGTCATTGCAAACTGCAGAGATCTGCTGGAATAAGGTCTCGGCGGGATCGCCAGGCCGATCGTTAGGGTGTGCATTCTGCGATCAGAAACCGAATGCTTTGCGAAGCGGGACGTGACTTTTGTTTGCCCCGTAATCGCCACCTATTTTACGACATTGTTTGACAACGCGGCAGGGAGCGGGCTCAACAACAATGGCTAGGCTGCCCTTCCGTTGCCGTTTGACAGTGAACTTCCAACCAGATCCTGCCGGAGTCGTTCCATTTCTGCCGCCGCTTGCTCCATCTGCTCGGCGTACTCGTGTCCCTGTCGTGGGAGAAAGCCTCCGTAATTTTCAAGCAGCAAGCGGGAGTTCATGTTGATGGCAGTGATGTTGGAGCGTGCCTGACCGGAGAGGGCAGAGGTTAGCTTTTCCAGTTGCATATCCCGCACGGCCAGCTCATTCCGACTTTGCGCCGCCTCTTCTCCTACCAGTCGAACATGACGGCGCATCAGTCCAAACAGAGATGCCGCCAGCACCAACAGGACAGAATTGGTGATGACGGTCAGCTTTAATACTCTCCTTAGCGCGGCAGTCCTCTCCTGGTTGAGCCTGGCGAAATTATTATTCTCGGCTGAAGACAGCAAAGACGACATTCGACGAATCTCATCCATGTAGTTCTTGCCTTCGTTTGTATCGATGAGATTGAAAGAGCGGCGGCGATAACCGTGTTGGCGCAGACTGATGGAGCGTTCCATCTCAGCTTGCTTTGACTTAATTACAGACTCCAACTGCGACTCCAGCGATTGTTCGTGCTGGGTCCGATTCGAGAGGGCTGAACGAAGACTGGCTGAATCGATTTCGATCCGGCCCTTGGCCTCGGTGTAAGGCTGCAAGTAAGCTTCGTTCCCAGTCAGCAGGTATCCACGCTGACCTGTTTCCATATCCGTCACATCTTTCAAAACACCCGAGATTTCCGCTTTGATGGCGGAGCTTTCAAGTGTGAGCGCTGCGATTGTCTGGATCCATCTCTGGTGGTTGAGGGCGAGGTACGCATTGCATGCAATGAAAACGAGTAGCACCGGCACTCCGATTCGCAGTGCAGCTTTTCGAATCATCTATTTCGCCGCCCTTCCCGCCATATTGAGCGCACCCTCGGTTGTGATGCGACTGGCTTTGGAAATCTTTTCTGCAACCCTCACCGCCGCTCTGCTGCTATGCATCGACCCCTCAGGCGACATGACCGAACTCGCAGCCAGAGTGAAAAGCAAAGCATCTTCCGGTTTCTCGAAGTAGAGTACTACTTGATTTGCTGCCATGGGGGTAGCTCCTGCCGACTCTTAATTAGAGATGATAGGCCGATCGGGCGCACGAGCGAGGTTATCTGTTTTGGTGCGCGGGGAAGCAATTACGACTACACCAACCCCAAAAACCAAAGTACCCTCCACGTTCGTGCGATTGTTGGCCGCCAGCAGCGTGCCTATAATGAACACGCTTACCGCCGATCATGGGATTGCACCGATCTCTGATTGGCAGTTTCTACCGAAGCCATTGGCTGCGTTTATGAATTTCAACCCATCATCTGAAATGGTGAGATCTCCCGGATCGACTCGATGGAAAGGCTTCATAAAGGTGCATGCAGCCTGCGCTGCCTTATTGTGCTTCAGCGTGCTGAGCGGTTGCGGCGCTGGCGGCTTTGCTCCCGGTATTGGTGGAAATACTGAAGTCGTTCTGGTGTCGATTGCCATAACTCCGGCAAATCCAGATCTGATTCTCGGCACCCTTAATCAGTTCACCGCCATCGGGACCTTTTCCGATCAAAGCACGAAGGACATTACCGCGTCTGTCGACTGGAGTTCCTCGAACCAAAGCATTGCGGCAATCAACAATGGCGGGCTGGCCGCGGCTTTCGCCCTGGGTTCACTTTCGATCTCAGCGACCTCTGACTCCATCACCGGGAGCACGTCAGTAAGCGTCCAGTCTCCGACCTTGATCTCGATCTCGATCCTGCCTTCAAACGGAACCATAGCGGCTACGACGACCGTGCAGTTTCATGCTCTCGGCAATTATTCAGATGGATCCGTTCAGAATGTGACCCGACAGGTCACATGGGCCTCATCCAACACTGCAGTTGCCCAAATCCTCGGCACGGGCGACTCGAAAGGTCAGGCTGCAGGAAGTTCGACCATCACCGCGACCCTTGGATCCATCAGTGGTTCCACCACACTAAACGTCACGAATGCCACGATCGTATCGATTACGGTCATGCCGCCATCGCAGACGATTGCAGTCGGGACGACACTGGATTTCACCGCGTCCGGCCGGTTCAGCGATAACAGCGTCCAGAACATCACGGACGATGTGACATTTAGCTCGGACAACACCGCCGTCGCTACCATCGACAACAATACGGACATTGCTACAGGGGTCACCCCAGGCACGGCCAACATCTCTGCCACCTTTAATGGAGTTACGGGGTCTACGCCGCTCAATGTAACGAGTGCGACGATATCGTCGATCTCCGTCACCCCAGCCACCGCCGAACTGGCGCCGAATAGCTTCGTAGACTGCACTGCCACCGCCACGCTAAGCGATGGCACTACGCAGGTAATCACGGATGACGTTACCTGGAGTTCCTCGAACCCGTCGGTTGCCGCGGTCGACAATACGGGTAGCGTGGGGGCAGTCTCCGCAGGAAGTGCGACGATCTCCGCACAATTCGGCGCAGTCACCGGCACGAGCACGATCCTGGTCAACCCACAGCTGACAGCAATCCAGATCTCACCTGCCAGCGCCAGCATAGCCGCGCAAACCGGGTTCGCTTTCACTGCGCTCGGAACGTTTGCGGATGGCACAACCCAAGACCTGACAGATTTCGTGTTATGGACATCGTCGGTGCCCTCGGTTGCTACAGTCTCTGCCGGTGACGCCAACGGGCTGGCCCCTGGAACTTCGACCATCGTAGCCTTGTTAGACGGACTGGTGGGAACCGCCCAACTGACGGTCACAGGCGCGAAAGCCAACTCGATCGTCGTATCGCCTGCGGCTGCCGCTCTGGAACTGGGCAGTTCCACCAAATTCAAGGCCATCGGTAGTTTCAGCGACGGCACCATAAGGGATGTGACGCCTTGGGTAAGGTGGACTCTTTCCTCGCCGGATGTGGCCAGTCTGACGTCCGCGGGCATCGCAAGAGGCGCACATGCAGGAATGACAACTGTGACCGCGACCATGGACGAAATAAGCGGAGCCGCTGTCCTAAGCGTTCACTAAGTGGGAGTGCCCATAAAGATGAAAGCCCGATCGCGACGCGGATCGCAGGACTCAAGGAGTGCCGTGCGACTCTTAGTAAAGTTGTCCATCTTCACGGTCGTGCTCGCTACTCCTTTGTTCGCCCAATACGCGCCCGCGCCTGCCGCCGAAATCACTCCGGGGGACATCGCGGTTGGCTACAGCCACCTCAGACTAGGTTTTTCAGGGAAGCCGGCGGTCGATCTGAATGGCGTTGACGTCAGCGGCACGATCAACATAAATCCGAGTTGGGGAGCGACTTTGGATTCCAGCTATGTTCGCGCTGGACGGGATCTCGAATCCGGACACAGCAGCTCTGTTCTGAGCGCCTTCGCAGGTCCGGTGTTTACTGCGGCTCAGAAACATAATCTCCGATTCCTCATTCGGCCGCTTGTGGGCATGACCTTGGTGGATGGGTCCGTTCCGGTGAGTGACGTGTTTTTCAGAGGATGGGAGTCCCGCTTTTCATGGGCAATCGGAGGCGGAATCGAATACGATCTGTCCCCGTCCTATGCCGTTCGCTTTAATGCCGATTACCTGCGGGCACATTTTGTGAGCTCCAATGCTGCCGTCGAGCCCCAGAACGGAATCCGTTTCAGCACAAATTTCGTGTTCCGGCTTTCTCCACGTTCCCGAAACGCCAAGATCGAAAGTGACCGGAATTAGGACTTGCTTCCTCGGCGATAACTGTTGAAAAATCCCCATTTATCATTGCCCCGTTTCTTAGTTGTAGCAGGGCGGAACGGAAAGGTCCGAAGTTTCGAGAAAAAGCGTTTTCATTGAGCGAAGCTTTGTTAACAAGAGCGCGCCGCATGCACTGTATTGGATTCTGCGCAGTTCCATCTGCCTTTTTCTCCGGAACTGAGAACCGCAGTCCGACTTCGTCAACCTTCCGAGGCGAATCCTAAGCGATCACAAATCGATCGTTTAGCGAACGCAGACTTGACTTTCCCCACGACTGTTGAAGGGCGCTGAACTTCTTCGCGATGGCAACCCAAACCCGCGCCGTGGGAACAAGTGCGCTCGGGCTGTGCGCCTGTCATATGAGCTTATGCCAAAGGAGTAGTAGTCTAAACGCAGCCTATGCTCTCCCGATTCATAGTGCGCCTACTCCTCGCCCTGACGTTTAGCCCAAGTCTGTTCGGCGCCGATTTTGCCGTGAGGGTGACCGATAAGAACTACCTCGACACACAGGGTTTCAGCGTGTTTCTCTACGACAGTACCTACCATCCCGTTTTTGTAGACCAGAAGAACGCGGCGATGGAGATGATTCTCCACGGCCAGCGCATCGCCACGAACGGCGACGTGCGGATGATGCCGACGCCTGAGCAGTGGGACCTGGTGGCAACCCTGAAGGGGCGCAATGTCGATAGGGAGAACAACCGGCTCACCGCCGATCTTGCGTTCCCGACCCTCGATTTGAACTACACGCTGGAAGTCGCAGCGGAACCCGGCGGTGTTAGGGTCAGCATCAATCTTGATAAGCCGCTGCCACAGAAACTGGCTGGCCGCGCGGGCTTCAACCTGGAGTTTCTGCCGTCGATCTACATGGGCAAGACTTACCTTGTGGACGGAACCCGAGCCGGCATCTTCCCGCGAACGCCGAATGACCCGATGATCAAAGTATTGCCGCTGGCTGACGAACCGAAAAAGGCCTACTACCTTGAGGACTGGGATAAGGCCAAGGGATACACGCAGCCACTACCGTTCGCCCACGGCAAGAGCATCACGCTTGGGCTCGACGACGCGCTGGCCCGGGTCAACATAAAGTCCGAGACCGCCGACCTCATGCTGTTTGATGGACGCAACCGCGCGCAGAACGGCTGGTTCGTTTTGCGTTCGCTGATCCCCTCGGGCAAGACCACCGGGGCCATCGTCTGGCACATCTGGCCAGACGTAATTCCGAATTGGACACGGCCGCCGATGATCGCGCACAGCCAGGTAGGGTATGCCCCGGGATTTTCCAAGGTGGCGGTTCTCGAACTTGACCCGAAGTACAACGGTCCGAAGACGGCAAAAGTGCTGCGCCTGATGGAGGACGGATCGTACAAGCAGGTGTTCGAGGGCCCGATCATGCCTTCAACGCCCTGGCTTCGGTATGTTTATTCGAAATTCGACTTCACCCCGGTGAGGAACTCCGGACTTTACGTCATCGAGTATGCGGACCAGCGAACAGCGCCGTTTCCTATTTCCAACGACGCTTACGCGAACATCTGGCAGGATAGCCTCGACCATCACCTTGCCGCGCAGATGGATCATGTTTCCGTTCGCGAAGGCTATCGCGTGTGGCACGGAGCTTCGAACCTGGATGATGGCCGTATGGCGCCAGTCGTCGGGGAGCAATTCGACGGCTGGAATCAGGCCACAGCAACGGACGGGAAGTACAAAGGCGGCGATCATATCCCTGGGATGAACGTGGGCGGCTGGTACGATGCTGGCGACTTCGACCTCGAGGAGCCCGCACAGCTGAGCGTGATTCAGAGCCTCGCTCTGGCGTATCGCGAATTCAATCTCACATATGACGAGCTCACTGTGGATGAAACCGCCCGTGAGGTTGAGATGCACCGTCCCGATGGGGTGCCGGATACGGTCGAGCAAGTCAAGCACGGGGCACTGCTCATCCTGGCGCAGTTTCACAACATCGGCCACGCCATCCGTGGCACTCATGAGCCAGATTTGCGCCAGTACACACAGGTAGGCGACGGAGCGTCGAAAACTGATGGCCGCATTTACGATCCGGAACTCGCCCCAAACGAAGTGAAAGGCGACTACTCCGGCAAGCCGGACGATCGCTGGATCTTTACTACTAACAATCCGTACTTCCAGTGGAATGCCATTGCGGCCTTGGCCGCAGCGGCGGATACGCTGAAAGGCTGGGACGACGCATTAGCGAAAGACTGTCTCGATACCGCGATCAAAGCATGGAACGACGAGAAGGCTCATCCGACGCCGGTTGGCGGCGGCTTCGGCGGTGCGCCAGCAGGTGCTTCCGGCGGAGTGCTGGCTGCCTCGCAGGGCGCGGTCGCTGGCTCGCAAGCCGCTCGCAACAGAACGGGTAGTGCGGTCGATTCTGCAAGTTCTACCTCGACGAATGCGCCAACAACTCCGCGGCCCAGCTCCGATCGTAACGCGTTCAGTCCGGGACTGGAATGGACTGCGGCCTTGGAACTGACCATTGCCACTCATGGGGCGGACCTCTACAAGTCTCGTCTCCGGGAGTTGTTCCCGCAGATGATCACACAGCAGCAGATCGGTTTGCGTGGATGGACGGCGGTCCGCGCATTGCCTTATCTGGATCCGAGCGCGAGAGATCAAATGCGTGAAGCGATAAAGATATACATGGCGGGTCTGGACAAGCAGTTAGACGCTACGCCGTTCGGCGTGCCTCCGAGCCTCGGTGGGTGGGGCGGCTCAGGCGCCGTGGTTGACATGGCCATTCGGACCTACTTCCTGCACAAGGCGTTTCCAGATCTTGTGGGCCCGGAATATACGCTGCGCGCCGTCAACTACATTCTCGGCACTCACCCGGTATCCAGCACTTCATACGTAGCTGGCGTCGGTACGGTCTCGAAGATCAAGACCTATAGCAACAACCGGGGCGATAACTCATACATTCCGGGCGCGGTGATTCCGGGGTACATCATCATCAAGCCCGATTTTCCCGAGTGCATCGACGACTTTGGTTTTCTCTGGTTCGAGGATGAAGCCGTCGTAGCCGGCTCGGCAAACTGGGTCGTGGCCGGCAATGCCGCGGACGCGATCATTAAGGAATCAAAGTAAGTCCGCGACTGGCGGCACCGACATACCCATAGGCTACCCGCCCTTTCTGCTGACAACGCGATCGCAGTTTTCCGGAAACACGGCTTGCTGAAACGAGCGTTCAGTGCCTGGATCAGGCGACTGGCATGAATAAGTGCGGCCTGTAGAATCCGAAAACAAAGAAGACTTATTCGTCGCGAGTCTGCGTCGATATTTCGATGCACCGCGAGCGCGCGGGACCCTGACGTTGCCGTCGGCATCCGCTGCAGTAGTCGATTATCGATTACTGTTCTGCCCTAAGCAGTTAATGGAACTCCAAAAGCGCACCGAAATCGTCTCTTTGTCAACGGTCATTGACGTAACATCGCCGTCACACTCGTCAGCCCGCAAGGGGGCGTCAAAAGATACTCAAAGTGGTGGAATAATCCGGATGCACGCGCTGCGCCCTTGGCGAGCGCGTGCATCGGGCATTCTGCTTCACGGAACCGGAATTCCAACGGCGGATGCGCTAGCGTGCGTCAATAGCCACCGCCCGTTGATCTTCTTGGCTTCACCATCAAGGGCTACGTGGCTCTCGGCTGTCCAAAACGGCTGGCCGGTGGCTGGATTCAATGAAACATCAAAGTAATGGCATTCGAAATACACCGATGATTTCCATCGGCCGTCATCATCCTTTACAGGGACAAACTTCGTTTTGTACGCCGGCGAAAGCGACACAAACTTATTGGCTGCCTGCAAGCCGCCGGAAACATACTTGAAGAACGTGCACAGCGTGCCCTGTTGACCGGTGGCAGACGTGTCGCCCGAGGGTAAAGGGCAACTTGCGGGATCATCCGGATCGCCCTTGCCAACATAATTTCCTGCCGTGGTAGTGAGCTCGGCGTCTTCAGTCCAGATCGAGAGTGCCTGGCGGATTCGCTGAGTTATCACTGCCGGCGAATCGCCATTCACTGGATCGTGAACGCTGACGGCCGCGTGAAAAGTTGCGTGAAGCTGTTCCAGTTCAGTCACTTGGGCCAGTCGATCGTCATCGCCCCGCCAGTTACGTGCCTGGGCGGCTCCTATCGCCGGGATAATTCCCATAGCGAGCAGGGCCACAAAACATGTGTACCTCTTCTTGAATGTCGATTTCATGTCCATTTCTCCTTCGATCTTGGGGCACGGTTGTCGTTCTCACCGCGCCTGTTTGTTTGCCTTCACTCCATATAGCGAAAATCGCAGCGGAAACCTGTAAGTGGGAAAAAACTTCCTTGGGACGCCTGACCCTGAAACTGTCGGGTGTGTGGTAATGTTTACGCAATTAGCCGCCTTCCCGGGGAGAGGTTTTTGGATGGATGACGCCCTCGGACACGAGATCACCCAACTGCTTCAGGCATGGCGGCAAGGCGACGAACGTGCTCTGGAGAAGCTGACTCCTCAGGTTTACCGCGAGCTGCATCGGGCCGCCCGGCGTTGCATGTCACGGGAACGGAACGGCCATACGCTACAGACGACGGCGCTGATCAATGAGCTTTATCTGCGTCTCTCCGATCTGAAGCTGATTGACTGGCAGAACCGGGCGCATTTCTTCGCGCTGTGTGCGCGACAAATGCGACGCATTCTCACGGACCAGGCCCGGGCCCGGCGATCGCACAAACGCGGCGATGGCGCAAAAGCGATTTCATTGGACGACGTACTGGCAATCTCTCCGGAACCCTCCACTGATTTGGTAGCTGTAGACGATGCTCTCAATCAGCTGGCGAAAGTGGACGACCGTAAGAGCCAGGTTGTAGTGATGCGCTTCTTTGGCGGTCTTAGCGTTGAAGAAACTGCCGAAGTCTTGAAGGTTTCGCCTGACACCGTGGCTCGGGATTGGCGGTTGGCCAAGGCCTGGCTAATGCGTGAATTGAGCGAGAAGAAATCCGATGAAGCCTGAGCGCTGGGGAAAAGTCGAAAGCATTTTTCACAAGGCCCTTGCGGCGGACGAAAGCCGGCGCGGTTCTGTGATTGAAGAATCCTGTGCTGGCGATGAAGAACTGCGCCGCGAGGTGGAATCGCTGCTTGCTCATCATAGCGACTCTGCCAGCTTCATCGAGCAGCCAGCATTTGCGGCCCAGTTGACCGCCACCAACGTTGGCCCCGTCACGGCGGCAGATGCGCCGAGGCCTGACCTGAAAGGCGTTGCGCTTGGACATTACCGCATTCTTGAAGAAATCGGCGTCGGCGGCATGGGACAGGTGTTCCGAGCCCTCGACACGCGGCTTCACCGGACGGTAGCGATTAAGCTGCTGCCGTCGACGCATGTCGCCGATCCGGATCGAAAGAGACGCTTCCTTCAGGAGGCGCGGGCGGCGTCGAAGCTGAATCACCCCAATATCGTCACGCTGCACGACATGGCGAGCGATGGCGGAGTGGATTACCTGGTGATGGAGTATGTGGCGGGTAAGACGCTCAAGGAGTTGATCCGTCCCGAGGGCTTGCCGATTTCGGAGGCCGGCGGTTATGCGATCCAACTCGCCGGCGCGCTAGCGGTTGCGCATGCCGCGGGATTGATTCACAGGGACATCAAGCCCGCGAACATTATGGTCACGAACGACGGCCAGGTAAAGGTTCTCGATTTCGGGCTGGCCAAACAGCTGAGCCCGGCGGGAGCCGATTCGCTTGATGGACAGTCGGTAACGGGAATGCTGGTGGGGACGGTTTCCTATATGTCTCCCGAGCAGACGCGCGGTGAGCCGCTCGATGCGCGGTCAGATATTTTTGCTTTCGGCTCGGTTCTTTATGAGGCTGTCACGGGCCAGATGTCCTTCAGGGCCTGCAGCCTGCTATCGACGATGCACGAAATCGCGCTGCATGATCCACCGCTACCGTCGCGGATCCAGCCGCGCGTTCCCGTGTGGTTGGAACAAATCATCGTGCGGTGCCTGCGGAAACAGGTCGCGGAGCGCTACCAGTCGATGGTGGAGCTACTCGAGGCACTTCGCAGTGGCGGGGTCCGAGCCGTCCCCGAGACGGTCAGGGCCAGCACAAGTCCGGCTTCTTCGATCGCGGTGTTGCCCTTTGCAAGCGTGAGTGGGGATGGCGAACAATTCGGCGACGGACTGGCCGAGGAACTGATCAACGCGCTGAGCCGGTATGACGATCTGCACGTGATCGCACGAGGGTCGGCCGCCGCCCTACGTCGGCACGGGTTGGATATTCGCGAAATTGGACGGCGGTTGAATGTAGGTGTGATCCTCGACGGAAGTGTTCGGCGTGCCGGTAACCGGCTCCGGATCACGGTTCAGTTGATCGACGTTAACGACGGTCGTCACCTGTGGTCCGAGCGGTACGATCGGGAAATGACGGACGTGTTCGAAGTGCAGGATGAGATCACGGCTGCGATCGTAGACAAGCTTCGCCCACAGTTACTGGGCGCCCGCTCCCCCTCGGCGGCGCGCCATTCGGAAGATCCGGAAGCGTACGCGCTGTATTTGAAGGGCCGCCATCATTGGGGAAGACGCCCGGCGGGTACGATGGAGGCAATTGCCTACTTCGAACAGGCGGCGAAGCGCGATCCGACGTATGCCCTTGCGTACACGGGCTTGGCGGATGCTTACAACACGCTGGCGAGCTGGGAGGGCGGTATGCTTCCGCCACATGAGGGTTTTCAAAAGGGGATGTCGTATGCAGAGCAGGCGCTTCGCCTGAAGCCAGAGCTGGCTGAGGGGCATGCGGCGCTGGCTTACGCACTGCTCCACTACCGCTGGGAGATTCCGGAGGCCGAGCGGGCGTTTTCGGAGGCAATCCGGCTCAATCCGCGTTACGGGCCGGCGCACCATTGGTATTCGCATCTGCTGGTGGCAGCGGAACGCATGGAGGAGTCGCTGGCCGAGAGCAAAATCTACCTGAACCTGGATCCCGCGGATCCAATGTCACAGCTTCACCTCGTGTGGCACCACGTGATGGCGCACAACTTCGATCAAGCTCTCAGCGAATCAGGGCGTGCGTTGGCCAACGACCCAGGCTTTTCGTGGAATCGCATTTTTCAGGGCTGGGCTCATCTAGGCACAGGCGCGACCGGCGAAGCGGAAGCAGTCATCCGAAAAGGGGCGGAACTCTCGGGCGCGAGTGTGCACCTCAGCTCTCTTGGGCACGCGCAGGCGGCCAACGGCAATCGGGCGGATGCGCTTCGGACGCTGGAGCGGCTCACTGCGCGATCCCCGGAACGGTACGTTTCGCCTTATGAGTTAGGATTGATTTACGAAGCGCTCGGCGACCACGATCAAGCCTTTGCGTTACTGGAGCAGGCGTTTGCGGAACGCTCGCCGTGGTTGGTCTATTTGGCGCGGGAGCCGCGGCTGAGGCATTTGCACGGCAACCCGCGCTTTGATGCTTTGCTTGCGCGGATGACGCGCGACTTTGGCGGAGCGCCAGCGGGTGCGACTCGGTAGACGGCGAGCTTGGATGTC
>DATAUY010000016.1:0-5519 GCA_036268025.1 Candidatus Sulfotelmatobacter sp. | reverse complement strand
CTATTGCCGGACCGGAAACGAAGGCGCGCTCTACGGCGACCTCCCCTTTGCAGACTATTTGCGGATGGCGCGGGTTCTCGTTGGTATGGGAGTTACGAAGATCCGGCTGACCGGAGGCGAGCCGCTGCTGCGGAATGGTGTGGTCGAGTTTGTACGGGAGTTGGCGAAGTTGCGGCCGCGGGGGCTGAAGCACCATCGAGACATCGATTCTGATCGCGGCGCTGAAGCGCCCCTCTTCCACGTCCGAACTGAAGGCGAGCCGTTGCAGAATCCCGAAGAACAGCAGGTTCCTCGTCGCTTCGTTCCTCGGAATGGCAACGAACTTGGGAAGCCAAGCGGGGAGCGCTTCTGGCGGAATGAAAACGCATTCGACCACGGCGAACTCCTCGACATTGCGCTGACGACCAACGGCCATCTGCTGGCCGACGTTGCAAAGCCGCTGAAAGATGCCGGACTGACACGCGTCACTGTTTCGATGGACGCCGTCGATCCCGACCGCTTCGCCCGCATCACCCGTGTGCCCAACGGATACGATCAGGTGCTGGCGGGCGTCCGCGCATCGCGCCGCGCCGGACTGTGGCCGCTGAAAGTCAACTGCGTGCTCATGCGCGGATTCAACGAAGACCAGATCATCCCCTTCGGCATGTTCGCACGCGAAGAGGGCGTAATCGTTCGATTCATAGAATTCATGCCGCTGGAAGAAGATCGCACATGGTCGCCTTCGACCGTAGTCACGCTGGACGAAATTCTCAGACGCATGGCTGACTATCGTCCGCTTGTTGAAATTCCTCATGCCCGTTCCGAGACGGCCCGCCGCTACCGCTTTGAAGACGGCATCGGTGAGATTGGGGTTATCGCCCCTGTGTCGCATCCCTTCTGCGGACATTGCAGCCGCATCCGTATTACCAGCGATGGCAAGATTCGCACCTGCCTCTTCTCCCTCTGGGACCACGATCTGCACGCGCAGATGCAGCGCGGCGCTAGCGATGAGGAACTGGAAGAATTCATCCGAGGTATCGTGGCGAAGAAAGAAGAGCGCCACCATATCGGCGAACCTGACTTCGTGCCTGCGTCGAGAACAATGGTGCACATCGGAGGGTGACCGCGCCTCCTGCTAATCACCACTGCGTCCGGGGCCCGCGCTTGGTCGTAACCATGATGTCTTTGCCGTGTGCTTCCGGAGCCGTCGCGGCGAAGTGGCCGGCAACCGTTAGAATCGAATTCATGAGGTGGTGGCTCGCAGCGGCGCTGATTTGTTCCTGCTCGTTATTGTCAGCACAAAACACATTCCTCGGCTTCGACCGCAACAAATATCCCGGCGACGCCAGTCTAAAAATCCTGAAGCAGACATTTTCCTATGCCGGATATTGGCTGAACACCCCTCCCGGAGAGTCGGCGAATACATGGGCGGGACACCGCGCGGCGATTGAGTCCGCAGGATTCGGCTTTCTGGTGCTCTTCAACGGGCGCCTCTACGCGCAACTGAAGACCGTGGCCAACGCGCAACGGCTCGGCAAGTCAGACGCGGCGGCAGCCGTCGCCTCGGCTAAGCGCGAAGGATTTCCTGCGAAGACCATCATCTTTCTCGATCAGGAGCAGGGCGGGCGCATGCTGCCCGAACAGAAGGCCTACATCGATTCCTGGGTTGATAGAGTGACCGTAGCCGGATTTCGTGCAGGCGTCTACTGCTCAGGCCAACCGGCTCCTGATGATGGCAATGTCGTCACTGCGGTAGACATCCGGGAGCATGCAGGAGACACCGCTTCCGGCCAAAACGCCACACTGGACATAACTTATTGGGTCACGAACGACGCCTGCCCTCCAGCGCCGGGCTGCGCAGTTTCGCAGCATCCTCCAAGCCCCATGCAAAGCGGAGTGAGTTTCGCCGAAGTCTGGCAGTTCGCGCAATCGCCGCAGCGCAAAGATGTAGCCGGGCGCTGCTCGAACTACAACCACGATGGAAACTGTTACGCGCCCGGAGGCGAAGTGCTTGGGCTCAACATTGATCTAAACGCGGCAACTTCGCCCGACCCCTCGCACGCCAGAACGCCTTGACGCGTTCTGCATGCCGTTCGCGGCCGCATGAACGCGACATCTGCCGGAACAATTTGCGATAAGCTAGCCGCGGCCTGACAGAGAAGATGCCCGCCCGATTTAAAGACTCCCGCTACAGCGCTGCCGTCGAGTGGATTCTGCTGGCGCTGCTAGTGGGAGTTTTCGCAGTCCGCAGCTTTGCTCCTGCCTGGCGGCAATTGAGCACGAATTTCACGAACTATTACCTGGCCGCTGCGGTGCATCGGCAGGGTATACCGCTCGATCGCGCATACGAGTGGCGCTGGTTCCAGCGCTACAACGACTACTTTCGGGTCCCGCAGTCTGTTGCAGGATTTGCGCCCCAGCCGCCCATCGGCGCACTTCCGGTGTTGCCCATCGCGAAGCTGCCTCCGCTTAGGGCGAAACGTGTCTGGCTCGTTATAAATCTCGCGTTCCTGGGACTTCTCCTCTGGATTCTGCGGCAGGTGACGGCTTTGTCATGGCGCCGCTTGCTGCTGCTGTCGTTCTTATGTCTACTCCCGCTGCACGACAATTTCTGGTACGGGCAATACTACCTGCTGCTCCTGTTGCTCATCACCGCGGCGTACTTCGCCGCATGCCGGGGATGGCAGTTTACCGCGGGCGGCGCGCTGGCCTGTGCAGCCGCGCTGAAACTCTTTCCGGCATTCTTTCTGTTTCTTTTTTTTCGCAAACGGAATTGGCGCGCTCTTGCCGGACTGGTCGTCACAGGGGCGGCCCTGGCTGCGTTGTCGGTACTGCTCTTCGGATGGAATGTTCACAAGATTTTCCTGCTGGAAGTTCTGCCTCGCGCCGCGCATGGCGACCAGATCGGGCCATACGCTCTGGAATACAATTCGTTCACCGCGCTCTTCCACCGGCTCTTCCTGTTTGAGCCCGAACTGAATCCCGCTCCCTGGCTGAACTCGCCGATAGTTTATTCGTTGGCGCAGGCGGCATTGGCGACCGTTCTGCTCTTCAGTTTTCTGCTTTTCACCGGCGAAGAAGAGAATCCCCAGACGACCGCGTGGGAGTGGGCGACCTTCCTTCCGCTTTTGATCCTGCTCTCTTCCATGCCAACCGCGTATCACCACTGCCTGCTGATTTTCACCGTCATCGTAGGCGTGGACCTGTTGCTTAAGCGCGGTCGTGCAGGCAGCGCGTTCCTGCTGGTGGTTTTTTTTGCGATCGCGAGTTTTCCATGGCCTGCTTTTTTGTGGATCAATCTGCAACTTCGCCTGATTGCGGATCTACTGCTTTACACCCTCTTGCTCTATGAAGCTCCCGGGCGCATGAATCCGCGATTTCGCACGCTGGGATACGGATTGGCTACAGTCTGGTTCGGGTTGCTGGCCTTCTCCAACATTCAGGTATTGCGGAACCGGGATGAAGATTTTTCCCGCCGTCTTTCCCCGTCTCCCTTTGGATACGGCGCGTTTTCAATTGAGAAAGATGGAAGCTATTTGCTGGTGAACGAGATGATGCCGCGTGGCTTCACGCTCGCGGGCCTCCAGAGCGACTTCGACCAGCAACTGCCGCTACGCGGAGATGTGCTTGCGGTTGCGGCAGCGCCACACTCGCCGTTTGTATACGTCGAGGTAGCGAGCATAGACTCGCGAATTTTCCGCCTGCCGTCAGCACAAATTGGGCAGACCGCAGTTGTTCCGGAAGAAGTGGCGCAGGGCCACGATCCTGCGATCTCGCCCGATGGCCGCTGGCTCGCTTTCCTCACCGATAAGGCGAACAAGACTGAAATTCATTTGCTGAAAGATGGACAGGGCTTCCCTATCAGCTATTCCGAACGGATGAGTGACATCCTCGAGATGAGCCTGTCTTCGGACGGAACACTGATCTTTGCATCTGGTGGCGCAGCCAATCCACATTTGTCGAGATTTGACTCGTCCTCTGGCACCGTTCGGCGTTTGATTGAGATCAGCGGAGCGGTTCGCCACCCCGCGTCCTCGTCCGATGGAAAGAATCTTGCCTTCAGCCGCCGCGAATCCGGAGCCTGGCATCTGTTCGTCCGCGACCTTCAAAGCGGCGCAGAGCGTCAGCTCACCTCGGCTGCATGCAATGCCACATCGCCGTCGTGGGAGGATTCGCATACATTGCTCTACGTGAGCGACTGCGGACGCGGCCTTGGCTTGGGCGCTCCGGTGCGCGTGGATTTGGATAAATGATCAAATCTGTATCGCGGCAGGCGGATGCGATAAAATAATCCTATCGCGCATGTCTGACCGTACATTCACTCTCGACGAAGCCCAGACACTCCTGCCCGTGCTCGAATCACTGCTGCGCGCGGCAATCAACGCCAAGAAGACCATCGAGGAATCCGAGGGCGAACTCCAGGCCCTTCAGCACCGCATTTTCCTGAACGGCGGAACTTTCGTGGATGTCGTTCCCATGGCCCGCCGCCGCGCGGAGCGCGCCAAAGCCGAACAGCACGGGAAAGACGCCGTGGCCGAGATCGATTCGATTGGCGTGCAGGTGAAGGATCTTGACATGGGCCTGCTCGACTTTCCCTGCGAAGTCGAGGGCCAAACCATCCTGCTGTGCTGGCGACTGGGAGAGAAATCTATTACCCACTGGCACGGAACCCAGGAAGGCTTCGCTGGACGTAAGCCGATCGACGAGCGCATCGCGCGGGCGAAGAGAGTCAATTAGCCTCAAGTCTGGGTCTGAGTGCAAACTCCCCGATGCGAAGGCATTCACGCAACTCTCCTCTAACCCCCTCATTCAAACTGTCAGGACGTCGCAACATACCCGGAAGTTCAGTGTTTACATGGGAGGAACGTAACGGGCCGAAAGCGGATTTCTGCGTCACAATGGCGTTAACGAAGGCACTTCCGTTCGACCTCTCGGGACCAGCAAGCAGGACCAGCAAGAAAGGGCCATCAGATGAACCGATCTTTATTTCGGCGATCCACAATTTGCCGAGACATGCTTCAATCCATACTTCAGCGGGGAATCATCCAGTGGGCAACCTTGGGACTCCTTCTTTTCTCTTTCGCCGTGGCGTCTCACGCACAGGTTGCGGTAGGAATCTCGGTTCGTTTCGGCCCACCGGCCATTCCGGTGTACGCCCAGCCCATTTGCCCCGGCCCAGGCTATTTCTGGACGCCCGGCTATTGGGCCTGGAATGACGAAGGCGGCTATTACTGGGTGCCGGGAACGTGGGTCGTGGCGCCCGTCGGCATGTTGTGGACGCCTGGCTACTGGGGTTGGGGAGGCGGATTCTATGCCTGGCATCCCGGGTATTGGGGGCCGCACGTCGGCTTCTATGGCGGAGTTAATTACGGATTCGGCTATGGCGGCGTGGGTTTTGGCGGCGGCGAGTGGCGCGGGCGCGAGTTCTTCTACAACCGCTCGGTCACCAATGTGAGCGTCACCAACGTGACCCACGTTTTCAACCGCACGGTCATCGTCAACAATTCGCACGTCAGCTACAACGGCGGAGCGGGTGGAAT
>DATAUY010000015.1:0-15813 GCA_036268025.1 Candidatus Sulfotelmatobacter sp. | reverse complement strand
AAGGCGAAATCTGGCAAGGGCCGCTTCCTGGGCCGCATCTGGGTCGAAGACCAGGGCTACAACATCGTTCGCCTCAACGGAACGTACGCTCCGGCATCGCGCAATACCTACTTTTTTCACATGGACAGCTGGCGCCTGAACCTGATTCCGGGCTACTGGGTGCCGTCCTTCATTTACAGCGAAGAAGGCGATTTCAGCGCCGGCGTGAAGAACAAAGTTGCCTTCAAGGCGCAGACCCGCATCTGGGGATACGACTTGAAGAAGGGTGGCAAAGACGACGAACTGACACAGATCAAAGTGGACAGCGTCACTGACGAGAGCTCTGCCGCTCAAGATGCTTCTCCGCTGCAAGCTGAGCGTGTATGGCAGCAGCAGGCGGAAGATAACGTCGTCGAGCGCCTGACCAGCGCTGGTTTGCTGGCTCCGGAAGGCGACGTCGACCACATTCTTCAGACGGTCGTCAACAACCTCGAAGTTACCAACAACATCGACCTGCCGCGCCCCGTCCGCACACGCGTGCTGCTGACTTCCCCGCTGGAAACCTTCAGCGTAGGCAACACGATCGTGATTAGCCGTGGCTTGATTGACGTGCTTCCCGACGAGGCCAGCCTCGCGGCAGTTCTCTCGCACGAACTCGCGCACATCGTTCTCGGCCACAACCTCGGATCGAAGTACGCGTTCAACGACCGCATGCTCTTCTCCGACGAAGGCACCTACCAGAACCTCGGCTTCAAACATATTCCTGAAGAAGAAGCGGCCGCCGACAAGAAGGCCGTCGATCTCCTGAAAAACTCACCCTACGCACAGAAACTCGACAACGTTGGTTTGTTCCTGAAAGCTTTGCAGGCGCGGACTCCGCAGCTTGCCGCTCTTCTGACCACGCACCTGGGTAATCCGCTGGCGGAAGCCGGACAAGTCAATCGTCTGTCGGCCCTGGCCACGCAAGGCCCGGCGCTCGACAATAACAAGCTCGATCAGATCGCGGCGCTTCCCCTCGGAGGCCGCGTAAAGGTCAACCCCTGGGACGATAAGGCGGAAATGGTGAAGACGGCTCCGGTCGCCATCACTTCAGCGCGTGACAAGATGCCGTTCGAAGTCACACCCTTCTTCCCGCGTCTGGCGCGTTTCGGCGCAACTGCTGCCGCGCCCGCCGCTCCGACCAGCGCCAACAACTCAAACCCGGGCAACTAGTCGCAAGAGATGAAAAGGCGCGGCTTCGGCCGCGCCATCCAAACAAAAACGGGCTCTGCGCAAAGGGAAAGCCCGCCTCAATTTCTGTACCAAGGTGAAGTAAGACGCAGGCTGGGATCCGGAAATCATTCCGGGATACCCAGCCTTCGTTATTTCTGAAACCTACGGCGCCACCGCTGTTCCCGCGGGTGAGAGCTTGAACACGACACCCTCGAAGAGGCTCCCGCCCGACTGCGCGGCACCATAGAGGGTTCCGTCACTTCCTAAGAGCACTCCACCGGGAAAACCACCGTCTTTCCGTCCGCTAAAGGCGTGCAAAACGGAAGTCTTCCATTGGGCGCCATTTGGTGAAACTTCGAAAACAGTCCCGCAACCGAAGTCGTTGAGGACCTGACAGCCCTCGAGATCCCCACCGCCAGCGAACGTGGCTCCGTAGAGATTTCCAGCCGAATCCATGATCAACGCCGCATTCGGGTAGGCCCCGTCAAGATGCACGCCGGTGAAATGGTGAAGAACGCTCGTCTGCCATGCGCCTCCGGAAGCCTGAGAGGCCTTGAACACGACACCCAGGCCATGCGCTCCACCGCTGGTGGTAGTGCCAAAAAGATTGCCGGATTGATCCATCAGGAGCGACGCATTGGGAACTGAGCCATCGCCGCCGCTGAAGCTGTGCAGGACAGTTTCCGTCCAAATTCCCGAGACATTTTTCAGCTTGAAAATCACGCCGCAGCCGCCGCTGCACTTTTTGCTCGTCCCACCGGCCCCGGTTGTGCCATAGAGATTTCTTGAGGCATCAAGGATCACGCCAGCGACTATGTTACCGGCGGTATTGGTAGTTTCCGCGCCGTCATCGCCGCCGAAATCATGCAAATGAGTGAGCGACCAGCTTCCTCCGGAATGCGAAAGCTCGAAAATGTATCCAAGGCTGTTCGAGCCTCCGGTTGCATTCGTTCCATACAAATTACCAGTCGAATCGAGCACGAGCGGGCTTGGCTGGCTCCCATCAAAACCGCCGCCGAACATGCGAATCACAGAACCGGTCCAGTCGCCAGCACCGTTCGGGCTCACTTCAAAGACGTTTCCGAAGATCGTGACACCATAAAGATTGCCGGCGTGGTCCATCACCAGCGATCCCATCGGTACCGCACAATCCAGCCGGACGCCGCAATCGTAGAGCTGGGTGTATTTCCATCCTGCCGGAGCCTTTGGCGTCAATTCAAAGATTGTTCCCCAGCCGTTGCTGCCTCCGGAAGAGTTCGCGCCATAGAGATTTCCGTTTGTATCCATCACCAGCGCGCCGTAAGGAATGGTTCCGCCTGAGCTCGGGTTGAAGTCGCGAATTACTGTGTACTTGTCGGCTGCCTGAGCGCAAATGGCAATCGACGCTATTGCGGCCACCAGGGCGATGCGAAATATATGCGATGACTCCGTGGTACTCATGAAAGATTCTCCTCATACACATTGGGGGGAGTTCTTGGATTTGTGTGGAAGTGTCTTGCGTTGAAAGGCAGGCGGGAAGCGGGTTTCAGACTCGTTACTGATGGGCTCCATACTAAAGTGTGCCACGCTGCTATCACTCTAAGCCCAGGCTCACCTGTGCGTCCAGTATTGAAATTGACAGGTCCCGCACAAATTTTGCTGAACCCGCGACGCCTGCTTGTTAAGAGCTAACCTGAGCTTTAATGAGACGTATTCCGCTACTGGAGGGTTGTTTGCAACTCCACATTGAGGTTGCTGCCCTCTTCAATTCGGACAGTTTTCGCGGCATCCTCGTGTTCCTGAATAAAGTCCGGATCCATATAGCTGCTGCGGTCAATGTCTTCCGCAGCTAAGATCGAATACTCGCCGGGAGGAATGCTTCGTAACGTGAACTTGCCGGAGCGGTCTGCCGAGGTAAACCGGTAATCTTCTGGGCTGGAACGCCGGGCCGCGTCGGGGATGAGAATGACGGCGATACCAGGCGCAGGGGTTTGGTTTTCCCCGTCACTGTAAACGGATCCCTGAATCTGCCCAGCGCCCACGTCGAGCCGAATCTCAACCGGGCCCGCGTGGCCATGACTCACCACAACGTCGGCACCGTCGGCCGACTTCCGGTAGTATCCGTCCGGCGGAGAAGACAACTGAACGCGATAAGTTCCATCGTGGATATCCAGAAATTCGAAGTAACCGTCCGCCTGCGCCATCGTGCCGCCCATATCCCCGCCAACGGAACCTGAGGCGGGCCTCAGCGTAACGCGGATTCTGCCCAGCGATACTTTTCGATCGCTATCCACGCGTATGTGCCCGGACACCGTTGCACCCGGAAAAACCACTATGTCAGGTGCATCCACATTTGTCTCAGCAACCGATATTTGGGCACGCCCCATCAGCGTGCTTCCGGAGTCCATGTCTTGCGACAGTTGCGCCTCCAGCAAGTAAGAACCTGACGGGACCGCGGCAATATCGAACTTTCCGGCCGTATCAGCCTCGGCTTCAATCGTGTAGCCGGTGGCAGGCAGCTGCGACAAGCTAATCTCGGCACTCTTGGCCGGGCGTCCATTCGACATGAGTACTCTTCCCTTTACATGGACAGCGCGCTGAAGATTGAGAGTGAGGCTGATCCCGCTCATCTCATCCCCGGGCCGCAAATCCACAGGCTGACTTTGCGCAGGATCGATCACTCCCGGATAAAACACCGGCACGTACACCTGCGAAGGGGCCGGACCTTTTTCCCATCCCCGCGGTGCAGTGGCCTTCACGTAGTAATGCCCGGGAGAGAGCCCGGCGATTCGGAATTCGCCGTGATCGTCAGTAAATGCTGTGTGTGCGTCACTAAATTCGCGCTGCCCATCGCGATACGAGGGTTTCATCGCCGACACCAGAATCCCGGTCAGGGGCTGTTCGCTTCCGTTCACGATTTTTCCAGCGATGGATCCGGCGGGCGCCAACCGAATCATCACGCCATCCACATTCTGTCCCGCGCCAACAGAAACCATCGCACTTCCCGGCGAGCCGCCGCGAAAACCGTCGCGCGATCGCGATGAATCTACATAGCCTGATTGCGAGGCTTCCATTCGATAGCGCCCTGGAGGCAGACCGCGAAGAGCAAAGGTACCGTCTTGTCCGGTGGACGCTGCGGTTCGTCCTTCACTTCCCCAAACTCCACGGGCTATGACCATGGCACCCGCGATCGGTTGACCGGTTCTCGTGTCAATCACGGTTCCGCGAATCGAGCCCGTCTGGCTGGAAACCTGACGATCCTGTGCGTCCGCCGAAAGAATGACAGCGAACAAAAAAAGGAGAAAGACCGCTGGAAAACGACGGAGCATTGCTTTACGGCTTTGGCGCATTTCCCAACCACAACCGCACTGGCGACGATTATATAGCGGATCAAGTGAGCACCGCTGGCGCTTCTAATTCGCAAACCACGAACACAACAGCCAATACAGTTTTCTCTGTATTGATTGATTTTGGCTTCGCCCTAAAGTAGGACGTTGTTTCTCTCCCCCCGGATATCCTTAAGCCAGCGGCAGGCGCTGTTGTCACCTTAAGGAAGCTCTCTATGCCCGAAAATACGGGAATTCTTCCTAATGCCATCAACCATTCTGGGCATGCTCGCTTTGGGTGCCGACGGGATGCCTCTCTGGCGCCGGAAAGAAACTTTGACTTCCAACTAGGTAGTTGGTAGTGGTTTGTA
The DNA here is from genome assembly GCA_036268025.1 of Candidatus Sulfotelmatobacter sp. Taxonomy (GTDB): domain Bacteria; phylum Acidobacteriota; class Terriglobia; order Terriglobales; family Acidobacteriaceae; genus Sulfotelmatobacter. The sequence continues at coordinate 10,946 of DATAUY010000015.1, read as the reverse complement.
AAGTTGAATGTTTGAAGTTGCAATTCACAAGTTAGTCGAGTTAAAGTTCAAGTCCCTTCCCCGCGTAATTGGGCCCCGTTCCACTCCACTTCGACTTTTGGAGGATTCGTATGTCTTCTCGCATCCGCGGCCTCGCGTCTGTCAACTTTTTAACCGAACATATTCAGCGGCATCTCAACTTTTACTCGGCTGCCGCTGTAACCGCAGGCGTGAGTTTGCTTGCGTTGGCACAACCCGCAGAAGGTTCGGTGGTGGTCACCAAGACCAACATTCAAATTGATGGATTTAATCCGGCTTTCATTGATTTCAACAAGGATGGGATCAACGACGTCGAACTTGTGGTGAACATCGCCAATTACGACCACTCATTTTATTGGACCTTCGCAGCCATTCCCTTGAATGGCGGCAAAGTCATGGGCGGAAACCGCGGCGCATTAGGGCCATACGCATCCGCGGTCACTAAGGGAGCGAACATCGGGCCCTCGGCTCACTTCTCCAGTTCGCAAGCACGCGGCCAGATCACCATGGAGCGCCTCCTGGGCTCTGAATCGGCCAGTATTCATGTGACCTATTACGGCAAGTGGGTGACCAACACTCCGCATTACCTGGGCGTGAAGTTCATCATCAACGGCCAAACGCATTACGGCTGGGTCATGGCCACGGTGAGTTCGAAAGAGGAACTCAGTGGCACTGTTACCGAGTATGCCTATGAAACCGAGCCTAACAAGAAAATTGGTGCTGGGGCCACAAGCGACACCGCTGAAACAGCCAAGGCAGCGCCGGTTCAGCAATCATTACGCTTTGGCAATGGCCCATCAATCGGAATGCTCGCTCTCGGTGCCGATGCTCTGCCGCTTTGGCGCCGCGAACAAGATCAATGCGTGCGGTCGTAGCCGCGAACAAGCAAACCGTGAAATGGCGTTGGATATGGCCAATGCCCTAGCTGGTCTTCAAGGAGGACCCACGATGCGTACCCCAAAATTTCTTGCCACAGCAGTTACAACCGCGTCCCTTGTTTTCACATTCTCGTTCACGATTTCCCGTGCCGAGGCGCAGACCGAAACGGTGCTCCACGCTTTCTCCGGCAAAGATGGGGTGTCGCCTTCGCTCAGCTTGACGTTCGACTCGGCGGGTAATCTTTACGGAGTCGCGGCCCAGGGAGGAAGTTCCAACAACGGCGCCGTATTTGAACTATCGCCTAAGGGCAGCAGTTGGACCGAGAAGACTCTGATCTCCTTCAACGGCGGCAGCGGAGGATCGCAGCCAGTCGGCGGCTTGATCATCGATAGTGCCGGCAATCTTTATGGCACTACGAAAGAAGGAGGCTCCAATGGCGCAGGATTAGTATTTGAACTCTCCAAGTCGGGTTCTGGATCGTGGACAGAAAAAGTCCTTCACAACTTCGGGAGCGGCAAGGACGGCAGATTCCCAAGAGCTACGCTCGTCTTTGATTCCGCGGGCAATCTTTATGGAACCACCGAGGGCGGCGGTGCTTACGGCGACGGCACCGTAAGCAAGGGCGGCATCGCGTTCAAGATGGCCTCAGGATCCAGTGGATGGACCGAGACCGTCATTCACAGTTTCGGCAACGGCACGGACAGCGCAAATCCTCGTTGCAACCTGGTTCTCGATTCAAGCGGAAATCTCTACGGAACCGCGTTGAACGGTGGCGCGAATGGAGATGGAGCCGTGTACGAAATCTCGCCACAGGCGCACGGCGGCTGGAAAGAAAAACTTATTTACAGCTTCAATCCCGTGAACACTTTCGGCGATGGAGCCCGGCCCGTGGCAGGCCTTGTCTTCGACAAAACCGGAAACCTCTACGGAACCACCGTTTTCGGTGGAGGCGAAGGTGGAGGCATTGTGTACGAACTCTCGCCCACATCCGGAGGCACATGGACAGAGACGGTGCTCAGCTCCTTTGAACAGCCTTTCTTTCAGCCGTCGAACCTCTATTCCGACGTAGTGTTCGATTCCGCTGGCAATCTCTATGGCGCGACCCTGCGGGGCGCCGGTACGGGCACCTTATTCGACGGGACCGTCTACAAATTGACTCCTTCAGGTAGCACATGGATCAACACCACACTGTTCGCTTTCGGCGCAAATCATGGTGCGGTTCCGGGGGTCGGCTCGCTGGTCTTGGATAGCTCCGGCGATGTCTATGGCGCGACCCAGGCGGGCGGCGCGAATAAGGACGGTGTCGTCTTCAAAATCACGCCGTAAAATTGGATTACTCACGGATAGTGCCTCAGCGTGCACTAGCCCTGCGCTTTTTCAAATCAAGAGACGATGTTTCGTTGCTCCTCTCCCTGAGGTTTCAAGGCTTGGACGCAATATCTCGGGCACGCACGGAATGATTATCCTTTCAGATGGAGGTTTCATGTCTACCGATTTCGACGCTCCCTCGAACAATAATTCACATTTAACCGATACTGGGCATCGCCTCAGTTATTACACGACAGCCGCGCTGGCCACCGGGGTCGGCCTGCTCTCACTGGTCCAACCCGCTGCCAGCGAAGTCGTGGTCACTCATAAGACAATCCCGATTGCTCCCTACTATGCTGGGGGTTCACCCGTCCCGATTGATCTCAACAATGACGGTATCGCTGATGTTTCCTTCGGCTTTACCAGCTTCGGGCCGTATTCGGTGAGAACCGCCGTACTCTCCCTCATAAACAGACCTGAAAATGCCGTTATCACCCAAGGCGAAGGACCGAGGTTCCCGCTCGTGTCCGCTCTATCCCGGGGAGGAAAGGTTGGCCCCTCGGACCAGTTCAATGCCAACGTGAATGCCGTGATTCAAGAATCCTCTGAGGTCGGTCACTACCCGGCGGCGTGCACCGGTCAGAACGCCTACGGCCATTGGGGCGGTAACAATCCAGACCGATTCGTGGGAGTAAAATTTCAAATCGAAAACCAAACACACTACGGATGGGTCCGTCTCAACGTACATCACAGCCTGGAATCGAAAGGCTGCCGCAGGATCACAGCGACCATCACGGCCTACGCTTACGAAACCATCCCCAATCGCGCAATCACGATTGGCAACAGCGCTTCCGACACGCAGCAGTCGGAAAATGTTCCAACCAGTTCAAAGATGGATCATCCGTCGCTGGGAGCGTTAGCCCTTGGCGCGCCGGGAATAGAAATTTGGCGGCGCGATTAGTGCGGAGCAACTCGGCAATACTGTAGGAATACAATAGTGGCATCCCCCGCCGCTCAATTAAGAAGGCCCTAACTGATGCCCACAGCTCTCGCAAAAAAAGTTCTACTCATAGGCTGGGATGCGGCCGATTGGAAGATCGCCAATCCGCTGCTTGATTCCGGACTCATGCCCACGCTCGATGGCATGATCAGCGATGGAGTCATGGGCAATATCGCCACGCTCCAGCCGATCCTGTCGCCGATGTTGTGGAATTCGATTGCTACCGGCAAACGTCCGCACAAGCACGGCATCCACGGATTCATGGAGCCCGATCCGCACACCGGCGGCGTGCGCCCGGTCTCCTCCACGTCGCGCAAGGTCAAGGCGCTGTGGAACATTCTCACGCAGCGCGGCTACAAGACGCACGTCCTCGGCTGGTTCGCCGGGCATCCCGCCGAACCGATCAACGGCGTCGCGGTCTCCGATCTTTATCCGCATGCGACTGCAGCACCCGACAAACCCTGGGATCTGCCAACCGGCGCAGTGCATCCCGAAAATCTGCGCGACACGTTCGCCAAACTGCGTATGCATCCGGCAGAACTCACCGAAGAAGCAATCCTGCCGTGGATTCCGCTCGCCGGCAAGGTTAATCAGGAAAAAGACCGCGCTCTGAACACCTTCGCGAAAATCCTTACCGAGAACTGTTCGATCCATAACGCTGCTACGTGGATTCTGAAGAACGAACCCTGGGACTTTCTCTCCGTCTACTACAACGGCATCGATCACTTCTGCCACGCCTTCATGAATTACCGGCCGCCGCGAATGGAAGGCATCCCAGAAGAGCGCTTCGAAATCTACAAAGATGTCGTCGATGGCGCATATCGCTTTCATGACATGATGCTCGAAACGCTGTTGACTCTTGCCGGACCTGAAGCGACCGTGATTCTCGTCTCCGATCACGGGTTCCACTCCGACCATCTCCGGCCGAAACGCATTCCCAGCGAGCCCGCGGGTCCGGCCGTTCAGCATCGACCGTTCGGCATCTTCTGCATGAAAGGGCCGCACATCAAGAAAGACGAGCGCATTTACGGAGCGACGCTACTTGACGTCACTCCCACCGTGCTTACGCTGTTTGGCCTCCCTGTCGGTGAAGACATGGACGGTCGCGTTCTGGTGCAAGCTTTCGAAGAAACTCCGGAGATCGAGCGCATCGCGAGCTGGGAGAATGAAAAGGGCGAGTGCGGAATGCACTCTGGCGATATGCGCATGGATCCCGCCGCAGCCCAGGCCGTGCTCGAACAATTCGTGGCGCTCGGATACATCCAGCCACAAACCGAAAATCAGGAAAAGGCTGTAGCGAGCGCCGTCCGCGAGTGCAAATACAACTTGTCCCGCGACCTGATGGATTGCCGCCAGTACCACAATGCGCTTCCGTTGCTGGAGGAACTGGCCCGCGAAAGCCCAAAGGAAATGCGCTTCAAGCTGCAACTCGCGCAGTGTTATCTCTCGCTCGACCGGCGCGTCGAATCGAAGGCACTTCTGCAAGAAGTTTTGGAGTTCAAACCGGAACCACCGCAGAAAGAAGCAAAGGCGAACGGAAATGAACTCGCCGAGGCAAGTCCTGAGAAGGAGGTAGAGATAGAGAAAGAAGAAGAACAAGCCAAAGCGCAACCTGCCCAACAGAAGGAAACCGCTTCCCGTGCGTGGGCCGACTGGCTTGTCGGCACCATCGAACTCGCTGACGGCAAGCCGGAAGAAGGGCTCGCTGCCCTGCTCCGAGCCGAGCAAGCGGAACCATTGCTGCCCAATCTACATCTGCGCCTTGGGGAAACATACCTCCGTTGCAAGCGCATCGACGACGCCAAACGCGCCTTCCAGCGCGCACTGGAAATTGATGGAGACAGCCCCGAGGCCCACGTTGGCCTCTCGATGGTCCATTTACGACAGCGGCGCTTCGAAGAAGCCGCATCTGAAGCGCTGCTCGCCGTCAGCCTTCAGCACTTCGCCCCGCTCGGACATTTCAATTTAGGAATCGCCCTCGCACGCTTAGGACAGCGCGATCGCGCCGTCCTCGCCTTTGAAACTTCGCTGACCATTCTTCCCGGACTCGCTGCCGCGCATCGTTGGCTCGGAGTGCTCTATTCCGGACCCGGTGGCGACGCCGTCCGGGCAGCCCGCCACAAGTATTTGTTCGACGTCCTGCGCCAGCAAGGGCAGCAGGCCATGCGAAACAAGGCGCAGCAGCCAAATCAACCAGCCGCAGCTGATTAACAAATGCAAGGTTACAAATAGGTTTCAAAGTTACGAAGCTTCGATGCCTCAAGGTCTCAGTCCAGAAGCATTCCAAAGGTAGATCACCCGCACCTCTTCTCATCAGTGCTTTACAAGCAAAGTGTCCCGACCATCTGGGATTGCTCCGAACTTATGCGCTGATTAGCAGGACGCCAGTGCGCAGATTCTTGCACTAAATGAACGCAGACTGGCGGCGGTCAGCAACAGCAAGGCACACAACCGGGGACGTACAAAATCACGGTGACGGGTACATCTGGATCGCTGACCCATCAGGCTACCGGGGTCACACTGATTGTGAACTAGTCGCTGATAAGGTTCCGTGATCGCGCTTTTTGTGATCACGCTTTGACGATGCAATAGCTCAAATCGGCATTCCCGACGGCAAAAAGCGCGATAATCTTTGCACAAGGTCTGTCCGCTTTTACTCGCGGAAGCTCCGGAACCGAGAGCGATTTTCGGCGCAAACGGTCCCTGACGCCATTGCAAGCTTTCCCGGCGCTGCCCTACCATGTGTGGACAGAGCGCGCTAAAATCTGCCTGGTTTGGTTTCACCCTACTCCTGAGGGCGAAAAGGTGAAAGCCCCGATTTCGAGGGGAGCCGGGCCTTTTTGCTCATGAACCCGCAACGCACTTTTCAATCGGTACATGACAAGAAAATTACATTCCTGTAACCGGCGTTTCATCGCCATGTAACACACGTCCCATAGTCTTTTTCGCCTCGATGAAATCCCAAAGCTAAGGGGGGTAGATGCAACGCGCTGCAGAGTGGATGTTCGAACTGCCTTGCTGGAATCTCATTTACGCGATCCGACCGCGATTTCTTCTATTAGTTCTTTTGTTATACCTTGCGCCTTTCTCGACAGCGCAAGTCGACCGTGCGGCGTTGAGCGGCACCGTCACCGATCCCTCGGGCCGCGTTCTACCTGGGACCCGGGTCACTGCCGTGCAAATCGCCAGCAAGCTGGAACGCACGACGACTTCTTCTGCCGCCGGAACGTATGACATCCCTGAACTACCGGTTGGGAATTACACAATCACGTTTGAGCACGAGGGCTTCAAGGCGCTCACGTTTGTCGATGTCGAAGAGGTGGTCGGCCGCACGCGAACTCTCAACGCGACGCTGCAGGTTTCCGGCCAGGAGGAACGGATCGAAGTTTCCGCCAGCTCCGCTGAAATAGATAAGACTTCGGACGCTTTAGGCGGCCGAATCGAGCAAAAGCAAGCTGAACAGTTGCCGCTGAACGGCCGCAACTGGGCAACGCTGACTGCACTGGTGCCGGGCGCGGTCGATACCGGAGGCAGTAATCAGAGGTCCGTTCGATTCGCCGGCCGCGGACGCGATGACGACAACTTTACCTACGACGGCATCGACGCCACCAACATCGTCAATCAGCCACAGCAGCCTTATGTTCGGCTGGCTATTCCTCTCGACACAATTCAGGAATTTCGCATCGACTCCATGCTTGCTACGGCTGAAGGCGGAGGTACCGGCGGGCCTCAGCTTGCCGTAACTTCTCCCTCCGGCACGAACGAGTTCCACGGCGACGCTTTTGAGTTTTTCCGCAACAACGTCTTCGACGCGATGCAGCCGGTTCCCATCGCTACCAGTCCCCAGCAGCCTCTTCACCTGAATCAATTCGGAGGTTCGTTGGGAGGGCCGATCGTTCGTAATAAGACATTTTTCTTCCTTGCTTACGAGGGATACCGCCAGCATTGGGGCTTCCCGTTGCAGGGATTCGTTCCGAGCGCCGCCTTCCGTGCCGAGGTCGCCACCGATTCGCCCGTGCTGGTTCCCATCCTCAACGCATACCCGGCAGGACAAACTGCCACCAGCAATCCCGACATCGATCAATTTAGCGCTGAGGGCATGCAGATTGTTACCGAGAATTCCGCGATGCTGCGCCTCGACCAGCGTTTCACCGAAAAGACTACGGCCTTCGTGCGCTTCAATATTGACCGCGCCGTCAATACGCAGCCGCTCGCCACCTCCGGGCAATATCTCGAGGACCGGCAGCAACTGACCTCTGCGCCCGTTAACGGCGCTATCGAGCTGATGCACATCTTTTCTCCGAATCTGATCAACGAAGCGAAGTTTGGCTTCAATCGCGGCACTGCCATTACCACCGACATCAATCAGACAGGCATCCCTTACGTCGTCGCCGTGTCCGGCTTCACCAGCCTCAACAATAACCGCGTCAGCACCGGCGTGGGCAATTCGTTTTCCGAAATCGACAACCTGACGTGGATCAAGGGCCGCCACACGATCAAAGCCGGGGTCGAGATTCGGCGCATCCAGTTGAATCAGGGAAACACCGAAGCCGGAACCATTACCTATTCGCCGATCGGCAGCGGGACCGCGCAAGATGCATTCGATGCCAACCTGGTCAGCAAAGCCAGCCTCAACGGTGCGCTCCCCATCAACGGCCTTCGCAAAATGCAGTACTTCGGCTACCTTCAGGATGAATTCAAGGTCCTGCCGAACCTCACCATGAATTTCGGCGCTCGCTACAGCTTCTTCAACATCTTTCACGAAGTCCAGGGGCGCGCGAATCCGTTCGACTTCGCAACTTGCGGTCCACAGGGTTTCTGCGGCGTGGGAGCCAGTTTCGGCCAGCCGAACTACGCAGACATCGATCCCCGCCTCGCCATCGCCTGGTCGCCGCGCAAAGACGATAAGACCGTCATTCGCATCGGCGCAGGAATCTATCATGAAGACGGGCAGCTCGATGACCAGAACCTTCCCATCAGCAATGAAGTCTTCGCCTACTCACTGTCGAACAAGAGTATTCCCAATCTCAGCTATCCGATCGATCCCTTTCTTGAAAACACGGCGGGCATCGTTTCGCCGCGCGACGACGACCGCCGCCGCAAAGACACATACGTGTCGCAGTGGGGACTCTCGGTGCAGCAGCAACTCCCCGCCGATTTCGTCGGCACCGTGTCCTATGTCGGGAGCAAAGGCACGTACCTTCTGACGCTTTCCCAGGTGAACGTTTTCGATCCGGTCACCGGGTTGCAGCCGTATCCGGACTTCGGCATCGTGAGCTGGCGCGGCAACAAAGACAACAGCAACTACAGCGGGCTTTCGGTCGCCGTGAAGCGCTCGTTCTCGCGCGGCTTTCTGTTCTCGGCGAACTATATGTGGGCCCATGAAATCGATGACGGCTCGAATGGCAGCGGCGACGGCGATTCGTTGGTGGCACAGAACGTAGCCTGCCAACCCTGCGAGCGCGCCGACGGAATCTGGGACGCCCGCCAGGTCTTCAATGCGAATGGCATATATGAACTTCCGTTCGGCATGAGCAAGACATTCCTCAATCAGCCCGGTATCGCTCGCGCCCTGTTCGGCTCATGGGAGCTTACGTCGACGTTCTCGGCGCGTACGGGATTCCCGGTGAACGTCACCATCGATCGGGCGTCATCGGATACACCTGACGGAAATACAAGCAGTCAGCGACCGGACCGAGTACCCGGAGTGTCTCTGACCCCGCCGGGGGGAACGACCATAGGGCAGTGGCTCAATCCCGCTGCCTTCGCTGTGCCGGCGTCCAAGACCTGGGGCGATTTTCCCCGCGACGGCGCGCGCGGGCCGGGAGCCTGGCAGATGGACCTGGGAGTCGGCAAGCGCATCGCTCTGACCGAGCGCGCGAATCTCCAATTCCGCGCCGAGTTCTTCAACATCTTCAATCATCCACAGTACGGTTTGCCGCAGGCGGATTTCACAGCTTCCGGCTTCGGAGTGATCAGCCAGAGCGTAAATACGACGACGCCGGTGAGCCCGGTGGGGTCGGGCACCCCGCGCGAGGTGCAGTTTGCGCTGAGAGTGGCTTTCTAAGATATTGTTCTGCGCCATGTCTCAAGTTCCTAATCCAGCCGTGCGGCAGCAGGTGGCGTCCTTGCTTGCGCTGGCCACTAAATCGCTTAGCGCCGCACGGCCAGCCGATGCGATCGCGCCGTTGCGCGAAGCCGCGCTATTGGAGCCGTTCAATCCCGTCATCCAGCACGATCTCGGCCTCGCCTGCCTTGAGGTCGGCAGCGTAACGGACGCCATCGCGGCATTGCAGTGGGCCGTCGCGAGCAACCCGCGCTACGCCGATGCACATTTTCGCCTGGGAATCGCCTTAGAGAAGCAGGGAGATATTAACGGCGCGATCGCTGCATACGACCGCGCCACGCAGTTAACTCCATCTCTGACCGAGGCGTGGTTTCGCGCCGGCGCGCTGGTCTACGAACTGGGTCATCGCGAAGAGGCGATTGGTTGTTTCCACCGCGCTGCGGCTACCGGAGGTAAGACCAGCTTCGGCCGCCTTGGCAAAGCGCGGGCGCTGCTGACCGAGGATCGCAATCTGGAAGCCGAACAGGTGCTGCGACAGACGTTGGCACGCGATCCGACGAATGCCATGGCGCACGATCTTCTGGGCAATCTTCTCTCGGAGTTCGGCCGTTTCGACGAGGCCCGCGAATGCTTCGAACGCGCGATCGCGATCGCACCGATGCTGGCGGGATGCTATTACGATCTGGTCCGCTGTCGCCCCATTACCAGCGATGACGGCGGTCTGCTTCAACGCATGGAAGCCGCCTTAAACACGCCGGGGTTGGAAGCCGCGCAACGCCTGCGGCTTCACCTCGCGATCGGCAAGGCGTCGGATGATCTTGGCGACTACGCCCTCGCCATGCGGCATTTCGACGCCGCGGACGACGTGCGCCGGGGCTCTGTGCACTTCGACTCGGCTGCATTCTCCATTGAGATCGACCGCCTGATTGCCCGCTGTACACCCGAATCGATCGCGCGGGCGTCCGAACTCGGCAGCAGCGATGCGACGCCGGTCCTGATTATCGGCATGCCGCGTTCCGGCACAACTCTCGTCGAGCAGATCGTCTCCATGCATCCCGACGTGGGAGCTGGCGACGAGTTAACCTTTTGGAACGACCGCGGCGCAGCGTGGCATGGCTCGGGCGCGGCCGGCAACGGTAAACCGTTCCTGGCCAAGGCGGCGGCCGACTATCTCGGCGTGCTGCGCGCGATCGCGCCGAAAGCGGCGCGAGTGACTGACAAGATGCCGTTCAACTTTCTCTGGGCCGGCCTGATCCACCTGGCATTCCCGCGCGCACTCTTCATCCATTGCCGTCGAGCTCCCATCGACACGGCACTGTCGATCCATCAAACTCATTTCCATCCGGCCCTGGCGTTTCCGACCGGAGGCGTCGAACTGGTCGAATATTTCCACAACTACCAGCGGCTCATGCGACATTGGCGGAGCGTGTTGCCGGCGGATCGCTTGCTCGAGGTCGATTACGAGGAACTGACCCGAGCGCCAGAACCAACCATCCGAAGGATCATCGCGGCCTGCGGCCTGGCGTGGCACGATGCATGTCTGCGCCCCGAATCCAATCCGCGGGCTGTGAAGACTCCCAGCAAGTGGCAAACGCGGCAGCCGATCTATCGCACTTCCGTCGCCCGCTGGCGACGCTACGAACCGTGGCTCGGGCCTCTGCGCGCGCTCGTCAA
>DATAUY010000014.1:0-28312 GCA_036268025.1 Candidatus Sulfotelmatobacter sp. | reverse complement strand
TGATTGATATTGACCGTCGGTTGCTGTTCCTTTCCGGTCCAGATCACTTGGATCACGACAGTCCGCTCAACCTGAGGCTGCGATTTCGCATCTGCAGGCGGTTGGGGAATCTGCGCCTTCTCTCCCAACTCCGGATCCATCGAGACGACGAGCATGAACATGATGATCAGTGTCAGCAAAACATCAATCAGCGGAGTGACGTTGATTTGAGGTCCGGACGGACCTCCGCCTGCCATTGAGAATGCCATGGGTCTCTGCTCCTCTCAGGCGCGCGCGTGTCTGAAAGATTCGACACCTGTGACAGGAATGAAGTTCCGCTGAAGACGCTGCCGGTAACGCCTGGTCAGTTACGCCAATTGTGGAGTTGGTGGAAGCGGTGGCGGCTCTTGCGGAGGCAAATCGCCCGGACGACCGCCCATTGATGGTTGCGGCGGATACAGCAGCATGCTCAATGGCCGATAGCGAGGCGCGAAGAAATAAATCGAATATGCAGGAAAGAACACAATCACGGGGACAGAAACCAGCGCGATCACATAGAAAAGCACGGCGAACAGAATGCATCCCGCAACAACGGCCGCGGTAATCGTAAAGACATTCCAGTCAAGGCCGGCACTCTTGCCTGCGATGACAGCTACGAGTCCCGCAGCGATCGCCGGCAGGACGAGAACAAAGACAACGATGAATGTCGCAATACTGATGACAATTCCTGCGCCGATCGCCAGCACGATCTTCATGCCGACGTACGCGGCATAGCCGCCTTTTTCAGCCTTCAGTATCACCAACAACCGGCGCCATCCTTCGATAGCGCCAATGCCCTCGATCGCCATCTGCGGTACGACGAAGTCCTTGGTCATGACATGCACCACGGCGGCCACGATAAAGAAAGCCATCAGCACAAAGAACAACAGAATTCCGCCCACGATCAACACGGGCATGTGTTCATTCGGAGACTTGAACCATCCTGCTGCGAAGCCGATCGCCGCGGGAATTCCGACCAGGACCACGAGAAAGGCGAACGTAATGAACATCAGCCCCAGTTGCCACAGAAAATACCGCCAGCCGATTCCCTGGCGACGCGACCATCCGGCGCGGATCTGGCATTCCCTGGCGATCACGCTGTCGAAAAGAATGAACCGCATGGTGCTGCTGATGTACATAAACACGATCATGAGAACGAACCCACTGATGACGAGGACCGTCATCACGACCCCGAGGATGGCGGGATCCATGTGCGGAAATGCCTGCGCGAAGTTCCGGGACGATCCGCCGTGGTGGGGAAGGTTGAAATTTGTGGGGAGGCTCACCCCGCCGCCGGAGCCCATTTCGCCCGCGAGCAGGCCGACGAGCGCAAGCCGGGTCCACTGCCAAAAGCGGAAGGGCTGGATCAGTTGCTGCTTGGTGTGGTGAAAAGCGAGTGAGATCGTGTCTACGGCGGAAATTGGCAAGGGTTGCCCTCAGGAAGAAGGTACTGCCAACGCCACGCCTGGGCAAAGCAATTTGTTGTATCCGCACCCAAGCCTTGGCCTCGCCTGCTACGATTTCCATGGAATGAAATCCATCATCATCGGCACCGCCGGGCACATCGATCACGGAAAAACCGCGCTGGTCAAGGCCCTGACCGGCATTGATGCCGACCGCCTCGCCGAAGAAAAACGCCGCGGTATCACCATCGATCTCGGATTCGCCCACCTCGATCTGCCCACTTCGGGCGGGGAAATCCTGCATCTCGGATTCGTTGACGTTCCCGGACACGAGCGCTTCGTCCGCAACATGCTCGCCGGCGTTGGAGGCATCGATCTCGTCCTGGTGGTGATCGCCGCCGACGAGTCCATTAAGCCACAAACCCGCGAGCACTTCGATATTCTCCAGCTTCTCGGCGTCCAGCGCGGCATCACCGTCCTCACCAAATCCGATGCCGTCGACGCTGATACGCTCGACATCGTTCGCCTCGAAGTCGAAGACTTCCTCCGCGGAACGTTGTTTCAGCCTCCGAACTCCCCCATCATCGCCGTCAGTTCCCGCACTGGCGCCGGACTCAGCGAGCTCAAGACCGCTATCGCGTCCGCCGCGGCGAGCGTACAGCCGCGCGATTCGCATGCTCTGGCCCGCCTGCCTATCGACCGCGTCTTCACCATGAAAGGATTTGGCACGGTTGTTACTGGGACCCTGATCTCGGGCGCCATCCGCCGCGAAGAGGAACTCGAAGTCTTCCCCACGCGCCGTCGCGTCCGCGCGCGCGGCGTGCAGGTCCACGGACGCGCCGCCGATCAAGCCATGGCCGGGCAGCGCACCGCCTTGAATCTCGCCGGGGCCACCACCGAAGACCTGACGCGCGGCATGACACTCGCACCCGTCGCTACCCTCGAACTCACGCGCCGCGCCGACGTTCATCTCTCTCTGTTGCCTTCCGCCTCGCACCCACTGAAAAACCGTGCCCGCGTCCACTTCCACTGCAACACCATGGAAACTGTCGCCGAGGTCGCCCTCCACGGAGCGAAGCAGCTTGCCCGCGGCGATCGCGCCTTCGCTCGCCTGAAATTTCCCGAGCCGGCGCTCCTCATTCCCGGCGACCGTTTCATCATCCGCCAGTTCTCACCTGTCATCACGATCGGAGGTGGGCGGGTTCTCGACGCTTTTCCTGCGCCGCGCCTGCACGGATCAGAAAAGTTTCTGGAAACACTCGCCGAAGGTGATAAACGCAAAGTGATCGCCGCCCGCATCGAAAGGCACGCCACAAGCGGGATCCCGATGCGCCGCCTGATCGCTGAAACTGGCTGGACCCAATCCGCCCTCGAAAAAGATCTCGGCCTCGCGCTCAAGGAAAATCGAATTGTCCGCATTGGAGACGTGTTCGTCCACTCGCCTGCGATCGCGTCTTTACAGAGCCAGCTTCTCGAGGCTGTCAACGCCTTCCACAAAAAGAAATCGCTTGCCGCAGGCATCGCCCAGGAAGAACTGCGCGCGCAACTCAAAACTTCGGCCGAGGTTCTTGACGCCATCCTCGATCGTCTCGGCCACGAGAGAAAAATCGAAATCGCCGGCGATCTGATCAGGCTTCCGGGTCAGGGCGTGGTCATGAAAGATGAAGAGGCGGAATCGAAGAAGAAAATCGAAGAGGCATTTGCCGGCGCCGGACTGAAGGTCCCCGCCCTCAACGAAGTCCTTGCCGGATTGAAGATCGATAAAGCCCGCGCCACGCAGCTGGTCACGCTTCTTCTGCGCGACAAGGCGCTGGTAAGAATTTCCGCGGAGCTCGTCTTTCACCAAAGCGCGCTGGCCGCACTGCGACGCCTGATCGCCGCGCACAAGACGAAGTCCCCAAAGATGGACGTCGCCGCCTTCAAAAACCTTACCGGCGTCACTAGAAAATACGCTATCCCGCTGCTTGAGTACCTCGACCGCGAGCGAATAACAAAGCGCGTGGGCGACGCGCGCGAAATCCTATGAAAATCAAGCCACGGATCTGCGCGTCGGCGTGGATAAAAATCAGGGGCGCAAGATGTTTTATCCGCGAAAATATGTGGAGATCCACGGCTAAATCTTTTCCTCTGGAAATTCCAGTTCCAAGCCCACCGGGTCGGTAAAGCGATTGGTCAAATTCGCCAATCCCGTAAGCATGTGAATGTCGACAATCTGCGGATCGGGAAACGCTTTCTTCAATTCACCGAAGTCCGCATCATTGATCGCATGCGGCATCTGCGTCAGCTTCTCCGCATACGTCAGCGCGGCCTGCTCCTTCTCGCTGAACCTGGAATAGTCACCTGCTTTCAGCGCTGCCCAATCCTCAGCGGTCAGCCCGGCCCGCCTTGACGATGTCACATGATGCTGCAGGCAATAGCGGCATTGGTTGATCAGCGAGACGCGGATATAGATCAGCTCATACAGCTTCCGCTCCAGCGACCGGCCCACGCTCGCATAGAAGCTCAGAAAGTTCTTCAGCATGTCGGGACGCTGCGCCATCGCCTTCTGTACATTGCCCGGCTTTCCGCGCAGTGTTTTCTCGTAAATCTCTTTTACTTCGGGACTCGCCGCTTCTATCTCAATCAGACCGATTCTTGCCATCGAACTCTCCAATATGAGCGTTCCAGAACGCCATTCATCATCGCAGATCACCAAAGTTGCCGCAGCCGCATGCGGAATAAAGAATCGTCCGCCGCGGCTGGATCTTCGCCGACTTGAACTGAGCCAGCATAGAACCAGATACTTGTTCGTCTCGAAATTCCTCACTACATTTTCGGCAGACGGCAAGTTGTATCTGCGCCGTGGCCGCTTTACCGATACCTGGGCATTCCATCACGGCAACTGGGTGTGTGTTGCCAGCCAGTCAATGTTGATCGGCAAATGACGGGAGAAAGGCGGATGTTATGAAAAGGATTGGTATTGTTTTGATTCTTGCCTGCGTGGCGACCATGGCCCGGGCGCAAGAATCCGATGCGGCCACGAAATCGAAAATCGTCGCCCTCGAGCAGCTTTGGAATCAGGCCTACAAATCCGGAGACACCAGGGCGCTCGACTCCATCCTCGACGACGGCATCGTGCTGGTCAACGACGACGGCTCTGCCCAGACAAAAGCGGAGTTCCTCGCGAGTGTAAAAACATCCATGCCACAGCCGAACGCGCAACAGCAGCAGGTCGCGCCCGACTCTTTCTCTGTTCACGCCTATGGCAACGTCGCTATCGCCACCGGCGTCATGCGTGTAAAAGGCATCGAAAACGGCAAGTCCTACTCGCGCCGAGAACGCTTCGTTGATACCTGGCTGCTCAAACACGGCAACTGGGTATGCGTCGGCACTGACGCCACACCAGTTTTGCATTGAGTCTTGACGCTGTTTTGTGGAGCGGACACTCCTGCCCGCCTGCTCTCCCGCCAACCCTCCCCAAATACAATGGATGGCATGTCTTCCATCAGGATCATCGGCGCGGGACTCGCCGGCTCCGAAGCCGCGTGGCAATGCGCCCACCGCGGACTCGACGTTGAACTCTTCGAGATGCGTCCCATCCGTTCGACTCCCGCCCACCAGACTGCCGACTTTGCCGAACTGGTCTGCTCCAACTCGCTGAAGTCTGACAGCGAAAACACTGCGCCGTGGCTGCTCAAAGAAGAGATGCGCCGCGCCGGATCGTTACTTCTGCAAATCGCCCGCGACTGCGCCGTACCCGCCGGACATGCGCTCGCCGTGGACCGCATCACCTTCGCCGCCCGCGTCACCGAAATAATCTCCCGGGAGCCGCGCATCCAGGTATGCCGCGAAGAAGTCTCGCAGATTGATGAGTCCAATGCGATTACCATCGTCGCCACCGGGCCGCTAACCTCCGATGCCCTCGCCGCCGAAATCGCCCGCCTCAGCACGTGGGGGCAGCCGCCGATTTCAGCCTGCCCTGATCCAGCGCAGCGCGTCGAGGGGGCTGTCCAGGCGCGTAGCCCCGAATCTCGTCTTTACTTCTACGACTCCATTAGCCCAATAGTCGAAGCCGACTCCATCGAGAGGTCACGCGTCTACATGGCCGCCCGCTACGACAAAGGCTCCGCCGATTACATCAACTGCCCGATGACCCCTGATGAATACAACGCGTTCTATGACGCGCTGCTGGCGGCGCAATCTGTCGAGAAGCGCGATTGGGAAAAACTTAACTATTTCGAAAGCTGCCTCCCTATCGAAGAAATTGCCCGGCGCGGACGCGACACGCTCCGCTTCGGTCCCATGAAGCCCGTCGGCCTGAAGGACCCTCGCACCGGCAAGATGCCATACGCCGTCGTGCAACTTCGGCAGGAGAATGTGCGTGCCGACTCCTACAATCTCGTCGGTTTTCAGAACCATCTCAAATTTGGCGAACAGTCCCGCATTCTGCGCCTCATCCCGGGCCTCGAAAACGCTCGCTTCCTTCGTTACGGACAGATTCATCGCAACACTTACATCAACGCTCCGTCTCTGTTAGAGCCCACATTGCAAATGAAGTCGCATCCGAACGTCTTTTTCGCCGGACAGATCTGCGGAGTCGAGGGCTACGTCGAATCCATCGCCACCGGACTTCTTGCCGGAATCCATGCCGCCGCGCTGGCCGGGAATCGGCAGATCACCCCCGCTCCTCGTGGCTCCGCCTTCGGCTCTCTGACGCACTACGTCACCCATGCCGACCCCAGGAACTTCCAGCCCGCCAACATAACTTTCGATCTCCTGCCGCCCCTCATACAGAAAATCCGCGACCGCAAAGAGCGCCATCGCCTACAGTGTGAGCAAGCCCTGACAACCTTCGACGCGTGGTTCGCCGAAACATTGGTTGCATGGTCCCTGTAAAGCTTCCCGGGAGACGTCATCCTGAATCGCGGCAAAGCCGCGATGAGGGGCCTTACGACCGTATCCGCCCGCCACGGCAGCCAAAAAGAGCGCTCCTGCCGATTGCAGCCGAAATGCAGCACCTCATCTCAAACCCGCCCGCAGACAGTTTCTGCGAACAAATCCCGCTTGCAATGCGTATCCATTCTTGAGCATCCGGGGGATGACGTTCTCCGCCCGCCCCCGTCCAATGTTTCGTAAAGCGGCTCATATGACATTGCGCGACTTGGTCTTCGACGTAATCCGCACCTTGTGGGCCCACAAGTTACGCGCATTTCTGACCATGTTCGGAATCGCATGGGGTATCGTCTCCATCGTCCTGATGGTCGCCGCCGGCGAGGGTCTGCGAAAAGGTCAGGCGGAGCAGGCCCGCAACCTGGGCAAAGACGTCATGATCGTCTTCCACGGCCGCACCAGCCTTCAGGCCGGAGGCACCGCCGCCGGGCGCGTCGTGCACTGGGAAGATCCTGACGTCGGGGTCGTGCAGGCCGAAGCTCCCGACTGCGAATACGCTATCCCCGAGCTTGAGCAGAATGACGTTCGCATCGTTTCCAATTACAACAATGCCGCTTTCACCGTTACCGGCTCGTATCCTGCGTTCGCCTACATCCGCAGCCTCGATGTCGGCAGCGGACGCTACTATGACTGGGACGACATGCGCGAAGCCCGCCGGGTCGCCTTTCTCGGTTCCGATGCGGCGAAGCAACTCTTCCCCGGGCGCGATCCCATCGGCGATACGATCTATCTGAATGATTTTCCTTACCGGGTGATCGGCGTGATGGTGAAAAAGAAGCAGGATTCCGCCTACGACGGTTGGGACGTCAACAAAGTCTTCCTGCCGTTTGCCGCCATGCGCCGCGACTTTCCTGACAAGCCCCCGGGCACCGACACCACTTTCGATCAACTTCTCGTCACGCCCAAATCCGTGGCGCAACACGAAGCCTGTAAACACGAAGTGCGTGTCGCGCTCGCGCGTATGCACCGCTACGATCCGAACGATAAAGAGGCCTGCCCTATCTGGGACACGGTGCAGGAAGCGCAGGCCTTCAAAACCATGACCGACGGTATGAAATTCTTTCTGGGCGCAGTCGGCATCGTCACGCTGCTGCTTGGCGGCATCGGCGTCATGAATGTCATGCTGGTCGCGGTTCGAGAACGCACGCGCGAAATCGGCGTCCGCAAAGCCATCGGCGCACCTGCCGGCACGATACTGCGGCAGTTCTTCATTGAAGCGCTGATCATTGCATTGCTAAGCGGCGGCATCGGCCTGGCCGTAGCATTCGGCTTTTGCGGCCTCGTAAATATGCTGCCGATGCCCGACTTCTTCGCAGGACTAATTCCAAGCTGGACGTCCGGCATCACAGCCGCAGCGTTGCTAGGCATGATCGCAGTGGGCGCAGCGCTGTATCCCGCGCGCCGCGCCGCCTCGATCGACCCGATCGAAGCCTTGCGCTATGAAGCAGGAGGGTAAGAAAAAACAGGTTTCAAGGTGGCAAAGTTTCAAGGTTCCAAAGTCGCTGGCTTTACTTAGCACGGACTTCGCATTGGACACGAATTTACGGGACGCGAGAAAGGTTCGTATCAGGGCACGGCTTTAGCCGTGCTAACAAGGAAAGAAAAAAGCTGGGCTTTAGCCCCTGCGTTGGCGGCGCATAACGACCAAGACTTTGAAACCTTGAGACTTCGCCACTTTGAAACCTTAGATCATGCTTTTCGAAATCATTCTCGAAGCCTGGATCGCGCTGAAGCGTAACCTCACGCGCAGCTTTCTCACGATGCTCGGCATCGTCTGGGGAATTGCCACGGTCACTCTGCTTATCGCTTACGGCAACAGCTTTCGCAGCGTGCTGGTCCACGGCTTCGATGCCTTCGGCAAAAGCGTAGTCATCTGCTGGCCGCAGCAGACCAGCGAACAGCCCGGCGGACAGCGGGCTGGCAAGAAAGTCGTCCTCGAGCAGTCCGATCTCGACATGGTCAAGGCCACAGCGCCGCTCGTGAAGCATGTCTGCCTCGAAACCGTCCGCCGCCCCGGCATCTCCTACGGAGATCGGCTCGTCGGAACCGCTCCCGTCCGCGGCGTCTGCCCTGAATACGGCGAGATGCGCAATGAAGTCCCCTCTGAAGGCCGCTGGATCGACGCCGAAGACGAAATCGAACGTCGCCGTGTGATCTTCCTCGGCGGCCGGCTGAAAGAACAACTCTTCAGTGGACGCCCCGCCGTCGGCGAGACCGTGCAGGTGCAGGGCGTGCGCTTCACCGTGATCGGCGTCATGGCCCGTAAGATTCAACTGAGCAACTATTTCTCCAGCGATGATGACTCTTCCTGGATTCCCTATTCCACCGCCGGCGATCTCTGGAACACGCGCTACGCCGCCGTCATGCTCTTCGAGCCGATCGCGCCACAATTCGAAAAGAAAGCCATGGCGCAGGTTCTCGCCGCCGTCGCCACTCGGCAGAATTTTTCCCCGACCGATCCCAAGGCCTTCCAGATGTTCGGCCGCGACGAATTCCGCCCTGTTATCGACGCTCTCACCATCGGCCTGCAAGTCCTCCTGACCTTCATCGGCACCCTGACACTCGGGATCGGCGGCGTCGGCGTCATGAATATCATGCTGGTCTCCGTGGACGAGCGTATCCGCGAAATCGGACTTCGCCGCGCTCTCGGAGCGCGCAAGCGCCACATCAAGTTGCAATTTTTAGCTGAAACGCTGCTGATCATGATGCTCGGCGGGTTGATCGGCGTAGTTTTGTCCTACATCATCGCGTGGAGCGTAGGAACGCTGCCCATGATGGGGCCGCTCTTCGAAGACGACTCCGGCCAGGGAGACATCCATCTCCGCATCTCGATGATGACCGTCATCCTCTCGACCGCTGTCCTGCTCATCGTCGGCGTCTTCAGCGGCCTGGTTCCCGCTATGCGCGCCTCCAAGCTCGACCCGGTGGAAGCGCTCCGCTACGAATGAGCCCGGGTAACGGATCGTCGCTCGCCCCGGCTGACATGAGTCGAATCGCCACGCCTGGCTCTTTCGCGATTGCGGTCTGAAATGCGACAATAGAAGCTCCTTCCATGGCTACTTCCCTGACTTCTGCGTTTACGCCGGAGACTCTCCGGCAGCATGGGCTGACTTCCGAAGAGTACGAAAAGATCAAGCAGTTGCTGGGCGAGCGCGAGCCTACGCTGACCGAACTCGGCATCTTCAGCGTGATGTGGAGCGAGCATTGCTCGTACAAATCTTCGCGCGTGCATCTGAAGCGTCTGCCCACGCGCAGCAAACTCGTAGTGCAGGGCCCCGGAGAGAACGCGGGCATCATCGACATCGGCGATGGGTGGGCATGCGCATTCAAGATCGAATCACACAACCATCCGTCATTTATCGAGCCGTTTCAGGGCGCGACGACCGGCGTTGGAGGGATCCTGCGCGACATTTTCACAATGGGCGCGCGCCCGGTGGCGGTGATGGATTCGCTGCGCTTCGGGTCAGTCACGGCTTCTGCCAAAGTCTCCGCAAAAGAGCTGCACAAGAACCATTCCATCATGGAGGGTGTGGTCAGCGGGGTTGCATCCTACGGCAATTGCTTCGGTGTGCCGAACCTGGGCGGCGAGACGAAGTTCGAACCGTGCTACTCGGGCAACCCGCTGGTAAATGCGTTCGCGCTCGGGCTGGTGCGTAAGAACGAAATCTTCTACGCAAAGGCCGCGGGAGTGGGCAATCCGGTGATCTACGTCGGGGCAAAGACCGGCAAAGACGGCATTCACGGCGCAACCATGGCGAGCGAGGAGTTCAGCGAGGCGTCGGAGGCGAAGCGGCCGAATGTGCAGGTGGGCGATCCGTTCCTGGAGAAGCTTCTGCTCGAAGCCTGCCTTGAAGCGATGCAGACCGGCGCGATCGTCGGTATCCAGGATATGGGTGCGGCCGGACTTACGTGTTCGACCTGTGAGATGGGCGCGCGCGGAGGCGTTGGCATCGAGATTGAACTCGACCGGGTGCCACAGCGCGAGACCAACATGACTCCGTACGAGATTATGCTCAGCGAGTCGCAGGAGCGCATGCTGCTGGTGGCGCAAAAAGGGCGCGAGCAGGAAGTGTTCCGCGTTTTCGAAAAGTGGGGCCTCGACGCGGTAGAAGTCGGGCAGGTCACGAAGGGCAGTATCCTCCGTGTGCTGGAACATGGCAAGGTTGTGGCGGAAATTCCGAATGCAGCACTGACCGATGAGGCGCCGGTGTACAAGCGTCCGTTGGCCCGCTGGGAGCCAGCGGTGGCGCGAGAGATGCCGGAGCATCTTCAGCTTGGCCAGACTGGCGATTTCACTTCCCAGCTCAAGCAGCTTCTAGCCAGCCCAAATATCTGCGGCAAGCGCTGGGTGTGGCAGCAGTATGACCACATGGTGCAGACCAATACAGTCGAAGCGCCGGGGTCGGGCGATGCCGGGGTGATCCGTATCAAAGGTTCGCAGCGCGGACTGGCGATGGCGCTCGACGGCAGCGGGCGCTGGTGTTATCTCGATCCGAAGCTGGGCGCGATGCACGCCGTCGCCGAGGCGGCGCGCAAGGTGGCATGCTCGGGCGCAACTCCAGTTGCGGCGACGAATTGCCTGAACTTCGGCAACCCCGAAAAGCCGCACATCATGTGGCAGTTCTCGCAGGCAATTGATGGCATCACGAAGGCCTGCGAGGAACTGGAAATCCCGATCACCGGGGGCAATGTCAGCTTCTACAACGAGACTCTCGGCGAAGGTATTTATCCGACACCGGTCCTGGGCGTGGTCGGCATTCTTGAAAATGTGCATAAGGCGGCGAAGATGCATTTCGCCGGGCCCGGACGCACGATTGTGCTATTGCGTGCCGGCGAGGCAGGCGATATTACCGATGCCGAGAGCGAGTTCGGGTCGTCGGAGTACGCGAAAGAAATTCTGAAGACGATCTGGGGATACCCGCCGCAGCTTGATTTGGAAAAGGAAGCTGCTCTGCAGAAGGCTCTCGTCGAGATGATTTTCGCGGGGCTGGTGGAATCGGCGCACGACTGCTCGGATGGTGGCATTGCGGTCGCTCTGGCGGAAAAGTCATTTCCGCTGGGAGTTGGCGCCCGAGTGGAGTTGGCTTCAGGCGGGCTGTTCGCGGAGTTTGTGCTGTTCGGCGAGGACGCCGGACGAATTCTGGTGTCTTGCGACCCGGCGCAAGTCGAACGAATCAAACAACTGGCGGCAAACCACGGGATTTCGGCGGAAGTCATCGGCGAGACGATTCCGGAGCGTTTGGAGATTTCTCTGGATGGCGCCAGCATGATTTTGGGTTCGGTTTCGGAGTTGAGCGCGGCTTATGAGGATGCACTGGAGCTGGCGCTGCGGACGGATGCGGAACTTGTGGTTGCGGACTGAAAGCTTCTTGTCATTCTGAGCGTAGCGAAGAATCCATGTAGTTTGGTTGCGCAATGGAAATGTATAGATCCTTCGCTTCGCTCAGGATGACAAACGGGGTCGTTGCGGTTAAGAGGCTCAATGCCAATTGCTGACAAATTTCGTGAAGAGTGCGGAGTCGTAGCGATCTTTGCGCACCCGGAGGCGGAGAAGCTTGCCTACCTCGGGCTGCATGCTTTACAGCATCGTGGGCAGGAGTCGGCAGGTGTCGTCACGTCCGATGGCCTGATTTCGCGGGCACACAAGGCGATGGGCTCGGTCGCCGACATCTTTACGGAAGACGTTCTGGCCAAGCTGCGCGGAACGATCGCCATCGGGCACACGCGTTACTCGACCGCCGGAGATTCGGCGCTGTTGAATGCCCAGCCGATTCTCGTGCAGTCGAACAAAGGCGCAATTGCCGTTGCGCATAACGGCAACCTGGTCAATGCCGTGCACCTGCGGTCCCGCCTCGAAAGCCAGGGATCGATTTTTCAGACGAACAGCGACACCGAGGTCATCGTTCATCTGATCGCGCTGTCGAGGGAGCACACCTTGCCCGAGGCGATGGCCGACGCGCTGCGGCTCGTGGAAGGCGCGTTTTCGTTGGTGATGATGAGTAACGACCGCATCTTTGCGGCGCGCGATCCACGCGGGTTCCGGCCGCTGGCCATGGGACGCATCCCGGCGCTCGAAGGTCACAAGCAGGACACAATCGTGTTTGCTTCCGAGACGTGCGCGTTCGACTTGATAGGCGCAGAGTATCTGCGCGATGTGAAGCCAGGAGAACTGGTTGTCGTAGGGCCGGAGGGCGTGAGTTCCCGGTTTTATTCAACAGCTGCTCCTCAGTCGAGCTGCATTTTCGAGCACGTATATTTTTCGCGTCCGGATAGCCTGGTGTTTGGCCGCTCGGTGCAGACGAGCCGCGAAGAATTGGGAAGAGAACTCGCCCGCGAAGCAGGCGTAGATGCGGACCTGGTTGTCCCTGTGCCGGATTCCGGCGTGACCGCGGCGGTGGGGTACGCCGCGGAAAGCGGCATTCCGTTCCGCTTTGCGCTGATCCGCAATCATTATGTCGGGCGTACGTTTATCGAGCCGAGCCAAAGCGTGCGCGACTTCGGCGTCAAGCTGAAGCTGAATCCGGTGCGATCGCTGCTCGAAGGCAAGCGCGTGGTGCTCATCGACGATTCAATTGTCCGCGGCACGACCAGCCGAAAGATCGTGCGAATGATCCGAAACGCGGGCGCAACCGAAGTACACATGCGGGTGTCGTGCCCACCGACGATTTCGCCCTGCTATTACGGCGTGGATACGCCGTCGAAGAAGCAGTTGATCGCGGCGAACAAGTCGGTCGAAGAAATCCGCGATTACATCGGCGCAGACTCGCTGGCTTATCTTTCGTTGGAAGGATTGAAAAGGGCCTGCGGAGAGGGTGCGCAGATTTCTTACTGTTCGGCGTGCTATACGGGGAAGTATCCCACAGACGTCATCGACGTCGAAGAGATCTTGCCGGCCGCGGCAAGACGATAGAAACCTTTTCGCCACGGATTTGCACGGATTCTTACTTGCGGCTATTACTTACCCGTGCGCGAGACTTTATCGCTATCGCGCTTTTCGGTTCCGTCTAGATCCGCCGAATCGAAGATTTGATTGAGTTCTTGCACCAATGTGGAAAACCGCTCGGGATTCTTTTCCCTTGCGATCTGGTTGCAAATCGATCTCACTCGTCCTTTGGATTCTTCGTCGAGCATCCCTTGGGCTCCCCTCTCTTGGGAGAGCTTTTGCGTGAGGAGGCCCGATACGCCGCGACTTGTTCACGTATGCCGTGGATATGCTCACTCAGGGCCTGCTGCAACTCTACGCACAAACGATTCAGCTCTCTGTCATCATCAGTTGCCACGATCCGTGAACAAAGTTGCTGAATCCGTTCCTCTAGGTCCCGAGCCACACGCCAGTCTCGCACCCGGAGAGAACAGTAGACATACAGCCAAGTCCGGATACGTCCGCTACGGAATCTCCTGTAGAACCTTAGGACCAGAACCAAAGAGCTATTCAAAACCTTCCGGAACGTGGCCGAATTCGCAGCGGAGATAGGTACCCCCAGCTGTCGCTGCCGATGCGGTTCGCGAAACCCCATCTACTCCACAAACATGCAGTCCCCATACGAATAGAAGCGGTAGCGTTGCTCCACCGCATATCGATACGCGCGCAGAATATTTTCTTTTCCGCCCAGTGCGCACACCAGCATCAGCAATGTAGACTCCGGCAAATGGAAATTCGTCAACAATGCCCGAACGACCTGAAATTTGTAGCCGGGATAGATAAACAGATTCGCCTCGCCCGCTCCCTCGTCCACTTTTCCTGCGGCTCGTTGTGCCGCATATTCCAGTGTTCGCACGGTAGTCGTCCCAACCGCGACAATCCGGCGCCCGTTGCCGCGCGCGCTCTCAATCTTCGCCGCCGTGTCAGCAGAAATCGAATATTGCTCCGAATGCAGGTGGTTATCCTCCACCCGTTCGCAACGTACTGGCTGAAAAGTTCCTAAGCCGACGTGCAAAGTGACCTCTGCTGTCTCGGTCCCGCGCTCTCTCATTTGCGCAAGGATTTCAAGCGTGAAGTGTAATCCGGCAGTCGGGGCCGCCACCGAGCCGCGCTCCTGGGCATACACCGTCTGATACCGCTCCCGGTCGGCAGACAAATCATCCCGCGCAATATAAGGCGGCAGTGGAATATGTCCAATCTTCTCGATCGCCGAAAAAAAATCGCTAACCGGCGCAAACCGGATATGTCGTTCCCCAAACTCGCCGCGTGCAATGACCTCCGCGCTTAATTCGTCTTCGCCGAAAAACAACCTTTCGCCTACGCCGATCTTGCGTCCTGGGCGCACCAGACACTCCCATTCATTCGGTTCCTGCCGCAACTGCCGGGTGAGCAGGACTTCAACTCGCCCGTGAAGAAAATCCCGCGACGCAGGGTTTTGTGAACTCACCGGCTGCGCTTTAAGTCCCGCTCGCCGCCCATACAGGCGCGCAGGGAAGACCCGCGTATTGTTAAAGACGACCAGGTCGTCTGGCCTCAGGAGATCCGGAAATTCGCGAAACTGGCGGTCGTGAAGCGCTCCGGATGCCGAGGAAACCTGCAACATGCGCGAGGCTGCGCGCTCCGCAAGGGGGGCCTGCGCGATCAACTCCGGAGGCAGATCGTAGTGAAAATCGGAGACCAGCACGCTGTCCGATTATAGGGATTTCAAGCCCCTCTCGAGGGACTTGAAACCACCTGGCAAGAACGATTTTTTCTCGAAAATTGCGTTGTCTCCCTACTCTCAGGCTGGTAGTATGCGGAAGCGCTGCGGGCTGCTTAATCCTTTCCCCCTCAAGGGCATTCATGGCTACCGAACGTAAACACAGGGAAGAAATCGTCCGTTACGGGCGCATGCTCCACGAGCGGAACTTTGTCGCCGCCATGGACGGCAATCTCTCGGTGCGCCTGACGGGGAATCGAATTCTGGTGACGCCGACCGGTGTTAGCAAGGGCGCGATGAGGCCGTCCGACATGGTAATTGTCGACCCTGAGGGCCAACGCATTGCCGGTAACCGCAATGTTACCAGTGAGATCGGAATGCACCTGCTGATCTACCGCATGCGGCCGGACGTGGAAGCCATCGTCCATGCGCACCCGCCGACTGCCACGGGATTCGCTGCTGCCGGCGTCCCCCTGACTGAACCGCTGGTCTGTGAAGTAGTGATGGGGCTGGGCTGCATTCCGCTCGCGCGCTACGGCACGCCCGGAACTTCGGAACTGGCCAAGACGCTTGAGCCCTTCGTCCCAAATTACGACGCCATCCTGATGTCGAACCATGGCGTCGTCACCTACGGTGACACGCTCGAGCACGCCTACATGAAGATGGAAACGGTCGAGCACTTCGCCCAGATCGCGCTCGTCACCCATCTGCTCGGACGCCAGCAACCCCTTAAGCAGGTCGAGATCGAAAAGCTGCTCCTCGCCCGCACAAAATATTTCGGCGCCAAAATCGCAGCCGCCATGCCGCTTCCCAACCTCCCGCAAAAATACAGCTAAACCGCCGCCCTGCCCCTCAAGTGATGTCATCCTGAGTGCCGGCAAGGCCGGCGCGAGGGACCGTACGACCGTGTGCGGTACCAATGCAGCCGGCGGGGCAGCATTCCTCAGTGATCCTCGGTGCTGTCCGCGCCCTCTGTGCTTAAGGGTTTCTTGGTTTGAGCAAAGCCTGTCATCCCCGGCCGAAGCGAGAGTAATGGAGACCTTGCGTCCCGCCACAAGATCCCGCAGAGCCTCACTCCCCGCCAATCCGGAACCTCAACCCCGCCCTGAAATTCACCGGCAGCGCTGGATACCCCACCACCTCGTTATATCTCCGGTCGAATGCATTCTCGATATTCAAATATACGGTCACCCGTGGATGCACCGCATACCAGCCGCCGACGTCCGCGCGCACATATCCGGCCGCGTGATCGATATTCAGCCCTAAAAAATCCGAATCCGGGCGTCTTCCCACAAAACTCGCCCCCAGGTTCGCTCCCCACCGCGACCGCGAATACAAGAACAGTGCGGTGGCCGCGTGCTTCGGACGCCGCAGCAACGGAGACCCCGCCGCCAGCAGCGGATCGCAGAAATTTGCCGGAGTGCACAGCGGCGCTTCCAGAATCTGCGTAGACGTGTAGTCGTACGACGCATCCATTTGCAGATGATTACGGACCTGCCCGCGCAACTCTATTTCCGCTCCGTGCGCCATGCTTCGGTTGACGTTCACATACTCGCCAACAAACGTCGGCGGGATCGATTCAAACTCGATCTGATTGTGGAACTGGTTGTTGAAATACAGAGCCGAAAATGAATATCGGCCTTTGAGAAGACTCTGCTCAAAACCAGCTTCGAACGCATGGTTCTCTTCTGCTTTCAAATCAGGATTCGGATTGGTCGGAAAAGTCCCCGTAATTCCGAATGACTCTTCAAAAGTCGGTTCTTTGATTCCCTCCGCATACGAAAAGCGCAGCCGCGTCCCCGAAAACCAGTCGCCGCCGCGCAGCACCAGGAAAGTTCCCGCTACGCGCGGCACGGCGCGATTCCCGAAACTCGGATTGTGAACGAAGCGCACGCCGCCGACCACGGAATATCTCCGCCGCGTGATCCGCTGCTGCACAAACAGATCGTGATTCAAACGCAGCCCGTGCGTGAGCGAAACGCCAGTGATTGGATTGCCGAAATCATCCGTAGTCAGGAATGCCGAATTGAAGTCGCCATTCTCGTCTTCGAACTGATAACCGAACGTCGTTTGCGCCCACACGCGCGGCGTGAAATCGCCCTGATAGTTGATCCCCGCGCGGTTGACATGCTCCAGATCGTTGAAAGGGCAGTCCGTGAAATCAAATGTCGCTGGGTCGCATCCGCGGTCCGGAATCGTATCTTCATTCTGCGTCCGGTGGTTGTACTCAAACCCCGATACCTGGTGATTCCAGCGCGGGGACGCGGCGAAGCTCAACTCTGCGCTTGCCAGTAGATTGTTCTGCCTTGCATGCGCGTCAATGTCGGGAGCAAGCAGCGGCGCACCATTGAAGTTCCACTCACCCGGGACCCCGCTACGGTTGTTCGAATGCCGCACCCGCAGGCGAAGCTGCGTGGCATCGTTCAAGCGGACGCCGGCATTGGCGCCCTGAAGCGAATTCGAATAGTCGTTGTTGATGCCCAGTCCCTCACTGTTGAACTGGTCGGCAAACAGGTTGTAGTCCCAGATACTCCGGGCTCCGGAAAGCGAGGCGAATCCATGCCCGGTATTGAAATTTCCGCCATCGGCCCCGAATCGGAATTCAGGCGTCTCCGTAGTTCCGGTCCGCGTAAAGACTTGCACGACGCTCGTCATCGCGTCGGTGCCGTAGAGTGTGCTCTGGGCGCCGCGCAGGAATTCAAGCCGGCCCGCCTCGGCTAGAGGAATGGTACCGAAATCAATCGTGCCGCCGGGTTCGGTCACGGGGACGCCGTCAATGATCACCTTGTTGTAGACAGAATCCCCGCCGCGCACGAACAGCGACGACAATCCGCCGCGCTGCCCGGCATCACTCACCACGGCCCCGGGCAGAAACCGTAACGCGTCCGCAGCCGCGGACGGTTGCATGCTTTCGATATCGCTGTATTCGAGACTAGAAATACTGGTAGCAGTTTCTTCGGCGGAGACTGGCGTGCGCGTCGCCGTAACCACTACCGTTTCGGTCGCCATCGCTACACGCAACTCGACCGTTACATTATTGTCTGAGGACCCAGCGCTAGTTTCCGGCGCAAATCCCGGCGCGAGGACCTGAATTTGAAAACCCGAACCAGGTGCGTCGCTGAACGTGACCGTACCTTCGGCGGATGTCGTGGCTGTCTTCAGCGGAGCCTGATTTGTATCCGATAGCAGCGATACCTGTGCGCCCGGGACCGCAGCCGAGTGCTGATCGACAACCTTGACCGTGAGATCGCCGGCAAAAGCGGCGGTCGAAAATAGAAGAGCAAAAGCAGCGGCGAAAATGCGCATTCCATCCTCCTTGTTGCGCGAAAGAGGTTTCGGTAGACGGAGTGCGCCGGTCTCCTGGCTTCGCGAGTAAGGATGTCACCATCCATAAAAGCCCACGGCCTTCCCAGGATTTCCCCAGTGGCCGAGGACAATTTCCTCGCTTACAGTTGCGCGGCAGCGCGGGATTTACACCCGCTTCCCTATCTTCGCCCAGCGGCAAAGATGCGCGTTCCGATTAGATTGCAAAGAACTGAAACAACCGTGCGAACGAGCCTAATGGTTGGCTTGTGAAGAAGTCAAACCAGGGATACGCCCGAGCCTGACTAACGCAGGGGCGACGGTGCCGCCGCTAAGCAGCGTAAGAATGCAGCCCACGACGTAGGGCGTCGCTTACGGACCTTAACTTGGCAGGAGCCTCGAAGGAGCGAAAGAGACTAGCGTCTCCATTTTCCAAGCGCATACAGCAACAACGACAAAACCACACTGATCAGCAACGAGGTCGCAAGCGGAAAATAAAACGTGGTGTTCTTTCCGCGATACAGAATATCTCCGGGTAGCCGCCCCAGCGGAAAATGTGTACGGCCCAGCAGCGTCAACCCAACGCCCACCACGACCAGCACAATACCCAGCGCAATCAACAATTTGCCGATATCAGTCATAAACACGCTCTAGAGAAAGGCTCCCGGCCTAAAACCCGCGTCCACCTTGGCAATTCACTCCGGCCGGGGTATTCTGGTTCGGCTCGCGCCTCGTCGTCCTCCGCACATCTTTGGAGGTCTCAATGCAAGTTCCCCGCTTGGCCATGATTTCATCCGCCGTGGTTTCCCCGTCTTTCCGCAGTCTACCAAGCATCCTGTTGATCGTGCTGTTGTGTTCGCCGGCCCTGCTCGCGCAGGACGTCCTCACTTATCACAACAACAATTCCCGCAACGGCCTCGACAACAAAGAAACCACTCTCACGCTCACCAATGTGAACTCGGCTTCCTTCGGAAAACTCTTTACGGTTGCTGCCGACGGCCTGGTAGACGCCGAACCGCTGTATATCTCCAATGTCTCGATCGGTGGCGTCACCCACAATCTCCTCATCGTCGCCAGCGAGCACGGCAGCGTTTACGCCTACGACGCCGACACCGGCGCCAAGCTCTGGCAGATCACCACCCTGAAAACCGGGGAAACCACCTCCGACAGTCGCGGATGTTCGCAGGTCACGCCCGAGATCGGCATCACTTCGACTCCGGTCATCCTCCGCCCCAAGACCGGCAATCCCATGATCTATGTCGTTGCCATGTCGAAAGACAGCTCAAAGAACTATCACCAGCGCCTGCACGCGCTAGACGCCACGACTGGGGCGGAACTCAAAGGTGGACCGGTGGACATCGCCGGACAATATGCCGGAACGGGCGACAACAGCTCCGGAGGCTTCGTCGTCTTCGATCCCGCCCAGTACAAAGAGCGCGCCGGGTTGCTCGCGATCGGCGGTACCCTCTATCTCGCCTGGGCATCGCACTGCGACTTCCGCCCCTATACCGGATGGATCATGGGTTACAACATGAACACGCTGAAGCAGACCACAATCCTGAACGTCACGCCTAATGGCAACGAGGGCGCACTCTGGGGCGCAGGCGCAGGCATGGCCGCCGACGCCAGCGGTAACATCTTTGCCCTCGATGCCAATGGGGTGTTCGATACCACTTTGAATTCCTCCGGCTTCCCAAATCAGGGCGATTACGGCAATGCGTTTCTGCATCTCACGACTGCCGGCGGTCTGGCCGTCGCCGATTATTTTGAGATGGACAATGAATCCTCCGAAAATGCCGGCGACGTAGATCTCGGCTCAGGCGGAACTCTGCTGCTCAGCCAGAAAGATTCCACGGGCAACACCTGGAACCTTGCTGTCGGCGCCGGAAAAGACTCGAACCTCTACGTCGTTGACCGTACGAACATGGGCAAGTTCAGCTCCACCGCCAACAATATCTATCAGGAATTGGCCGGCGTGCTTCCCGGTGGCGTCTGGTCGATGCCCGCAGCTCTCGGGGCCAACATTTACTACGGGCCGGTTGGATCGCCGCTGCTGCGCTTCCAGTTCAAGAATGCAAAGCTATTGACTTCAGCCGTCACGAAATCCTCCAACTCCTTTGCATATCCGGGAACTACGCCCAGCATTTCCGCCAACGGAACCGCGAACGCGATCATCTGGGCCGCGGAGAACACCGCTCCGGCGGTCCTCCACGCCTATAACGCGGTGAGTCTGCTCGAGATCTACAACTCCAATCAGGCCTCCAACGGCCGCGATCATTTCGGCAACGGCAACAAGTACATCACGCCCATGATCGCCAACGGCAAAGTCTATGTCGGCACCACAAATGGAGTAGGCGTCTTCGGACTCCTGGCTCCCAGATAGTCCTCCCAACGATGCCATCCTGACTAACAATGTCATCCTGAACGGCGGCGCAAGCCGCCGTGAAGGACCTTACGTCATCCGGCCTAACCGATGCAGCGGACAAGAATTAAGTAGAACTCATCGGACTCGCATTATGCGAGATCTCACATCCCGCGAAATCGGGCAGCCTCTTTGCAATGCAAAGTACTTGACAGAAACCAAGAAAACTTCGTATGATCCCTACATGTTCGAGCGCCACTCACACCGGATCCGGCGCTTTCGACGTTCTTCCCAGCCCGTGGCCGCGGGGAGCGTCCCGAATGTAGCCGACGATCTCCGCTTCATCCGCGACACCATGGAGCGCTCTGCCGCTTTTACTGCTGTTTCCGGATGGGGTCAGGTCCTGCTCGGATTCACTGCGATCGCCGCCGCAACCCTCGCCGCGCGACAGGTTGCCCCTTTTGCCTGGCTGCGGATCTGGCTGGCCGAGGGGCTCCTCGGCGCCGCCATCGGACTGCTCGCCTGCACCTGGAAAGCAAACCGCGTCGGCCTGCCGCTTTTTTCAGGCCCTGCGCGCAAAGTCGCGTTTGGACTCGCGCCTCCGCTGGTGGCCGGTGCATTCCTGACATTCCTGTTGTTCCGCACGGGCTTCGTAGCAGCGCTCCCTGCGGTTTGGCTCCTGCTCTATGGCGCGGGCATTATGACCGGAGGCTCCTTCTCCGTCCCCATCGTTCCAGTCATGGGTCTATGCTTCATGCTGCTCGGGGGACTCGCCGTGCTCAGCCCCGTGGGCTGGGGAAGTTGGTTTCTGGGCGCGGGCTTCGGCGGTCTGCACATCGTCTTCGGATTTCTGATCGCCAGGAGGCATGGTGGCTAAGCCTCTCGCGTCGCATCGCAAGCACGGAAAAGCGGAACATCAGCCCTACCACGCTGCCCGTGGCCAGGACCAGGAGCAGCTTGTAGCTCAGACCCACGAGCTTCCTGAACTCGACCGGCTGATTCACGAGCGCATCCGTCTCGGCATCGTCAGCGCTCTTGCAACCAACGACTCGCTCAGCTTCAACGACCTCAAGCGCGTGCTCAAGACCACGGACGGGAATCTGAGCGTCCACGCCCGCAAGCTGGAAGAGGCGCAATACATCTCCTGCGACAAGTTCTTTGAAGGCCGCGTGCCTCGCACCGTGTACCGGCTCACCGCAACCGGCCGCCGTGCCTTGACTGAATATTTGGATCAGATGGAAGAGTGGATCCGTGTCACCCGCGAGTCATAATACGTTTGCGAAGGACACGAGTGCCGACACGGACCAGCGCAGACGCCGGGACTTATAGTTCGCGGAAGAACTCTATTTTGGGTGGACAGCGCTTCGCGCGCTGCGGTAAAGGCTTTCTTTCGAAAGATGGCCTCTGAGGTGAGGAGATCTACACACCCAGCGCCCTCTGAATCTCTCCCGCAATCGCCGCCGTCAAAGCTTCCATCTTGGCTTCCGACTCGGCCTCAACCATGACCCGGGCAAGCGCCTCCGTCCCGGAGTAGCGGACCACGACGCGCCCTTTGCCATACAGTTCCTTTTCCGCCGATTCAATCGCGCTCTTGACCGCAGGCACCTGCGCAAATGGAATCTTCTCGCGCACGCGCACATTCTGGATCTTTTGGGGAAGTACTTTCAGATCACCGACCAACTCCGCCAGCGGCTTCCCCGCGCGGACAAAGATGTCCATCAGGCGCAACGCCGTAAGAAGCCCGTCCCCAGTGGTCGAATCCCCGTCGCGAAAAATAATGTGTCCGGACTGCTCGCCTCCCAGCGTTGCTCCCGTCTTGAGCATCTCCTCGAGCACATATTTGTCGCCGACATTGGCTCGCAGCATGCGAATGCCCGACTTCTTCAGGGCGATCTCAAGTCCCATATTTGACATCGTGGTCGAGACCACCGTGTCGCCCTTCAGTTTTCCACGCACATGAAGATCGCGCGCCGTAGCCAGCAGCACGCCGTCCCCGTTCACTACCCGCCCCCCGGCATCGCAGAAGAGCGCCCGGTCTGCATCTCCGTCGAACGTAACCCCGAGGTCGAATTTTCCGGACGACTCTGCCATTGTCCTGCCCAATATCTCTGGATGCAGCGCCCCGCAATGATCGTTGATATTTTTCCCGTTCGGCGCAGTGCAGATGAAGGTCGCCTGAATTCCAAGGGTGCGGAACAATTCCGGCGCCTCCGCAGTAGCCGCGCCGTTGGCGCAATCAATCAAGACCCGCAGCCTGCTCAGGTCCGATGTTACGCTGGCCGCCAGCGCCTGAATGTATGCATGACGAAGTTCGGCCTCGCCCGGCAGCGACGGCCTCGGAATCTTCAGCGCGGTGTCGTCAGCCGAAGCCGGATTCTGCATCTGAGCAAAGATTTCCTTCTCAATCGCCAGTTCGCGCGCATCGGTCAGCTTGAACCCATCGCCGGAGAAGACTTTGATTCCATTGTCAATCCACGGATTGTGCGACGCTGAAATTACTACTCCCGCCGCCATCCCTCGCGATCGCGCGAGATAGGCAACACCTGGAGTTGTAATCACGCCCGCGCTGTGTACATCCACTCCAACCGCGGCCAGGCCTTCGGAAACTCGATCAGCGATCCATGCGCTCGATTGGCGCGTGTCCTGCCCAACAATCGCCTGGGGCCTGGGCGTGCCGTGCATCAGGTCGTGCCCCAGCGCCCGCCCGATGAGATAGGTGCTTTGTTTGGTGAGCGGGAATTCTCCCGCAACCCCGCGGATGCCATCGGTGCCGAAAAGTTGGCGTTCCTGACTCATAAGATGTTCGAAAATTAGATCAGCAATTATAAGGAAGGGAAGCAATCATGCGCTCACAGGTTAGAAGTGGGAAGGGCACGAGCTCCACTCGTGCGCAAAACCGGGGAATCGATAAACATTCGGGCAATGGCGTCAGTTGTTTTCACCACTCTGCCGCGGGTCTTCCTGATGTTCGATCTGCGATCGTGTGGGCCATAGAATCTGAGGACCTCAGCCACCGAACCCGTGGCGACTCAAGAGATCTAATGCGAAGCCTGACCCGCTGCTTTCTGAACGAATACAGTCACCCGGATTGCAGTTGGTTGCTCTACCTGCACCAGCGGATCGGCCACAGAGACACTTGTCGTAAACACCGCGCTGCCATGCGTTCCTGTGGCGTCAACCGGATCGGTGGTTGCCGCGTCGATCTTTTCCACTCGGCGCTGTGGCCCGACAATCGTAATGCGCGCCGGTTCGGCCTGCACCTTAAAATCTTCATCGCTCGGAATACCAGTGACTCGCGGATGCACCTCAACCTCTTTCGTCAAGCGCGTATCGAATGACAGGCGCACCTGGCTGGGAACAATCTGCATCACCGCCACTTCCCGTGGATGCCGTACTTGCTGCGCCGTCAGATCAAATGTTCTATCCTGCGGCTTGCTTCCCGCCAGATCAATTTCCGCCTGGATTTCGTTCGCCTTCAGCCCTCGAATCACGCGTTCGGGGCCGCGCACGCGGATCAGGGCCTCCGGAACCGACTCGGAGCTGATTTCAAGATTGGATGGAACATGCTGAAACACGATCGGCGATCGCAACGCGATTTCCGCCGGCTGCTCGTCGCGTGAAATGATGAACCACAGCCCCGTCGCCAATATCAGGGAAATGACCTTCAGCCCGAAGTTGTGAAACACATATCGTTTGACGAATCCGATCATGCGTTCGACTCCGTGCTCGCGCTGGAATCGGGCCTCTTTTGCTGCTGGGCCGATTCTGCCAGCGGCGAATCGAGCGCTGCGTCTGATTCCTCGTCCATGCTTCGTGCAATCGGTGTCGGCAGCGCAACCGGAATGATGCGGCGGCGCAGCTCGCTCCCTAATCGATCGCGCAATTGCTCCACGGAAAGATCGCGTTCAATGCTTCCACCTACGGCGAAGCTGATTGCGCCCGTCTCCTCTGAACAGATCACCGCGATCGCATCCGTCTCCTCGGTGATGCCGATCCCCGCGCGGTGGCGCGTTCCCAGTTGTGTCGACAGAAGTGGGTTCATCGACAACGGAAGAAAGCACGCAGCCGCTGCAATGCGATCCTTTTGTACGATCACCGCGCCATCATGCAGCGGAGCGCTCGGACGAAAAATCGTCGCCAGCAGATCGTACGAAAGCCGCGCATCCAGCGGAACTCCGCTCTCAATGTGCGTGCGCAGGCCGATCTCGCGCTCGATCACGATGAGCGCTCCCGTCTGGTGCTGGGAAAACAGATCGGCCGCCAGAACAATGTCGTCGTACGAATCTCCTTCAGCCGAAGAGCCGCCAAAGATCGTCAACCGGCGTCCAAGATCGGCCAATACGTGCCGGATCTCCGACTGAAATACGACGATCAGCGCGAACACCATATACGGCAGAACGTTGCTGACCACCCAGTTCAGCGTGGTAAGTTCGCCGACCCGGGCAAAGTAAAAGATGGTTGCGACGACGAGCAGTCCCACCAGCATCGCGACCGCGCGCGTGCCGCGGATCATGACCAGCACCTGGTAAATCAGCAGGGCGACCAGCAGGATGTCAAGAGCGATCCATGCGCCTTGCGTCCAGGATGTGATGATCGGAGGCAGTCGAGTCAGCTCCTCGAAGATGTAAGGTTAGAGCACTCCATTGTAATGTGCACAGCCCAATATGGCGCGGGCGGAACGTGTAGGGACAGCCGCCCTCGGCTGTCCGGCGGAGCGAAGCTCCGCGAGTTCCTGCTGTCCCCGTCCTTGACTACTCTTTCTTCGTCACCGCCGCCTGAATTTGTCCATGCGCCAGCCGGGCGGAGATCTCATCGCCCACTTTGACGCGGTTGGAGTCTTTCAGCAAGTTGCCTTCCGCATCAAAAACCAGCGCGTACCCCCGATCTAGAATCGCCAGCGGCGAAAGCGATTCCAGCGCTGTCTGAAGACGTTCGCTCCGCACCCGATGTTGCAGCAAGACATTGCGTGTCACCGCCACCAGGGCGGCAGTATGGCCGTCGAGTTCTTTGCTCATGCCAGACAACACAAGCCGGACATCGTAGTGTCGGATGACCGCCGAAATCGCCTCCCACCGCCGATGCAACTGCACCATAAGGTGCCGCTCCGCCAGCTCCAACCGATGGGTCAGATCATCCAGCTTCTGCTGCCGCTGCCGGATGACCTCCATCATGCGCGCGAACGCTCCATGCTGCGCAAGCTCCGTCAGCGCCTGTCGACCCATCAGCAACCGATATCGCATCGCCCGGCCAAGGCGATCATTTAAGGTGGCAGCCTGCTCCTCAATGTCTTGCCGCGAACGGATTACCAACTCCGCCGCCGCGGAAGGCGTTGGCGCGCGCAGATCGGCAACGAAATCCACGATCGTGAAATCGGTTTCGTGCCCAACCGCCGAAATCACCGGAATTTCCGACGCCGCCACTACCCGCGCCAGCCCTTCGTTGTTGAACGGCGCCAGGTCCTCTGCCGATCCTCCGCCGCGGGCTATGATGATCACATCCACATTGTTCTGCTGGTTGAAATAGCGCACTCCAGCCGAAACTTCGTGGGAAGCCGAATCTCCCTGCACCTGCGCCGCAAAAATCAGCACGTTCACCGAATGATGCCGTCGCTCGATGATGTTGAGAATGTCGCGCAACGCCGCCGCCTGCGCCGAAGTCACGATGCCGATGCGCGAGGGCAACGATGGAATCGGCTTTTTTCGCTCCGGCGCGAACAATCCTTCGGCTTCCAGCTTCGTCTTCAGTTGTTCAAAGGCCAGTTGCAGCGAACCCGCGCCCTTGGGCTCCAGATACTCCGCCGAAATCTGCAACTCGCCGCGATCTTCATAGATCGTGACGCGCCCGCGCACCACAACCTGCAGGCCGTCAGCAGGACGAAAGCGTAGCAGGCGGGCCGAGGACCGGAACATCACGACTTTAATCTGCGCATTGCCGTCTTTTAGCGTGAAATAAAGATGTCCGGACTCCGGCGCGCGAAAATTCGAGATTTCGCCCTCCACCCAAGCGTCGGAATATTCCCGCTCAATGTGCGTGCGCACGGCTGCAACTAAGTCGCGTACCTTCCAAACGCGCCGCTCCGGCCCGCGAAAGTTAAATCCCAACTGATCGGTGAGCGAAGACATTGTCGGCAGTGTACCGCAGGATTGGGATTTAAGTGGCGCAGCGCTTTCAGCACCGCGATATATGCTTTGCCCTTTGTCGTAGCTTCAGCCGCGGAAGTCCTTCGTGTAACTCTATCTATTCCTTCCTCTGCGCCCTCCGCGTCCTGTGCGGTGAAAAGCTGTTGACTTCCGGGAAAGGCCCAAACTGCCATCGCCAGAACTACCCGCTATAATCTCCGCGCATGGATTTCGAACAAAAAGTCGCCGAACTAAAGAAACGAAACCAACTCGCCGAAGACGGCGGCGGAGCGAAACGCCGCGAGCGCCAGCACAAAGAAGGCAAGATGTCCGCCCGCGAGCGCATCGAGTTCCTCCTCGACGACGGGACCTTCGAAGAAACCGACAAGTTCGTCACCCACCGCTGCAACGACTTCGGCATGTCCGAGCAGAAAATTTACGGCGACGGCTTCATCACCGGCTACGGACGCATCGAAGGCCGCCTCGTCTACGTCTTCGCGCAGGACTTTACCGTCTTCGGCGGATCGCTCTCCGAAGCCAACGCCGGCAAGATCGTCAAGATCATGGACCTCGCCGCCAAAATGGGCGCTCCGCTCATTGGCCTGAACGACTCCGGAGGCGCACGCATTCAGGAAGGCGTCATGTCGCTCGCCGGCTACGCGGACATTTTTCTGCGCAACACTATTTACAGCGGAGTCGTCCCGCAGATTTCCGCCATCCTGGGCCCTTGCGCGGGCGGCGCGGTCTATTCTCCGGCGATCACCGACTTCGTCATGATGGTCGACAAAACGTCATACATGTTCATCACCGGTCCCGACGTCATCAAGACCGTAACGCACGAGGAAGTCACGAAAGAACAGCTCGGCGGAGCAATGACCCACAACGAAACCTCCGGAGTCGCGCATTTTCTGGCGCACGACGACGCCGAGTGCCTTTCCATGGTTCGCGAGTTGCTGAGCTTCATCCCGTCGAATAATCTGGACGAGCCTCCCCGCAAGTCTTGCACCGACCCGGCCGATCGCGCCGACGCCGCCCTCGACAAAATTGTCCCCGAGCAATCGAACCAGCCCTACGACATCAAAGACGTAATCCACGGGGTCGTCGACGACGGATATTTTTTCGAAGTCCAGGAGCACTACGCCAAAAACATGGTCGTCGGATTCGCCCGCCTTGACGGCCGCTCCGTCGGCATCGTCGCCAACCAGCCGGCAATGCTCGCCGGCACGCTCGACATCAACGCATCAGTCAAAGCCGCGCGCTTTGTCCGCTTCTGCGACTGCTTCAACATTCCGCTCGTCACCTTCGAAGACGTCCCCGGATTCCTCCCCGGTACCGCCCAGGAATACGGCGGCATCATCAAGCACGGAGCGAAGTTGCTCTTCGCCTTCGCCGAAGCCACGGTGCCGAAGGTGACGATCATCACCCGCAAAGCCTACGGCGGAGCCTATTGCGTGATGGCCTCCAAGCACATCCGCACCGACGTGAACTATGCATGGCCCACCGCCGAGATCGCCGTAATGGGCCCCGAAGGCGCAGTAGACATCGTCTACAAACGCG
>DATAUY010000013.1:0-3897 GCA_036268025.1 Candidatus Sulfotelmatobacter sp. | reverse complement strand
CGCGCAACGCCTCCGGAGCTGCTGTGACATAGGCGACGATCATGTCGCAGGCCAGCAGCAGGCCAATGACGCGAGATCCTAGCCCAACGATGAGCAATATGCCACCGATGAACTCCAAAGTTGAGACGAATACGACGTTCGGACCGGGAAACGGAATGTGGAGACTCGCGAAGAACTGTGTTGCCTGCGGAAGATGATGCAACCGCCCCCAGCCTGCCTGCGCAAACT
The DNA here is from genome assembly GCA_036268025.1 of Candidatus Sulfotelmatobacter sp. GTDB lineage: Bacteria > Acidobacteriota > Terriglobia > Terriglobales > Acidobacteriaceae > Sulfotelmatobacter. The sequence continues at coordinate 3,669 of DATAUY010000013.1, read as the reverse complement.
GCCAGCCCCAATACAGCCGTACCAGTAGGAGAAACGGCGATTGCAATGAGGAGGCGGCGCGGCGGAACTGCACATAGAGCGCAACTATGCGATTCGAATGTTCGGCTTCCGTCATCAGTTCACGCGTTTTCTGGCGGTGCGCCTTGCGGCAGCCGGCTTGTGACGGCAAAACCAACCCAGCTCCGCCCAGTTCGCAAACCACGCCTGCACACGCTGGGGGCGCTCTGCTTCGGGTAGCCTGGACGACACAAACGCACAATCAAGCGCTTCCCCCAGTGTGCTGCCTCCGCTCAAAGCAAGCAGCAGTTGATATTCCTCGCGCTCCAGCCGTTTGTAATAGACAGCATTTTCAAATCGGTGCACGCACAGAAAAATCTCCCCGCTCTTGAGAGAGAGTGGCAAACGGCGAGTCCGGGAGTGCTTCGCCCCTGTCACCGCATTGCTGGCCACGCCCTGCGATCCCTGTTGCCTATGGACCTCGATGACAAAATCATCCACCGCATGGGCCAGATGCAGAAGGCGTAAGTGCGGCTGCAGCGAAAGCTGCGATTCGCCATCAAGCTGACCCATGTCGGCAAGCGTAAGCGCGCGCTCCTCCGCATTGTCAAAAGCTTCAATGTAGGCCCATTCGAGCCGCACGACATCGAGAGCCAAAGCAAGTTTTCTTCCTGTGTATTCGGGATGCCTTTGCAGCCAGTTCTCAAGCTGTGATCCAAGGTTGCGCAAGGTGAAGGACTGCGACGGACACTCAGCGAGATATGCGTGGGTAAGGTTGTCAAAGGCCGCCCGACCGATGACCGCTGCCAGTCCCGGGAAATCCTCTGCGAACGCGGAAAGAATACGGAACCAGTACTGACGGTTGTAAATCTCCAATCGCTCAAACGACGTCAGCCGGCTGTTCGGTTTGATGAAAGCCGCGGCTTCCGACTTCATCGAGCGGCCATCGCGCGTCTTCCGCTGCATGTTCTCGTCGCGCGTCAGGGGCAGCATCACTGCCTCGGCCATCCTGCGTTGCAGTTCCAGCAGAGTCATCGCGCAGACTCCAGCAGCCGCGCTTCTTCCGTCTGGACAGCCATCGAGAGATCTGGCGTCTCTGCCCGTTGCAGATAGCGATTGGCCTTCAGTGCTTCTGCATGCACTTCTTCAAAGCTGGGAATGTTGTCGTCCCACTCCAGCAGGGTCGCGGTCGGACCGCAGCGCTCGATCGCACGCGCATAGAGCGTCCACACCGGATCGATCACCGGGTGATCGTGCGTGTCCAAAATGTATTTGCGGTATTTCGAGTGCCCCGCGATGTGAATCTGCGCCACGCGCCAGCTTGGAACACTGTTCACGTAGACCAGCGGATCGAAATCATGGTTTTGCGACGAGACGTAGATGTTGTTCACATCCAGCAGAATGCCGCAGTCCGCCGCTTCCACTACTTCGTTCAGAAACTCCCACTCCGTCATCTCGCTTTCGTGATACTCGGCGTAGCTGCTCACGTTTTCTACCACGATGGGGACTTCGAGATAGTCCTGCACCTGGCGAATGCGCTTCGCCGTCACCTTCACCGCCTCCCATGTGTACGGGATCGGCAGCAGGTCGTGCGTGTAGCGGCCATCCACGCTTCCCCAGCAGAGGTGGTCGGAGAGCCACGGCGTGTTGGTCCGGCGTACCAGCGTCTTCAGCCGCTTCAAATGCTCGCGGCTCAGCGGCTGCGCCGAGCCAAAGTACATCGAAACACCATGCTGGACTACGCGATATCGATCCAGAATCTGATCCAAAACCTGCAGCGGACGACCGCCATCCACCATGTAGTTCTCGGAGATGATCTCGAACCAGTCGACGACCGGCTTCTTTTCGAAGATGTGCTGGTAGTGCGGGATTCGCAGTCCAATCCCGACACCGTAATCCGTAAATCCATTGAAACGATTGGCAGGCATTCCAAATCCTGGTCAGCAGGTCGTACTTGCAGTCACGGCGTGAAAGGAGAAGTTTGCGCGAGAGCCACTTTCCATCAGGCGACCCTCGCGCAGTTGGTAGTAACTACTTCGGCATCTTGGAGCCGTCAGTTGCGCAGCCGCCTTTGCCCTTGCAGCTGTTCTTGGCTTTGCAGCCATTGTCGCTCGATTTGCATCCGCCCTGGCCCTTACAGTCGTTCTTGCCCTTGCAGGAGTGCTTGCTGGTGTCCTGGTAGTTGCTCTTCAGGTGCACGGCGGTGCCCACGTTCGAGCTTGCGCTCACGCTGGCCGGTCCGTTCGGCTGGGTAACGGGCTGAGCATTGAGGCGAGCGGATGTGCCACCGAAGAGACCGGTCACGGCCGCAGTCAGAATCAGAGTCTTAACACTGGAGTTCATCGCAAAGAACCTTCCTTGTTGAAATTCCGCAGATTGTTCGAACCTGCGGGGTTAGATCGTTTTCGCAAAAGTGCAGCCACTGAACCAAACCGGACACAGCTTTTCTGTCAAGACAAGCTGCTCTTCGCGATTGCTCGGCGGATACCGCCTCTGTGAAAACGATCTGAGACCATCCGGAGTACGTTGTCTACCGCATCTGCGGATTGCAAGTCTTTTGGCAATCCAGTCAGAAAAAGTCCGGCACAACCATCTCTAGCGAGACCGCAATGCCTGGCATCCCGTAAGAGTCGATTGGACGGATGAGGTTACAGCCCCCGCAGTTTTATTCCTCTTCGAGGCAGGCGCGCAACTAAGAACTCCGCGCTGGGGCGAACATCACGGCTTGCGCTTTGATGTGGCCCGCGGCAGGGCCAGATATGCGGCCGGCGGAGTCGGCGCACTCAGGCTTTCGCTGCCTCAGTGAGCGGCCGCCGCCGGATAAGAATATAGGCCAACCGCCCGGCCGACAGAATGAGCGCAAGCCCCACCGCGATCCATACCGCATCAAGCACATGCACAGCCCACGAAGGCGCGACGCCCACGTGGCGCAGCAGTGAGGGCAGAAAATTCCAGGTTGTGATGTGCGTCGCATCCCAGGAATCTTGAAACATGGACGGCGTATTCAGTCCCCAGGCAGCCCGTTTGTGAAGCGCGAAGGCTACGATGTTCTTAAAGCGCAGGAACACAACCCAGGTGGGGTGCCCGAAGGTTTCCATCTGGTAAATCTCCAGCGGAACCCAGAATGCCAGGGATGCGCACTGGATGACAAAACCCAGCGCCGTGATCGCCAGCCCCAATGACCAGATCACCTTCCCCAGGCCTTTGCGATAGCGGAGCAGCAGCGCGATCGCCGGCAGTGTGATGAGTTCCACTGCGCTTGAGATATAGCGATCGCCCCAGGCAAAGTCGCCCGCCCACCAGTTATAGCGCGCGTAAAAGACGATGTACGCCGCGAGCATGAGGAAGGTGGCCAAAAGAAAAGCACGTACAGCCGATGGAAGGTGTTTCCACAAGAGAATCGTGAGCAGCAGCATCAACACGAACAGCGGGTCAAACAAAAAGATCGTCTTCTCCGGCATGAAAAATGGCCCGAGAATACCGGAATGCAACCCGCCCTCGAACCAACCGCGGTTGAATGGAAAATTTGCGGGTAGGGTCGGATCCATCTGCCGCTGTTCTCGCGCGAAAACGGCAACGTACGTATTTGTCCACGAACCGAACCGGATGTACTGATAGATCCGATCGAGCACCAAAAACACCGCGTAAACCGGAAGAGCGCCACGGAAATAT
>DATAUY010000012.1:0-15790 GCA_036268025.1 Candidatus Sulfotelmatobacter sp. | reverse complement strand
ACTCGCCCAGAATGGTCGCTTTTGTGAATGCAACCAGTATTTCCTTCGGTCTGTTTATTGTGTTGTTTACGATCCTGCTGCTCCAAAGGATGCGCCGGGTAAGACCACAGGTCGCGGGGTACGGATCGCAAAGGATGTGCCCGTCTTGCGGATTGATCACATCTAGATTGAAGGCAAGTTGCCTGGAATGTGGCAAGCCCCTGATAGCGGTAGTGCAAGTGATTTCGAAGAAATGAAACGCCGATTGTTCACATCTCCGCCAAGGACATAAATTATGAAAAGCATCAAATTTATTGTGAAACTGAACCGAGCCGGTAATCGCGCCCCCGGATATGTGCAGCGGATTGATCCGACGCCGATCCAAACGACGACCAACCGTAAGCTGGCACTGGTAATGGGAAAGTTCACGGCTGAAGATGCGGTCAAATCCCTGCAAAACTCCCGGTGCACCCCGGAGTTGGAGTCAGTTCAAGTGCGTGCCTGAACGGGAGGGTACGAATATGCCTGGCTGTTGAAAACATCATTCTGACACTGACAGAAGTCCTACTGATCCAAACCGCTCAACACCCTTCAACGCCCTGGGTTTCTGAAATCACGAGTGGATGGCTAAGAGAAAAACATAAGACCAAATCGGCCAAAGTAACACTTGCCGATATCGTCAACGAAATGCGAAGCCGATGGTGGCTACGCCGGACTGAGGTGGTTCATGACGCTGACTGTCGTGTCGGTAATCTTCGGAGTTTTCGCACTCGCTCTGATCGTCCTCCTGATCTACAAGAGCACACTCACGATGCGCAGGGATGACCAATTGTTTCTGGATGACGCGAGTTCGCACATGCACAATGAGCAGACGGAGCTGTTGGCCAAAGTCAACCGCCTTACGATCCCAATGCGCGTGTTTAGCGCCGGGTCTGGGATATTTCTGTTCGTGCTCGTGGCGATGTGGCTCTACCAGAAGCTGAGCGCAGCATAGTAGCGTCGGAAGCGGGAGACTTGCACCATGCTGCCAACATGCTCGCGCTGTTGAAATATCGCGATAATACTTACTGATTCCGTTTGAAGTGCGGCCGCCTGCTTCCGTCGACAAGGCGGCGGTGTCCAACCGCTGCCTTACTTCATGTTGTCGAGAATCGAACCCACGATTCCGCCAACTACGCCGCCTTCGACTGCCTGCTTGGACGATTCGCGCGGGAGGTATTTTTCGACTGCGTGCGCGAGCTTTGCGATCGGCAAGGTTTGCAGCCAGATCCGTCCTGGACCGGTGAGCGCGGCGAGGAAGATTCCATCTCCGCCGAAGAACATGTTCTTGATGCCCGGCACGGTTGTGATCTGGAACGAAACATTGGACTGAAATGCGCCGACGTGTCCGGGATGCACGCGCAGCGTTTCTCCCGGTTGAAGATCACGCACGACGAGTTCTCCCGAGAGTTCGAGCCAGGCGATGCCCTGTCCGGTGAGTTTTTGCAGCAGGAATCCATCGCCGCCGAACATTCCCGCGCCCAGCGATTGCTGGAAGGCAACACTGATCTGAATCTGCGGCGTGGCGCACAGAAAGCCATGCCGGTGGATCATGTATTCGTGGCCCGCGGAAACTTCGACCGGAACGATATGGCCGGGAAGCTTCGTTGCGAACGCAACTTCTCCGGCCGCGCCCACGGCGCGGTATTCCGTCATAAAGAGAGACCCGCCTCCGGCCACGCGCTTCAGCATGCCAAAAATGCCTCCGCCACCGGCGAATTGCGTGTGCGTGGTCATCTGGATCGAACTGCCCATCCAGGAAAGTTCTCCGGCTTCGGAGATAACGGATTCGTTTGGATCGAGAATGAACTCGAGCACGGGCATGGTGGTGCCGGTGATGCGGTTTTGCATTTACGGATCTCCTGGAGTGATCTTTTGATCTAGAAAACAGACGGACGCCGGTTCGCAGGCGCGATGCAGAGTATACCTTTTGGAAGGAACAAATGCGGGAATCTGGAAGGACGGCGACGCCTTTAGGCGTCGCAAGAACGCGAGCCCCGGATGCGCCTTCAGGGCGCCGTTGCTGACATCGCCTGAAGGCGGTTCTGCTTTTCGATCGGTACGGCACGCACGGCTAAAGCCGTGCCCCGATACGAACCTTTCTCGGCGCATGAAATAGCGGTGGCCCGCAAAGGAACAACGATGAGCCTACGCGGCTTTAAGCCGGGGCACATTACTCCGTGTTACGTGCGAGACCGGTTTTTCGTGGAGCAGAAGTTCTGTTGCCTGGACACGGCGGTTGCTGTGAAACCACTTTTGCACGACGTTGTCGCAGAGGAAGTTGGCGATTGACAGCATGCTCATGCCCTGGTGATGCGCCATCCAGCAGCGAACGATATTTCCTCCCGAGCGGCGGTTGGTGTAGTCCACCGATTCGTAGAATCCGTGCGAGGAGAAAGCGCCCAGGCGATCGAGCCGGCGAAGATTACGCAACGACTGCTCCTGGTCGACCGTCAGCGCGAGAAAGGTGGAGTAGGGCGAGATAACGAGCGCGTTCATCTCTTCCTTCATCAGCGCGAGGTGCGGGATGCCGAATGCGCGGTATTGATAGTTTCCTGCCTCGTCCATTTTGTAGTACGCGGACTCGGAGATGCCCCAGGGCACGCCGCGGCGCTTGGCATACGTCTGCTGGTAAGCGACGACCGCGATGCGGCTACGGTCCAGCAGGGTGTTGGCATAGGAACGCATCCAAAGCATCGGCATGAGGTATTCGAACATCGTGCCGGTCCACGAGCGTAATACGGGATTGCCGTTGGCCAGCGTGTGGGCACGCCCCATGCGGAACCAGGACTCCTGCGGAACGTCTTCTTTGGCGACGGCGGCGAAGACCGCGGTGCGCGACTCAGTCGCAAGCAGGTCGTAGCAGGCGGGCTCGAGCTTCTGCGTTTCGACATTGAAACCGACCGACATCAGCTTACGGCGCGGATTGATCAGGAAGCTGAAGTCCATGGCGTCGCCGAGTTTTCCGGCTTCGGCCGCCGTGTTGCGCACCAAATCGATCAGCTTGGCTGCGTTGGCGCGAGCTTGCGGCAGCAGGGCCACAAGATTCTCGTAGGGCGCGCGGTCGGCGCGTGCAATCGAAGGAATGGCACGTTCGAGGCGCACATGCAGATCGTCGATGAACAGCGGCAATTGCCGCAGCGAGGGACGCTCATCGAAATCGGGGCTAAGGGTGGCATCCTTGCGAACCCCGTTGAATTCAGGAAGCTCCCACGGCGCGTAGGACTTCACCATCTCGATGATGCTTTGCAGGCGAAGGCTGGTCTGCGCGGTGAACCAGTCGATTTCAGCGCGATGACTCTCGGATGTGGATCCTTCGCCAATTTGCGTCTCGTTCATCGCGAGGATGGTTGCGAACCAGTCCTCTGAGCGCAGCCCCTTTTCGAATTGCTCGAGTTGTTTGCGCGAGACCACTTTCAGCTCGCACAACGCGCGGAGATGATCGAGCAGGCCTTCGGCGAGACTCGATTGCAAGAGCGGCAGCTTGATGCGGGCCAGCAGGCCTTGCTGCAGGGTCCAAAGCGAGGCCAGGAGATTGCCGTTGTCGACAGATGAAATGAAACGCGGCGTCAGCGGCTGGAGCGTGCGCGTGTCGTACCAATTGTAGATATGTCCGCGATGCTTGGGAATCTGCGCGAGCGTAGCCAGGGTGCGCAGCGTCTGTAGGGAAAGCTCAGGCAGCGTGAGATATCCCAGCTCACAGGCGACTTGCTGCGAGTTCAACAGCAGGCCGAGATTGGTCGGCGATACACGGGCGGCGACGGCGGCAGGCTCTTCCTGAACGTTGTCGGGAATCAACCAGTGATGCTCTTCGGTGCAGAACTCCGCGAAGTAGCGCCAGGTATAGAGAGCGGAGCGGCGGACGAACACGGCATCCTTGCGCGGCACTTCCTTTCGCGGCACGCCAGCCGGGCGGTTCAACCAGGTGGAGACAAGCTTGCTCGAAGCCCAGGCGACGAGAATGGGCAGCGCAACCAGAAATGAGTGCGGCTGCGCCCACAAGATCAGCGCGCCGAGGGCGACGGACAAGACGGGAACCCAATTCAGATAGCGATCCGCGGGTGTCGTGCGTGTGGTGAGTTCGGCTTCGGCTGCTGTTTCCCACTCGAGCATTCGTTCGCGCGTAAATGTCGCTCGTACGATTGCACGTACGACGGCGTCGAGCGAGAGCAGCGTCTGGTGCACGAGGAAGATCAGCGTCAGCGTTGTGGTGACCACCGTCGAGAAGAAGGTCTGGAACGCGTCGCGAACCTGCGAGTGCTTGTCTTCAACGATTGCCTTGACGATGCTAAAGACGAGCGCAAAGCACGCCGGGAGGAAGAGGAGGAAGATCGAAGCTGCGGTCCAGCGCAGAGGACGGACTCCGGGTGCGAGCCATCCAAAGATGAGAAGCAGGAAGGTTGCGGGCTCGACAAGGCTGCGGCGCAGATTATCGAGAATCTTCCAACGCGAGATGAGCGAGATCGGATTCGGCACACGGCGGCCGGATTCGTCCGGCACCGTCGCTTGCAGCCATCCCGCAATCTGCCAATCACCGCGCAGCCAGCGGTGCTTGCGGCGGTTGTAGGCGCTGTAGTGCGAGGGATAGTCCTCGATGACTTCAATATCGCTGGCGAGGCCCGCCCGTGCATACGCGCCCTCGATCAGATCGTGGCTAAGCAGGGCATTGCGCGGGAAACGCTGGTCGAGAACAGCGTGAATCGTATCGACTTCGTAAATTCCCTTGCCGGTAAAGCTGCCTTCACCATAGAGATCCTGGTAGGCGTCAGAGACGGCGCGCGTGTAGATGTCGAGGCCAGTCTGTCCCGCATAGATTGCGGCGAGATGGGAGCGGACCGTGCTCAAGACGCTGACGCCGACCCGCGGCTGAAGAATGCCGTACCCGGCGACCACGATATTTTTTTCGCGATCAATGATTGCCTGGTTCAGCGGATGGGCCAACGCTCCCACCATGCGGTGGGCCGCGCCGCGCGGGAGCTCCGTGTCGGAGTCGAGAGTGATCACGAAGCGGACTTTCGACAGGATCGAGATGTCGCCGACCTTAATAGGAAAGCTGTCGTACTCGCCGCGCAGAAATTTGTTCAAATCGAGCAGTTTGCCGCGCTTGCGCTCCCAGCCCATCCAGCCCTTTTCGCGCGGATTGTAGATGCGATGGCGATGGAGCAGGAAGAACGAGCCTTTCTTACGGTCCGCATACTTCTGATTCAGTTCGCGGATGAGGGAAGAACAAAGCTCAATCAGCGGATTGTCTTCGCTGGCGCGATGATCAGAGTCGGCCAGGTCCGACAACAATGCGAAATGAATGTTGGCATCATGATTTCCCAGGAAGCGGACTTCGAGGTCCTCGACCAGCGTGTGGACCTGCTTCTCGTTCAGCAGCAGCGTTGGGACCGCGACCAGCGTCAGGCAATCCGCAGGAAGTCCCTTCGAGAAGTCGAGCTTGGGAATGATTTCCGCAGGCAAAATTTCGGTGATGATGTTATCGATGATCTGAATCGCGCACTGCGACGTGGGCAGCAGGAACAGCAGCATCGACATCAGGATCAGTTCGAGCGAACTGTCTCGCGAGGTTGTGTACAGCAGCAGGCCGGTGACGATGAGAAGAGTAAGGATCGCGATTCCGGGCAGGAAAAATTCATCGGGATGCTGCCACATCCAAAAGCGCAGGCGCTGAAGCGTGTTCGGGCGCCAGCCGATACGTTGCGCCAGAAGATCGCGGCCGTCGCCGACCAGATAGTGGCCGACGTGCGATTCACGCAGCGCGATGCGCGGATCGGGATAGATGCGTGACTGCGCCTGCCTGGCGAGGCTGATCGCCTCGTTGGCAACATCGATCTCTGTGAAATCGGAGCGGCTCGCCAACGCCCCCACTTTCTTGCGGTACAGAATGCGGCTTTCCGGCTCCATGTTCGCGTAAGCGCCGGCCGGGTCCTGGCGAAGGATATGGTCGAAGAGAATCAACGGCTCGAGGAATTCGATCCAGGTTGTCTGGCTGACTTCGCGCAGGCTCTGCACGCAGACGCCGACTTCCTGCGACTCGCCTTGGGCGCCGTCTTTGGTCTGATCTTTGATTTGGTCGAGGGCTTTGCGGCCGCGGCGGGCGATTTCTTCGAGCAGCACCAACTTGAGCGCCGCGTTAAGAACGGTGAACTCACGGAACTCCAGCGGCGAGGCCTTCTGAAATCCGCGCGTAAACGACACGAAACTTTGTTCTTCGAAGCGATAGGACGTTTCCTCGAAATATGCGTTGGCGAAGCCGACGACGCGCGGCATGACCTCAGCATTGGCCGTGCGAACGTGCGGGAGCTTGCGTAGAAGCTTGGCATCTCCGCTGGCGGAGGCCAGTTCCGAATAGATCAGGGACGAATTGTCTCGGAGCCAGCGAGCGTCGTCGCTCATTGGCGCTTCTGTAAAGGACTTGTCCACCGCGGCAAGAATCGGGAAAATCGCGTTCCTCACCTGCCGGGCGCGCTTGGCGAACACATCGGAGGAAGGCACGCGCGGCAGCCACGGCAGCGTCATAGCGAGGCGTTCTGCGGTAGCGTGCAGCGTCTGTAGTTCGGTTTTGTCGTCACCCGTGACTGCGGTCTCGGTTGTCGCCGTGATGACCGTCTCGGATTGAATGTTCAGCGGCATGAATGGGTCCCCGTTAACGATAGCTTGCGGCCTGTAGTTCGAACATCTCGGCATAGCGCCCGCCGAGGTGCGTCAATTCGTCGTGCTTCCCTTCTTCTGCGATGCGTCCATTTTCCAGAACCAGAATGCGGTCCGCCATGCGCACGGTAGAGAAGCGATGCGAAATAAACAATGCCATCTTTCCTGTAGTCAGTTCGGCAAACCGTTGAAAGACTTCAAACTCGCTGCGCGCATCGAGCGCGGCGGTAGGCTCGTCGAGAATCAATAACTGCGAATTGCGAAGATAGGCGCGCGCCAGAGCGAGTTTTTGCCATTCGCCGCCGGAAAGGTCGACGCCGCCGTCGAAGCGGCGGCCGAGCATCTGATCGTACTTTCCCGGAAGCCGCGCGATCACTCCATTGGCAAGGCTTTTCTCTGCCGCGCCCCGGAGCAGTTCAATATCTTCCATTTCGTCGATCTTCCCGACCGCGATGTTTTCGCGAGCCGTCATCTCGTAACGCATGAAGTCCTGAAAGATAACGCCGATTTCGCGGTAAAGATCTTCGAGGTCGTATTCACGCAGGTCGATGCCGTCGAGCAGAATCTCGCCTTCCGTCGGATCGTAGAGTCGCGTGATCAGTTTGACGATGGTTGTCTTGCCCTGGCCGTTTTCGCCGATCAGGGCAACGCGCTCTGCCGGATGCAGATGGAAGTTCAGGTGATCGATCACGCGGCGGTCATTGCCGGGATATTGAAAGGAGACATTGCGGAATTCGAAGCCGCGCCGGATGGGCCGCGGAGCCGGCAATGCATTCGGCTTCGATTTGATCGTCGGCTGCATCTGGAAAAACGCCAGCAGGTCGGTCAGGAAAAGCGCTTGATCGGCGATTCCCGACAAAGTCGAAAAGACCTGCTGGATATTGCTGCTGGCCTGCATGATGGCGGTGGTCAGGAAATAGAACGTGCCGATTGACAGTCCGCGGGTGACGGTCCGCCAGATCACATACACATACGCGCCGTAGTACCCCCCGGTACTGATGAACGACAGAACCGAGCCGATGCCCAGACGCTTGCGGGCGAGTTGTACATCCTGTTCGTAGATGATGTCCGAAAGTTTGGCAAAGCGATCGGTAAAGAACTTCGCCAGGCTAAACAGCTTGAGTTCTTTGGCGGCTTCTTTGGTCGCACCGGCTTGGCGGAGGTAATCGAGTTGTCGCCGGATTGGCGTCTGGCGGAAATTCTTGGCGTAGCCGAGAAACGCGAAGTGGGTTTCGCCAAGAAATGCCGGAAGAACCGCCGCCACCAGCAGCAACATCAGCCACGGCGAATAGAACATCACCGCGGCCGAATAGGCGATTGCGGTGATTACCTGGAGTTCCAGGCGTCCGATGGATTGAATCATCACCAGGCGGTCGGTGGCCTGCACGCGCGCGCGTTCCAAGCGGTCGTAGAAGACCGGATCTTCGTAGGCAATCAGATCGAGCTCTGAAGCATGCTTCATGACCTGAATGCTGACGTGCCTGGTGTATTTGTTGGCCAGGAGCGCGTCGGCGTAGTCGATCATCCGGGTGATGAGGCTGCCAGCGACTGCAAGGCTGAACTCGACGCCAACCAGCCACCACAGTCGGGTTGGGACGGTGTGGGTTCTGATTGAGGTCGCGACAATATCGATGATCAGCTTGGCGACGTAGGTGAGGGCGAGCGGCTGCCCCGCGGCCACCACGCGCGCGAGAATGCCGAACAACACGACGCCACGCCCCGATTGCCAGACGATCTTCAGCACGGGCGGGACGTTGCGTAGCGCGGTGAGCCGTTCGCCCCAACTGCTCAAAAAGGTTCGCCGATCAGACATCGGTTAAAGCCTTTGATTTCAAGGTTTTTCGGTGTACCGAGGGTTCCTCCGAGGGGACACGTCGCCGCCCAGCTCCGGCGATAGGAGTTACCCGAATATACACTGGAAATCCATTTCTTGAAATGCCGTTCTTGGATGAAAAAGCGAGACTTAAAGTTGGGTGTGCAAGAAATTTCAGGGTAGATCTGTGCCGAATTTGCTCGTCTAGCCGGGCGAAGAGCGGTAAGGCTTGGAGCCTCGCCAGCTTGACGCTGCTGCCCGCTCGCTTCGCTCGCGGCGCGGCCCCTTCGACTCCGCCAGGGCAAGCTGCGTTCGCCCTTACACTTAATACTTAACGAAGCCCGCCTGCTGCATCCCCTTCCTGGCCTCTGGGGTTCTCATGAACGTGTCCCAGATCAAGCCGGTGCGGAGGTTTTCGGCCATGACCATAGTGATGCCCGTATCAATCGCGATCACGTCGTGGTCGTACCAGTTCCTGAGCGGATTGAAGGCGTTCACGAAGCCGTACTTGCTCCACGCATTGGGATAGTGGTCGCGGATGTTTTTCAAAACCCGCAACGTCTTCTGCGGCAGAAACGGTAAAGAACCTCCGGTTGCGCTGGGAGTGATCGTGCCGTCAATCGGGCCGACCACAGGGGGCCCTCCCCAGACGATGTATCCGTGTTCGGAGTCGGACGCCGTAATTCCCCACAGGTCGTCGGTGTAGTCGGGAAACTGCTTGCCCAGTTCGAGGCAGAAGCGGCGGTGGACCTCGGTGGCAATCACGGAGTTCTGGAAGTAATCGGCGTACTTATCTTTCTTGCCGCGGAAATCGAACCAGGCCTGCGAGTACTGGTGCACGAACAAGGGAGCAAAGGAACCGATGTAGCGCAAACCGTCATATTCGAAGGGCAGGCGCTTCCATGCATCCCAGGCGTCGGCCTTGAGCGGGTGCGAGCTCGAGCCCATGCCGAGCAGATACATCATCATGAGTTCGCTGTAGTAGTCCCAACGCGATGGAAGGAAGCCGATCTCGGGCGTCCAGCCGTGAGAGAGCAGAGATGTGTCCTCGGAAAGCCACGTCCACTCGACGCGCTCGAAGATCAGGTTCGCGAGTTGCGTGACCGCAGCATGTTTGAAGTATTCGCGGCAGGTCAGGACACCACAGAGCAAAATGGCAGTGTCCACCGACGAGATTTCCGATTCCCATACGCGTTCGCCGGTGTTGATGTTGGCCCAGTGATAGAAGAACCCACGGTGCTGAGGAAGCTTCTTCCAAAGAAAGTTCAGCGCCACGAAAACTCGCTCCAAAGCCGCAGTGCGGGTGATGAAGCCGCACTTTTCGCCGATGCAAAGGGCGGTCAGTCCGAAGCCGGTAGCCGCGATGCTGGCAACGATTCCCGGAGTCCCTCCGCGAAGATCGCACCGATCTTCAACCATGCCGGTCTTCGGGTTCTGCTGCTCCCAAAAAAATTGGAAACTGGCAGTTTCCACCGCGAGAAGGAACTGATCGTCGTCCGGCGAGAGAACGTATTGTCCAGCGGGAAGATCTTGCGTCGCGGGGGGCCGCTGGCTGGCTTGAGCGAGCAGAGCCGAGGAGAACAAAGCTGGCATGAACGGCAAGCTCAGGCCCGCGCCCACGAATTGCTGCATCCACTTACGGCGGGACCATTGATTGGGGGAACGTTCTGCCATCCGGTGTAATTCTAAACAAACTGTCGGTGCAATATGGCAACAGAAAACAGGAGGCCGATGATTGAGCGGATGCCTTGCTTCCTCGGCCGTAACCATGAATCTGCTCGAACAGCCGCTAATTGGAAGTTCGTTGCCGTTCACTGCTCGAAAAGCCGCACTTAAATTAGTATTGTGATGTCTCCTTGATCGGTCTGAACTCGTGACGCTCACGCAAAAAATCGGATGGGGCTTTGCGGGGCTCGTGCTAGTCGCTGCGATCGTGGGCGGCTTGGCCTATCTGCGCTGGCGCAGCCAGAGGTTCATCGTGCTGCAGGGCGCAATCATGGTAGACGATACGGACGCGCACAAAGAGCGTCCGATTGCGGGTGTCGAAGTCACGGCTTCGGACCGCACTCAGGTCGTCTCGGTGAAATCCGATCCCTCCGGACTGTTCCTGATTCCGCTGAAGGAAGGCACTCGCCGCGGTACGCCGATCACCCTGCAATTCAAGCATGCCGATTACCGCGATCTTGAGCTGAATGAGTTCATTGGCAACAAACTGTACATCGTTCACCTCGATCCGGTGACCATACCTGCTTTGAATGACGGCCGGCCTCCAGTGGTAATCGGAAACGTAACTATACGGTATACAGTGAAAACGACCATCGATGCGAACATCGGCAGCGAGGTAAAGACCTTCCAGATTGAGAATAAGGGAAACGTAGCGTGCAGGAACCAGAATCCGTGCTCACCCGATGGCCGATGGAAGGCTGTGATCGGATCGACCACGCTCGATGCAGGAAATGGGAACCAATTTCGCGAGCCGCGCGTGTCGTGCATTGCTGGGCCTTGCCCGTTCACCAAGATCGAATCGCAACGCGCGTCAAGGGGCGGACAGATTCTTGCAGTTTCGGCGCGCAACTGGTCTGATACGGCGACGTTTCTCATAGAGGCCGAAGTGCTTCACTCCATGCCGACAGAGGTTGCACACGAGTTCTTCCCGGTAATTTTCGGAAGAGAGTTGAGCTTCACCCTACCGGCCGCGGTTGAGGGCGTCACCATTGAAGCCGATGTGGACCAGCAGCGCGTGTTTTTTCCCCTCGGGCCCGCACTGCTCTTAAGCTGGGCCAACTGCACGGCCAGCGAGAACCCGGACCGCACGCGAGTGTTTCGCTGTGGACTGAAGCCCGGCTATCGATTTCGCTAGTCGTAATTCTTTAACTCTCTGATTCTCTTAATTCTTTACTTGCTCCTCAGGATTCGTTGCTCAGTATTTCTTGCTCTGGCTGTCCGCGTGTTTCTTCTCTGCGTATGCCTTTGTCGCGGATATTAGTATCCGTCGGGCGGAGACAAGTCGGGACGGACGTTTTGTGGTTCCTGGCTTTGTGATTCCTGGTTTTGCAATTCCTGCATGATGCGGACTCCAGAACTGGTTCCGACCAGATCGGCTCCGGCGGCGAGAAGGTCGCGCACCTGCTGCGCCGTCTTGATTCCTCCAGATGCTTTCACGCGAATGTGCGGCGGCGCCAACCTCCGCAGAAAGCTCATGTCCTCGGGGGTAGCTATGCCGACCGCACCCCCACTGGCATTTTTCAGATAGGCGACACCGGCTTCAATGCTGAGTTTGACTGCGCGCTCGCGCTGCTCCGCATTCAACAGAGGAAGTTCGAGCATGATCTTGATAAGGACCTTATCGGCAGCCTTTACGACACGATGAATCTCGTCGGCATATTCATCTTCCATTCCCGAAAGAAGAAATCCGACGTTGGGCATGAGGTCGATCTCTTCCACGCCAGCGTCGACCAGATGTTTCGCTTCATCGGCTTTGCCCGCGCTGGTCATCGCCCCATAGGGGAAGTCGATGAACGATGCCGTGCGGACTCCCGTTCCGCGCAGCCGTTCAGCGGTTCTCTTCACCCAGGCGGGAGGGATCATGGCGGCGTGGAAACCATATTTCAGGCAGTCGGCGATGTGCGACTCCCAGAGAGATTCCGTCAGAACATTGGAGATGAGCGTGTGCTGGATGCGGCTGGCAAGTTGGGAGCCTTCGCTCTGATCCGGCTTACGATTTGCCTGAGTTTCGGTTGAACTCATGTTTTTTTGCCTGGCCTAATTTGCTATGCGCACAGCCATTTCGGCGCTGCAATCCCTCGGGCTTTGCAGAACTCCTGAACCTCAGCGCGACGTGGCAATGCTGGAATGACTCCTTCTCTCGTCACCGCCATTGCTCCTGCCACGGTAGCGAATTCGACTGCCTGTTCGATGTTACCTCCATGGGCCAAGGCGACCGCAAGGCCCGCGTTAAATGCGTCGCCTGCGCCAGTGGTGTCTGTCGCTTGTACCTGGATCGCCGGAACATGCCTACATGCCGAAGAACTGAAGATCAGCGCTCCCTTTTCTCCGAGCGTCATGACGATTTGTTTCACTCCGAGTCGAAGCAGATCCTGAGCGACTACCTCCGGCTGCACGTCTGCGTGGGCTTCGCGTCCAGCCAGAACTCTCGCTTCTTTCTCATTCGGCGTTAACACATCGACCAGCTTCAGAATAGAGGCTGCCAGAGGCCGCACCGGCGCCGGATTCAAAATTGTGATCGCCCCTGCGTTCCTGCCGTGCTCCAGGGCACTGGCGGCGGTGTCGGCGGGAATTTCCAACTGGGTCAGCAACACCGAGGCAGACTTCAATACCGAGGCAGACTTTGCGACGTCCGCAGCAGTCAGCAATTCATTTGCACCAGGATCGAGCACGATACAATTCTGCCCGCTGCCCGCCTCGACGACAATGAATCCAACGCCAGTTGGAGCTGCCTCCGATTGCTGCACATGCGCCGCATCAACGCCCTCTTCGCGATACAGTCCCAGCGCCATATCCCCGAAATTGTCTTTTCCTATTTTCGCGATGAAGCTGACGTGGGCGCCCAGCCTCGCGCACGCTACGGCTTGATTGGAACCTTTGCCTCCGAAATCAATACGGTAGCCAGACCCCAACAAAGTCTCGCCCACGCCGGGAATCCGCGGAGTTTTCATGGTCAGCCCGGTGGCGTAGCTGCCAACGACAACAATGCGCGACGAGTGCAATTCGGATTCTCCGAGTTGCAGAGGAGTAAGCTTAGCCTTTTGTATTAGGCGTCCTCAGCACGGCTATTCTAGAGCGATCAGGCTGATTGTGCCGGACGTGTAGACCAGCCAGCCAGGTTTCGCCTATTCGGAGAAAAATGACTCGCAAGAAAGAAGATCGGCAGTTGGGTATGCAGTGCCCCATCACGCGGCGCGACTTCCTGAATGGCGTGGCCCTCGGCGCGGGAGTGGTCGCCTCGTCCGGCTGGCTTGAGGGCTTCGCAGGCGACGAATTTGCCCCGGAAAAGACGGCGGGCTACTATCCGCCAGCGCTGACCGGAATGCGGGGCAACCACGAAGGCACTTATACCTACGCGCACAAGCTGCGCGATGGCGAGTCTTTCGGAAGCATGGGCGCTCCTGAAAAAACCGGCGAGATTTACGATCTGGTTGTGGTGGGCGGCGGCATCAGCGGGCTTGCCGCTGCTTACTTCTACCGCAAGGCGGCCGGGAATAAGGCGCGAATCCTCATTCTCGACAACCACGACGACTTCGGCGGCCATGCGAAGCGCAACGAGTTCAAAGCCGGCAACCGGATCTTGCTGAGTAACGGAGGCACGCAGTCGATTGAAAACCCGGCACGCTACAGCAATGTTTCCAAAGGCCTGTTGCAGGAACTCGGCATCGAAACGCAACGGTTCTACAAAGCCTACGATCGGAACCTTTACAGCTCGCTCAAGCTGGGAACTGGAGTCTTCTTCAATCGGGAAACTTTCGGTGAGGACAGGCTTGTGGCCGGTATGGGAAGGCTGCCCTGGCCAGAATTTCTGGCGAAGACACCGCTCTCGGAAACAGCGCGGCGTGACATCGCGAAGGTCTACACAGAAAACGTCGACTACCTCGCGGGGATGACGCGCGAGCAGAAGCGCGCGAAGCTGGCGAAAACCAGCTACGCCGATTTTCTGACGAAGATCGCCAAACTGAGCACTGATGTTCTTCCTTTTTTCCAATCATTCACGCATGACCTATGGTGCGTCGGAATTGAGGCCGTCGCGGCGCTCGACTGCTACGAGGCTGGAGATGATTACGGCGATCTCATGTATCCGGGATTCCAGGGAATGGACCTCGGCGCCGAAGAAAAGGCCGAGCCTTATATCTTTCATTTCCCCGACGGCAACGCATCGATTGCGCGGATGCTGGTCCGCCAGTTGGTTACTGATTCACTGCCGGGATCGAACATGGATGATGTGGTTCTCGCCCGAGCCAACTATGCGCAGCTCGATCAGACGGGGTCGCCGGTGCGAATTCGGCTGAATAGCACGGTTGTCCGCGTGCAACATACGGGCTCGGCTTCGGCTCGCGAAGTGCAGATCGCCTACATGCGAGGAGGCAAGCTGAAGAAGGTGCAGGCCAAGTCGTGCGTGCTTGCCTGCTACAACATGATGATTCCGTACATCTGTCCCGAACTTTCAGAAAAGCAAAAAGAGTCTTTGTCGTATCTGGTGAAAGCGCCGTTGGTGTATACGCATGTCGCCATCCGCAACTGGACGTCGTTTCAGAAGCTCGGGGTTCGCCAGATCATGGCGCCCGCGTCGTATCACAATTACGTCGCGCTCGATTTTCCAGTGAGCATGGGCGGATACAAATTTCCCAGCCATCCTGACGAGCCGATGGTTCTGTTCATGCTGCGGACTCCCTGCCAACCGGGTCTTTCGCAGCGTGACCAGTATCGAGCCGGACGTTACGAACTGATGCAAACTCCATTTGAGACATTCGAGAGGAACATTCGCGACCAACTGGCGCGCATGCTCGCCGCAGGAGGATTCGATCCGGCACGAGACATAGAAGCAATTACCGTGAACCGCTGGGCGCACGGTTACGCCTATACGTACGATTCACTTTCGGATCCTGATTGGCCCGAAGGTGAACAGCCGTGGACCCTGGGCCGCAAGCGCTTCGGGCAGATCGCAATCGCAAACTCCGATGCCGGCGCATCGGCTTATACCGATTGTGCGATTGATCAGGGGCATCGAGCTGTATCAGAGTTACTCTTCGCCAAAAATTAAGCTCTCCCACAACCTTCTGAAGCAAGTCCCCATCGGTGCAGGATTTCAAAAAAAGTAGCCGCCTTGAGTCCGAAATTCTGCGTCAAATAAAAGTGACCACGATGAATCTGGCGAAACGATATCTCCGCCCCAGGCTCGCCGTGGGGCTTCTACTGGCTGGATTGCTGGCGACTGGACAGAACCCGAAACAGGTTCCCAATAACGGAGAGTCTCAGAACAGTTCGCCGGCTTCGAATTCCTTGCCCCCGTTACAACTCGACAGCAATGCTGCCTTGCATCATCTGAACCAGGTCATCAGCTTGTATCGCCACTCTACAACGGGGCTCCGGTCCGTCGGACTTCCGAGCGATGCGATCTACGAAGACAACACGAGAACGCTGGGAGCACAGGCTGTCCGGCTGGCATTTCAATTCGCAAAGGCAGAGAGCACGCTAATTGCAGCCCAGCAAAAAGCATCTGCAAGCAACGCTTCGCCGGACTCGACGCAGGCGCAGAATCTCGCCAAAGTGCAGGCGAAAACTTCGGCCCAGATC
>DATAUY010000011.1:0-16517 GCA_036268025.1 Candidatus Sulfotelmatobacter sp. | reverse complement strand
CTATCGGGGAGTACATCGATCATCACAACCGGGCACCCAAGCCCTTCATCTGGACTGCCACAGCCACAGACATTTTGGAAAAAGTGAAACGCGCCCGAAGGCCTTGGATAATCGGCATTCTGCTTGACGCACTACACTAGTACCGCGGCGCCAAGTAACTCGGCTAAGGGCGGAAACCGACGACCGACTATTGAAATGAGCCTGTGTTGAGCTCGAAAATCAGTAATGACTAGCGATGCATTAAGCAGACAAGCGATTGCAGAGATACAATTAGACTCTTCCAAAACATGTGCTATCAATTCCATAGCTTCCGAATGTCGCCCTGCACGGACAAGCATGAGGGATAACCGCTCGTGCAGCTTTACGCCCTGATCCTGTATCACCGAACAGCGGACGCCAGGAGGAAAATGGATGCGTCCACTGCTCAGAGGCATATAAGTCAGTCGGATGACGACCGAAACGCTAGGCCGCGTAAAATAATAATAGGAGCAAATCGAGTCACGCTGTACCGGCCGTGTTTGACCTGCATACAAAATCTCCGAGAGCAGAGGTCGCAGCCTGCCGGTCTCCACGCCCTCATAGACAGCGGCTGAGATCGAGAAGTCCCATTCGATATGTAGGCAAGCACCCTCAAGGACGTGAACCGCACCTACAAATGAGCCGTCCTCGATCCTTGGTGAGCCCGAATTACTAAATCGCAGCGCGATTTCAAACTCTTCATGCCTGAACACTACCGTAGAGAGTGAGTCGGTATCCGGCGAGTCGGTATCCGGCGAAGCCCCGGCGAACGCCGCTAATATCACAGTATCTCCGAACGACAGCGAAGGATGTGGAGGAAGACTGTTAAGAGCCCTGGCAGCAATGTCGCTAAAGGAATCCGGACCTGCCTTTTCACTCTCCCAAATCGAAGTTACGGTGCGACCCAATAGCTCAAAGTATTTGTGCCCTGGTGGTGTCATAATCGAACTGTCTCATTCCCCTTTAAGCCAAGCCGGTAATGGACCGAAGTGCCCCTCCACTCGTTGAATTCGCTCCGCGAAGGACTTGCGGTCGGGGTCGGCTGCAAAACCGTGCCTGCAGAGCCACGCTAGCACTAAATCACCTTCAGGATCGCCGTCTAGAGCCGCTGCCGACCACCACTCGGCAATACCGAGCGTGCTGGGGAGCAGGGCAAATAGTCTGTCCGCCTCATCCCAATTCTGAGCACACGCGCACCCAGTTGCGAGGGCAACGGCACGATTAACAATAATCAGTGGTACACCACTGGTGGCTGCCACTTTGAGCAGATCGTGGATCCTCATGTTGTCCCTGTCCCCAATCTGGCGAGACAAGTAAGCGAGATATGCAAGACCCACCAAGTCGCCTCGCTGCGCACTCTCCAAAAGGAGAGACTTAGCGACTGTTAAGCGCTGCCTACGAACCGGCATAGTGGGAGCGGAAAGTGATTCGCTGTATAGATAACAGCCCTGAACTCGCAAGCCAATCTCGTCATTGAGGCCCGCGCGTGATCGCCATCGTCTACGATCTTCGGTAGCAGCCATGATTAGCTCTCCGCGATCAAGAATTACCGAAAGATAAATTAATCCAATTGGATCACTTCGTTCTGCAGATTCACGAATCCACTGTCCGCCCTTAGGAACATCACGAGGCACGGTAATACCGTGAATTTGGCGAAATCCGACCTCGACCATCGCAGGTGTAAACCCTAATTCACACGATTGCTCCAGCAATCGGAGGCCGTCCCTGCTGTCATCAATAGGCAGCTCCCTATCTAGAATCCTTAGCCCGAGAGAATACATGGCATAGGGACTCCCCGATAGCGCCGCACGCCGCAATAATGCGATGCCCGACTCCACTGCAGCAGCACTGGCCACACTATCTATAAGCCTCTCGCCTAGCTGCTCTGCAGCAAAGCAGTCTCCCCGCAAGGCTCTATCCTCACACCACTGAATCCCCTCGTCCGAACCGGAACTCAACCATGACGTCGCTTGCATAACTAAAAAGGGTGCTCTACGCGTCAGTTCTCGGATGGAAGCTTATCGACGTGATCGACGACTAATATTTCAACTTGGCTATCGGTGCGAGATAATTTGAGCCCAAGTTGATCTTCCAGCGCACTAAACATTGCAAATTCGGTATCTGGACTATCACGGCGTACTTCCCACATTAGTCGAAAGTCATATTTGCCGTTGAGATTGGTACCGTCGATAACTGGCATATTAAGACCCTGTTGAATCGAAAGTCTAGACTCCATGTCCGAAGCAAACTGTTCCATTGTGATTTTAGATGCAGAGAAATAGGCTGTATTCTTTCTGAAGGAGGTCACACTTGATCCGCTTGGCGCTATGGGGAATCCATCGCGATCTAAGCGCGCAAGTTGTGGCACCAAAGCGGAGCTGTCGTCGGTGTTCGCTTCATCCCGAGCATGCTTTACTTTCACACCACCTTTAGCCACAACCATCAAATAGATGGGCATTCGTCTCTTCTCGCGGTGCACCTGCAGCTTGAAACGGTCCATCAAAACGTTCCGCCACATCTCATAGACGTCATCCCAAGTTGCTCCATCTGGAACCTTGGCTATGATGTCGAATCGTGGATACGGTGGCTTCAGGCCTGCCAGGCGATTTCCCGCGATCCCGTACGCCATTGCGATCAGCGCGCCGATCGGAGTACTGTTACATGTGATCCTTCCGG
The DNA here is from genome assembly GCA_036268025.1 of Candidatus Sulfotelmatobacter sp. Classification (GTDB taxonomy): domain Bacteria; phylum Acidobacteriota; class Terriglobia; order Terriglobales; family Acidobacteriaceae; genus Sulfotelmatobacter. The sequence goes on along the minus strand of DATAUY010000011.1, from coordinate 13,823 downwards.
GATCGGAACTATGAGGCCCCCCCGTACAGCCGAAATTCCCAGTCGCGGATGCCTCAGACTTAGCCAACTTAATGGAAACGACTTCGAAAGCCGGGGTTGATTGCTCCCAAACCAACCCGCTCAGCAAGATGAAAAGCAAGATCAGCGTTCGCATGGTTGCATAGGGCTATCGAACATAGGAGTCTACCATCGTTGTACTCTCACACAAATATTTTAACTTCTGGATGTTGCACAATATTTATCGACTCCTCTAAGTGAATAATCTCATCGAAGAGATTGTAGGACGTCGCGTTGCATCTGCGGCAGAAGGCTGCCAACCCATGTCTTCTGAACAACACCATCACCGCCGACGAGTACCAAAGTCGGAGTAGGGGCGCCAAGAATACCAACTTCATCGCTTCGAATGATTGCATCGAGAGCAATCCCATGCGCTGAAAACAGATCTGCATTGGTACTCGGCGCCTCCTCAGCTGCGCCGACCAGACGGACGCCCGCCCGCTTGGCGACAGGAACTAGAGCCTGGTAGAAAGGCATACTTTGCTGGCAGAAGTGACATGTACTAGCGGTAATCAGCAACAACGCCGTCTGGGAACCGGAAATTCCGAGTCGGCGAATGTTGACGAGTTGGTCGCCCGCTTGAATACCCGTGGCGCGAGGTGGGGTCGACCGATCTTGTACTTGGAACCACCTAAACAATGCGAGCATCAGAATGCCCACAACTGTGGCAGTACGCAACGCGTCGCGTGAGCGCATAACGCGCAACAATCCTACCGCAAGACGGGCGTATTTCGACATGTCATCCCCTGCGCGTCAAGGTCATAAATCCAGACATTCTTGAAACCAGAATACGACAGGCCCAGCGACAGCAGCCTGCATGACACTTCGTTCATAGTAGAACAGTCAATCACTATTCGCGGATTGTCATCCGCTAAAGGAAGATCAACCGGGGTCCGTATCGGGACTTCGTCACGGGGAATGTTAATGGCACCGTTTAGGTGCGGTCGAGTGTTATAATCTTCCCTTGTACGGACATCCAAAATAAACGCTCCGGCTAATGCTTCGTCTTGTTTACTGGGGGGGAACCTCGCAAGGTGCTCAACCTTATTGCTGTCGTTTAAGGATAGCTGTGACAAAGTATGATACAAGCCATTTAGTCTTCCTAACATGCCAATCTCTTGGCTTGCGTTTAACAATCCGGTCCATCGTGCAACGACTTCGTGACTATCAATGAGTAAAATTGTCGGCGTTCCGGCGATCCTGAGCGAATCCAGCCGAAGTCTAATTAGCCTATCAGCACTGCCCAAGATGGCCTTAAGTGCATTTGAGCTCGACCCGACTCGGTCAACGGCGATAGTTATCGGAAGTCCTATATCGTGGGCGACCCCAATCACTCGTTCGTGAAACTCAACGCTGGCGCGAGAGTAACTAGAGTTTTCTGAAATAATGATCGCTAGCCCTCGGGCTGAGGCCATATCTAATTCCGGAGGGACGTGATCGCCAACAACCAATACCTTATTGCTGGTCCTATGGGTATTTGCGAAATGAAGTACTATTGCGAGAAAGCATGCTACGATAATTACCGAAGAGAAATCGCGAGCGAGTGATCTGATCATCACTTCACCTCATCCAGGCCGAGCCAACGCTTCTTCGAATGTCAGCGAGCCGGCTCCATTGGGCAAGGTCATTTAATACGAAGACATCACCGCCGTGTTGACCAAGAACGAAATAGAAGTAGAGTTTGCTATGCCTGAGGCTGTGTTTAGTGCCATAAGTGGCAGCCCTAAACTGAGATACACACCTTTTGGCCTCGCGACGGATACTTTCACTGGGAGCCTGCAATATCGAGAGGCTCCTGGCGTGCCCGTCAGGTTCTAGGTAGAGATCGATTACAGCCAAGCCTTGCTGTCCCGACGCCAATGCCTCGACGGGATATCGGGGAAGACATTTCGACATCGCCTTGCTCCAGAGTAAGTATGGAGAATACTCATCTGTCCTCAAAGGACTACTAGACTTGCATGCAAGTCCACAGACGCTTAGCAGGGCTAAGCTCAAAGATGTGATGCGGTAGCGCGGTGCGCATCGCCGGCACAAGCAACATTCCCTCTTAGTAAAAGGTTAAACAACTCCTGCCAGTTCCGCCTGTAATACAGTAGGGATGGTTGCCATTTCTTGTGTGTGCAACACCAGATTGACAGGAATACACCCCAAGGAATACTGGACCACAAACTGATCGACTGCCGGTACCATGCGAGTTCGCCGGGCCTGTACATCTCCAACATGCGGTTGCGACAGTCGGTGATAAGAGCGCATTATTCCCAACTACGCCTAAAGGAATTGCTAAGCCCAAAATTGCTGCGGACTTCAAAATGTTGCGTCGCATTGGTGTCTCCTCCCTCAGGTTTCGGAGTGATAGTATCACCCCGAGCACCGAGAGTCAATAACGTAAAAGAGTCTGTTGTCAAAATGTATACGAATCGTGAGCTAATTAATTCTCAGACCACGATCACACGAGGTTCGCATTCACCCCCATGCTGCCGGGCGAATCGCCACTGAAGCACCTGGCTGCAGCGTCTCTGCCACGGTTTGGCTGCTTTTCGGTTTCCTGGTGACCGATCAGGTGGTGCCGATGAACCCGGCGGCTTCCCGCGAGACAGTCCGTCAGGGGACGGCTACCGGGCGTGGCCACCTCCAGGCTCGCCTCCCGCCGCGCCCGAGTTCCCTTCGGGCAAACTTCAGGCGGGAAGATCTTGGAGATGCCCGGCGGATTGTCGGTAGGCTTGCGGTTGGCCTCATCGAGCAGGATAACCTGCATGGGAACCTGGCCTGCGTGAGCTTCAACCCGAGTTGCTCCTCGATGGCGTCTTCGATCCCTTTGGCGAAGTCCACACTTCCGTCTGCTCGCGGAAGGTAATATTCGATATCGTAAGTGCCTTTCAGATCCGTCTTGTCGACGATCTGCGGCGGGCTGCTGCCACAGCCGCCGGAACCGACAAAATTGCCGAGGTTGTGGGGCGGAGATCGGCGATCTGGAGATGATGGAAGGATTGATCACCGCGGGCGCAGCGGTGGACGCGGCGCGGGCCGATGGGTTTCGGCCGGTGCACTGCGCGCTGCATCGGGGCAGGAAGCCGCGGGAGCAGGCGCTCGACGCGGCGCGGCTCTTATTGAATCGCGGGGCCGAGTACACGATCTATCTGGCGGCGGAGTTCGGAGACACGGAATCCGTGCGGGCTGCCCTCCAGCGCGATGGGAGTCAGGCGAATCACACCGATACGCAATGGTGGCGACCGATCACGGCGGCATCGCGCCGGAGAGATTTCGAAATGGTGAAGTTGCTGCTCGAACACGGCGCTCATCCGAATCTTCCGGAAGAAGGTGCTCCCGTGGGCCAGGCGCTGTGGACGGCGGTGTATCTGGATCAGCCCGAGATACCATGGGCGCCGGGATTGAAACAATCTGGCCCACGATCAAGCGGTCTTACCGGTTGTCACAACCGCCATGGTCTTACCAGGATTGAGTCTTGCATCTATGGCTTGGGAAAGAAGTACGGCAGTTTCGTAGTACTGACGCAATTTCTGCCGGTTTGGGGAATAGAGTTCACACGATATGTACGCTCCCCGCCTTCCGGCTTGAAGGACTCGACGGCGTAGCCAGCTTTCTTCATCGCGCCGGCCATGAAGCCCCGTACCGTATACCGCTGCCAACCCATTTTCTCCATGATCTCGACGAGGCTCGCGCCGTTCTTTCGCTGCAACATCGCGACCACCAGCGCCGTCTTGCTGCCTTCGCGCGGCTCGCCGGCCTCTGGCGGTTTCGCTACTTTTGTGCCCTTGGCCGCGCGTTTCGCCGGAGTGGCCTTCTTACCCGACCTTTCCGGTGTGGCTGCGACTGGCGCCGCCGGTGCGCCCCGTTTGGTCTTTCGTTCCGTCTTCGGCGTCGATGTCGTCTCCGGCTTCATTTTCGCGCTTTCTCCCAGTCGCTCGATGCGTTCCCAGATCCGCTTCACTGCCGTCTTGCCGTCCCGGAACTTCGTCACCGGCACCACACCAGTGAGGCTATTCCAAATCGCGACCAACCGCTCCGCTGGCCAGGCAGCAGCCAACTCCCCAAATTGTTGTTGGCTGTGGAAACCGTCGAAGGGGGTGGCGCTGGCGGCGGACGCTTCTTCGGCGCTGCCGAACACCACGATCTCGTTCTCTTCGTTAATCGTATACATCGTCATCGTCTTATCTCCTTTTTCCGTCGCGCTCTCGCGCTCGTGAACATTCATCACTCTTCATCCCCTGCATTGCAAGGCAATTGCGATCCGGCTTGGATCTGGCGCTTCACCATCACCACAAACAAGACGCCATCCCGGTCCCAGCCGCCCAGCCAGCACACCCGCCATCCGTCGATCCGCTCACTCAGCACCGCCGGCCGGTTCAATCGCAGGAACTTAGTCTCGATGCCGATCGATTCTCGGGCAGTGGTGCGCTCCGCACCGCGTGCGATTCGTGGCACGGTCACGCCACCTTCCCGTTAGCATTCGTTGCGGGATTCGATTCACTCTCGCTGGCGGGCGCAACCCTGGCGCATAGGGCCGCACAGGCGGCGCACTGCTCCATGTCGTGGGCCCGGAGCCGGTTCACCAATACCGCTGTGGGTTCGCTGGCGTCGAGAATCTCCTGCCGCCGTTGGCAGGATGGGGCATCTGCCAGTCGATCGGCCAGCTTCTCCAGGCGGCGAATTTCCCCGGCGCATTCCTGACACAACCGAGGCTTGGTTCCGTCGTCGGTCCAGGTGGAGTCGATGTAGCCCTGAGTGGAGCCGCAGTTCTCGCACCCCTTACCATCGCCTGAGTCCGGGGCATCGTCCCCGTACATGCGAGCCATGTGCCGCGTATACCCGTTGGCCAGATTGATGATTTGTTTTGGCATAGTTTGTGTTGTTCCTCCTTTCCGCGCATGACGATTGATCGCTCTGGTGGGCCCGAATTGCAAGGTAAGAATGCGCCACATTTGGCTTGCCTGCCGGACCGTAAAGAGCGTTCATGTGACTGGTTGGTTGACCGCCACCCAGAGGAGAGAACGTGAACGCAGAAGTCTTGATGGAGATCGAGAAGCTGCGCCGGGCAAGTCTGTCGGCGTTGCGGGAAAAGCATCGGGAAGTATTCCGGGAAGAGACGCACTGCAGGCATCGCCAGCATCTATTCCGGCGGATCGCCTGGCGACTGCAAGCCCTGGCGGAGGGCGATCTTAGCGAACGCGCTCGCCAGCGGGCGAACCAGATCGCCAGGGACGCCGACCTGAGAAAGATTGCGCCGAAAGATTTCTTCACGACCGTCGGTCAGCAGATCGAAACCACGGCCGGGGATCGCAAACGGCGACAGTCGGATAGCCGATTGCCTCTGCCGGGAACACTGCTGAAGCGCGAATGGAAAGGACGAACCATCCTGGTAGAGGCACTGGCGGAGGGATTCCGCTACGAAGGCCGGCAGTAATCTTCCCTCAGTGCCATTGCGGTGGCCATCACGGGCACCCGCTGGAACGGTCTGACATTCTTCGGACTGACGGCAACGAAGCGAAAGGAGAGGAACCATGTGGGAAGGTAATCCGGAAGGAGAGGGTTCCGAAACGCCACGCCGATTGCGCTGTGCGATCTAGACGCGGAAGTCGACCGAAGAAGGGCTGGAGCAAGAGTTCAATTCGCTCGACGCGCAGCGGGAGTCGGCGGAGGCCTTCATTCTGAGCCAGCGGCGGGAAGGATGGATTGCGTTGCCGACGCGTTACGACGACGGTGGCTTCACCGGCGCGAATATGGACCGACCGGCGCTGAAGAGATTGTTGGAAGCGGTAGGCTCAGGTGGGGTGGACTGCATCGTCGTATATAAGGTCGATCGTTTGAGTCGTTCATTACTCGACTTCACGCGCATTCTGAGTCAGTTCGAGAAGAGCAAAGTAAGCTTCGTTGCCGTCACTCAGCAGTTTAATACAAGCACGTCATTGGGACGGCTCACGCTGAATATCCTGTTATCGTTTGCACAATTCGAACGGGAATTGATTGGGGAGCGAACGCGGGACAAGATGTAGGCGGCTAGGAAGAAGGGCAAATGGGTGGGAGGATGTCCGGTCCTGGGTTATGACATCGTTGCTGGCGGCGGACGGCTGGTGGTAAACGAGGAGGAAGCCGAACAGGTGAGGACAATCTTTGCGCTGTTCGAAAAAACCGGTTCCGCCCAACAGGTGTTGGAGGACATCGAACGTCGGGACTGGCGGCTGAAGGGCTGGCACGAAAACGGGGAGGCTTCTGTGATGGTGGGTGCTTTACCGTAGCTTCGCTCCGGCGGCTGTTGACGAATATTCTGTATACCGGCGTGGTCCGGCACAAGGGGCAGGCCTATGCGGGCGAACACGCCGCGATCCTGCCGCCGGGGCAATGGGAGCGAGTGCAGACTCTGATCGCGACGAGGCCAGAGGGAATGATTCCTTGTGGCCGTTTCCGCAACAAGCATCTGGCGCTGTTGAGTGGATTGCTATTTTGCGAATGCTGTGCGGCGCGGATGGTGTACTCGTATGCTTCGAAGGGGGGCCGGAAGTATCCCTACTATGTGTGCCGGAATGCCCAGACGAAAGGATGGGCGGCGTGCCCCAGTAAATCGCTACCGGCGCGGGCGATTGAGGAGTCGGTGTTGCGGAGAGTGCGGGAGGAGCAGAGCGGCGATATGGCCGACGGCGCTACCTGGGAGCAAATGGATCGGGTCCTCCAGGTCGCGGCCATTCGAGCCAGAGTGGAGCGTGTGGGCTTCGACGGAAGGGATCGCCAAATCACGATCCGCTTCCGTTCGGAGGAACACTCATGAGCGAGGCTCGACAAGTACGCTACGCGGCAGACTTCGGGAATCACGGTGACGGTTTAAAACGAAAGGAGGCGACCCGACCCCTCCAAGAACGCGACTCCACAACCGTTCCCCGCATCGCGCGGCTGATGGCATTGGCCATCCGGCTGGACGGGCTCATTCGCGAACGCCATGTCCGGGATTATGCTCAATTAGCCGGGCTGGGCGGCGTGACGCGTGCTCGCATGAGCCAGATCATGAACCTGCTCCATCTCGCCTCCGACCTTCAAGAACGAATCCTCTTTTTGGATTCCAGCTCGGCACTCAACGAAAGGAAGCTCCGGGAAGTCGTCAACCAGATCCAGTGGGACGAACAGAGGCGGCGGTTCGGAAGACTGATCGCCGCCCGTTAGCTCCGTCAGGCCGCTTTCTTGGCCGGCTTCCGGTGGCCATTCTGCACGCGTTTGGCGTAGCTTTTCTCGAATCGCTTCACGCCGCCGTCTTTCGCTGCCGCCGTAACTGGTTTACCGGACGTCCCGTTGCGTTGAACCCGTATGGTTTCAAAATTCTTCCCGTCACCATCCAGTTTGGCTTCCTTTCCGGTTGCCCTTTGCCAGCGCTCGACAATCACGTCGACATACTTAGGGTCTACTTCCATTCCGACGCATACCCGTCCGATGGCTTCCGCCGCCATCAAAGTCGTACCACTGCCAAGGAATGGATCGTAGACGCATTCTCCCCGTTTCAAGTGATTGACTATCGGACGGCGCATCAATTCCAGCGGCTTCTGCGTCGGGTGATCGTATTTCTCCTCTGCGGAAGCGCCCATGATGAATTTCGGGGAGGGGGAATCCCAGACGGTGGTGTTCTGCCCGGCTTTTCCGAACCAGGGAGCGTTCTTTTTTCGGACGAACCAGCAGGGCTCGTGAGCGAACCAGTAAGGTGTCCGCGTGAGCACGGCGCGGCCCTTGTTCCAAATGATTTGCTGGTGGAGTGTGAAACCGATGCGCAACAACCCGTTGAGCACCTCGCGAGTAAAGACGCTGGCATGCCAGACGTAGCCCACTCTCAGGCTCGGAACCAGCTCGAATGCTTCCGACCAATCGGCGCGGGTATCGCCGGAGATCGTCGTTTGTGTATGCCCCTCCGTACGCTGCTTCATATAGTCGGGTTCGGCTGGTCCGCGCCCGTTTAGACCCGCACGGTCGCGCCATTCGCCATCCAATTCAACTCCGTACGGTGGGTCCGTCACCAACAGTATGGGTTGGCTCCCGCCCATCAGTCGCTGCACCGCTTCCGGGCTGGTCGAGTCCTCACACAAGATTCGATGTTGCCCCAAGTGCCATTGATCGCCGAGACGCGATGTGGCGATGACCGGTTCGGGGGCTACAAGACCTTCGTCCTCCGCAGCCGTAGCGAGCATCTCCTCGATTTCTGGCATGTTGAAGCCGGTAAGACTCAAATCGAAATCGAGCTCATCGATCTCCTTGAGCTCCAGGGCCAGGAGTTCACTGTCCCAGTCCGCCCAAGTGACCGACCGGTTGACGAGCAAACGGAACGCTTTGACTTGAGCGTCCGTCCATTCATCGCAAAGGATCACGGGGATCTCGGCGATCCCCAGCTTTCGCGCGGCTTTCAAACGTAAGTGTCCGTCCACGATCTAGCCGTTACTACGGACCAAGCACGGAATCTTGAAGCCGAACTCCTGAATGCTGCCGCACATGCGGTCTACCGCCCCGTCGTTTTTGCGCGGATTCCGCGCATAGGGAACGAGCCGGTCAATGGGCCACACTTCTACTCGAGTACTTTCTGTTGAATCGTTCATTTTGGTTTCCTTTGTCTTGTTTCCTTTAAGATCATGTTGCGCTCGGCCTCTTCCCGCTCGAACATCTCCAGGAAACCCGGAAGAACCCGCCCTCTGTGGTCACCATTAAGCGGAATCCCGCCTTGTCCTGCTCCCAATAGCTACGGCAGAGTTCTTCCAAGGTGAAACTCCGGACGCTTTTAGGGCGTATCCGCGCCGCGAGTGCATCCAGCCGCCGATGAATTCGCGACATGCTCATGCAATTCGACTGATCGCCTTCGGATGGTCCTGGGCCACAGCCCGTTCCAACTCAGCGACTCGCGCTTCGATGTCCTCCAATTCAATTGCTTTTGCGCAATGGTCAAGGATCGAGTCGGCTGCCCGCACTTTGGTCGCTGGAGGCGTGGCCGGGTCCACCATTACCTTTAACAGCGTGGTAACGGCGGCTGGGCTGGCCTGTTGGAGCCGGGCGATGGCTTGGTGATAGACAACGCGCCGGGCTTTTCGGAGTGCTTTGTCAAATCCCGGCTGCTGCATCCACCGCAGAAGCGTCTTCGGCGCAACACCGATGGACTTGGCGGCTTCCTCCGTGTTGCGCTGCGTCAGGAGCGCCGCGATGGCTTCCTCCTGCTTCCGTTCGAATTTTGTGCCGTGGCCGATGACCCGGGGGCAAGGGGAAGACGCATCCGCGTTCATGTCCCCATTGTGGGAGTCAGAACGCTAGACGTAAATCTCATTGTCGATGGCAATATTTTGTCGGCTATATATTACTGAATCAACAAGGCTTATCGCGAAGCGATAATTGTTGCCATAGCAATTTCAGTAATTACTCTTTGGCCCAGCTGCGAATGGCGGCAATCTCAAAAGCGCCCACCGTTTTGAGAGCCAAACCCGGGCTCGGGCAGGATCCTTCTTAAAACCAGCCATCCACCCACGAGCAGTCCCGAAAGGTTCTGCGCTGGGATGCCGCTTCCCACGCTCTTCCAGATGGCGGAACACTTCTTCATGGCTTTGCGGGAGAGCCTCCGCAAATTTCTCTAATGCCAGATCTATCGCGCCATACTTCGCGCTGCGTTTGACGAGCCGCCGAGCAGACATGTTGGTGCGCCGAATCTTGTCTTTAGCTTGTCTCGGCGGCCTTTCGACCGCCGACCGGATCAGCCGATTCAACTCGTTCTGCACTGGTTGAGTCTGGCAAAGCTGGCGTAATGCTAACGTGCCAGGCGACACCGTCTCCTGCAAATCGTATCCGCGGCAGGATTCGCAGACTTGATATTTGCCCGCGCGATTCTTGGCGGTGACCCAGCCATGCTGAACCTCTTTTTCCCACACCCCATACAGCCGGCTTCGGTCGCTGCGCCGGTATAATCTGCCCTTGAATCTCTTGCACTCTCTCTCGCGCTTGTCCGACCGATCGTCCGATTCGGCCCAGGCGATGTATTCGTCATCCGGGTAGATTGCCGCGATCAATTCAGTCGCCCACTCGGACTTCTGCGGCGTCGAGTCGGAAAGCCGGATCGCCCACTGTTGAAAAAAGGGAATCAGATCATAAGCGACCATGCGTGCGGGAAAAGGATAATCACCGTCCTGCTCGTCAGCAATGCCGCGGAGCCATAACGCATTGTCCCCACGAAAATGCTGCCAAAAGGTGCTGAGATCCTCGCGCAGTTGGCTGTCGGGATGAAAGACGAATTGGCCTCTCGTGTCGGCACCGTTTGGTTGTCTTCTCGCCCGCGGGTCGGGGCTTGGAGACGGAGGACGAATCATCGAAGGAGCCTCCGGAGAACGGCGTTCGGCTCTCGATCAGCGAAACAGACCGCCTCGGCGATCAGTATTCAAGCGTCGTGATTACGAGAATTATCCATCACCGCGGCCGAAGGGACGCCATGGTGAAGTCGGGCCTCACCAGTGGGAATTGTAGCGCATTCCGCCTCAGATTCGCCCTTTCTTCGCTCATAAATGACCATCCAAATTGGCGATTGTCTCCGTAACCCTATGAAAAGCGAAGAGCTGCGTATTCCGAAACTCTCCCAGCGGAGGACATCTGGGAACATCTGAGGACACCTGACCTCTCCGGAGAGTTGCCTCGAAGTCGGCGACATTCGCGGAGCCACTCGTTTTTCAAATACGAACCGGGTGCAGGTTTGGTTGAAAGAGCTTTCCGGCGTTTCCAGCGAAAATGGCCGAAATGAGAAGGACCACGCTATCTCGCGAGAATCGCGAAGGCGATGACAACGGCGGCTCAGACCTAACTGCGCCCCGGTTTCTCGCGTTCTCCGAATTGGCCTGCACTTTTGGTTAACGGGCGCCGCTGGTACACAAGGTCGGTCCGCCTGCCTACCGCGACCAGGCGCCGATCATGTAGCTAATTGCACGATGACGGACATCCAGGGCCCGGTTAGCCGATAGGCGACCCTCCCGCGCCGTCAGGAGGAGCAGGATTGAAGGCGAGCAGGTAAGTAAACGCATGACCGCCGCCGCGCGGGAACGAACCAGCACGGCGGCGGAAAAATGACGGGGCTTTACAACAACAGAAAACTCGGGAACTGACGCTCAACGTCCCAGTTTTCCCACATGGTATCCCAGCCGCGTCTCGACATCGCCGGCGCTGTGAAAACCGCGTTCCATCAAGGTCTTGATCCGTTCCTGAGCAGCGGGCCGAACCAGCGATGCCACGCCTCAACCCAACCTGCCCGGACCCGGCTCGCGGGTCTGCGCAAGACCAATGCGCCGTCCTCAATCGTCATTTCCACTCCCGCGGTTGCGTCCAGACCCAGTTGCGCTAGTACCGGCTTGGGGATGACGATTCCCTGAGAGTTCCCGATCTGTCGAATGCTTACGTGCGTTCGGCAATTTCCTGGATTTCACCAAGACCTGGGATCTGTGCTTTCATGGTTTGCCCATTGATTCTAGGAGTTTCAAAGAACGGAGCAGTTAACAATGCAAATGCGCATGCTGCAATCCTACGGGATATTTTCGAGAAACGATCTGAAGCGGAAGCTCAGTGCAGCAGGCCGGGCCAACATCATCGCATCGAGAAGCTGCTCGCTGAGCCGGAAATGCGTCACAAGATTTGATAGACCCGGTAGACGATCTTCCCGGCAGTTGGACGGTAGACGCCGACGGCAACGACGTTGTTCAACCAGGCATACTTGGCCGCGCCTGTCTCGAACATCGGCAGGATGCGAGCATAGAGCGGGCCGCCCGGAGGAGTGTAAGCGATCCCGCGCCACATCATGTAAACGCGTTGGTCATCATCGGTCTGCAGCAGCGCGCGAACGTCCAGAAGTCTCGATCCGTCGCGTCGCTGGACCATCCAGTCCCCAGTCGGCCCGATGACCGTGCCTTTGATCCGCGGCCCGTCGAACGTTCCGCCGGAGACGGCAACCACGACTCGATCCCTGCCGATCTCGGATTGTGGCTGCGTAGTCAAGGCCAGATCGAAAAGGAATTCCGATCGCAAGTCTGCCGCATCGGCCGCAGACGACTTCTGGGGAGCCACCGCGGCCGTCATCCCGATCCCTGCGGCAAATTGCCCAAAGTCACGGCGCGTCGATAATTTTCCCATTGATTTCTCACAAGGCTAATGTAAATCAATTCTGCATTTATAATATCGCCTAACGCCGGGTTCTGGTACCGCCATCCTGCGTGGGTCTCGGGTCGAAAGAACTAGTCGACGATCCCCGGAGCGCGAATCAAGCCGTCTGCCGTCGAAAACCGAAGAACCCAGCCCCGTCACACGAGACACCCCGCAACTGCTTTTCGATTCGTCTCACCGGAATGGTTTCAGGGCCGGTTGCTACGCAGGAAGTTCCGGACCGCAGAACATTCGTTGAGTACTAACCAACAGCCAAGGTTGGACGCGCTCAAGACCTTTGATCAGGGGTTGGGGCCTCTGCTGGGACAGAGTCGAGGCTGCGTGCAAGGCTCGTAAAGACGGCGATGTCAAGAAACACGCCCAGGCCGCGGTGGCCATCGCTTTCTCTACGCAAGTCCAATCCCCAGTGGTTGACGCCGACGCCATTGGCTGGCACTTTTGGTTAGCGGGCGCTGCTGGTGCAGAAAGGCTCTGCATTCCCATAGCTTGGGTTGTCACCCGAGCGTGCGCCTGCGCAGCAGGTTTGGTTGACGTTAGTGGACCCCTGGCACCCTCGGGTGCGACATCCCTCAATTCGTCAACAAGCCCGATTGCTACCCGCCACAAAGGCCCTTGCGACACCGCACTTGCGATTCGATACACCGCCCCATATTGACTACTTCCACATTCACCGGCGGCTTCGACGAGTCGAGCAGTGGAAGAGGCCAAGTTTACTTAATCACGGAATTGACCTCGGCGGCGGTTTCCCTGGTCAACGGGCGACTTCCCGGTTTTGCCCCATTCGTTTGCAGGACATAAGCGGTGATACGCACAATGTCCTCATCATCGGTGAGGCCGGCCGCTTGAAACGAAAATTTAGCCTCCTGAAAGCGGGCTACCAATTGCGCCGCTGTCTTAGAACCCCAATGCTCAAGGAACGCTTCGCCGACGAGAGGCGGCACGCGGTCATTGTAGTCTGCTATGAACTTCCGGTCAGCTTCTGACATAGAACTCAGCGTCGGGCGCTCGTCGGGGCTGCCGTGACGTCCCATCAACGTGAGGGTATGACACCTGCCGCATGATTTTTCATACGCCACGCGACCCGCTTCGGCCTGCTCCGACGTAAAGATTCGGCCCGCATCAGTTTGCTGGCCCGAGACAACAGTCACGGCCAAGCACACACCAGCAACTCCAAGGAACGTTCGATGATTCACAGGTTGCCACCCCCACACTCCAAGAGTAGCACCGGCGATTGAGCGCAAGAACCCGAACGGCGGCGGTGTCGAAATGGCAAACGGTGCCGAGGAGCTTGCCGTCCATGCCCAAGAGAGGAATGCCCTAATAGCATTGGTAGCTCTGCAGGAGTCTGGAGAACTCAGCCGTCGCTGCCGATGCCGGACCGCGCCTTACATGAACAACATCATCGAGCAGGACCATCGATTCATCAAGAAGCGGATCACGGCGAGCCTGGGATTTCGGTCGGTGGAAGGGGCGTGGCGCAGGATTGAGGGTTATGAAGCAATGCATGCGATTCGAAAAGGCCAGATCCGGTGGGTCGCCAAGAACGACCCTGTAGGTCAGCGCCAATTCATCCACACGATATTCGGCGTCGCCGCGTAACTCTCCCC
>DATAUY010000010.1:0-6780 GCA_036268025.1 Candidatus Sulfotelmatobacter sp. | reverse complement strand
CATTTCGAGCTTCCGCCAGCAGGTTTGATTTTGATTCTGGATGTCTTGCAGTATTTGTCCGCCGCGGAGCAACTGGCCCTGCTAAAACGCTGCTGTTCGGCACTTGCGCCAGACGGAATATTGGCTTTCCGGGTCCATGATCGCGAACGCGGCCTCCGGTCAGCGATCAGCATGGTTTTCGAGCGGCTAATCTTCGCCTGTGAGGGCAACCGCGTCCGGCCCCGAATGCTATCGATCGCGGAGTACCGTAGTGTGTTGGAGACCGCCGGCATGCAACTGGAAGAGCGCCGTTTCCAGAATCGTTTGCCCCTAGCCCATGTTCTATTCGTCGCAAGAAAACCTTTTGCGGAGGCAGTGCGATGATGGTCCGTCTCCTGCGCCGCGACTCCAGTCCAGCGCAAACAACATAGGCTTTAGCCCGCCGCGGTCGCCCGGGTGCCCCATTTCTCGCGCGCTCTTCGCGCGAGAAGCGGGGACTTTGTAGCGCGGACACGGAGCCGCGAAACCCGCGAAAGAACGCAGCTCACAATCTGTCCTGAGCCTGTCCGATAAGACGCAAGTCGTGGGTAAAGTTGCGGGGGCGAAAGAAGCCACAGTCGGCCTCCCATTTTTCCACACAAAAATATCCCGGCGATGTGACGAACAACCTTTACTCTGAAAATCAAACGTGGGCACAATCTATCCTGTGCCCACAAACTTCGCGAATCTTTCCGCTAATTCCTTGTCTTTGAATATTTTGTTTGTAAATCCTTTCGGCTCAATAGTTTGCCGGAACTCCCCGATGTCAAAACAAAGAAGTCCCATGCAGTCAAGAATTTACCCAGACCAAATGAAAAAAGTGGACAGGATATCTTCATCCTCGCTCATTGACCCTTCCCACTCCCGAAACTAGAATCCTTCCCGGAGTACCACGATGAAACGATTCGCCTGTTTTCTGCTCTTCGCCGCGCTTCTGAACTTCACCGCCTTCGCCGACGATGACCACGACAAAGATCATCACCACCACGAAGACCTGACTGAAACACAACTCGGCACAGTGGGCTTTCCCATCTCGTGTGCAGCTTCCGTGCAGAAGCCCTTCGCCCGCGGAGTCGCGCTGCTGCACTCGTTCTGGTACGAGGAGGCCGAAAAGGAATTCCTCGACATCGCCAAAGACGATCCGAAGTGCGCGATGGCCCACTGGGGAATCGCCATGAGTATCTGGCACCAGCTTTGGGATAACCCGAACGAGAAGGTCATCGCTCGCGGCCTCAGCGAAGTGCAGACGGCGGAGAAATTGGAGGGTTCCGCGACTCCGCGCGAAAAGGCTTACATCGCCGCCATCAAAGCGTTTTACGGCGACTCCGGCAAGCTCGACAACGCGGCTCGCGCCAAAGCCTATTCCGACGCGATGAAGAAGGCGTATGAATCGTACCCGGACGACCACGAAGCGGCGGCGTTCTACGCGCTCTCGCTTCTCGCCTCCGAGCCGCACGAAGATCCAACTTTCGCCAACCGCAAGGCAGCCGCTGCGGTCCTCGAAAAACTTTTTGCTATCGAGCCCGATCATCCTGGCGTCGCGCACTACCTGATCCACGCCTACGACAAACCGCAACTGGCGCAACTCGGCATCCCAGCCGCGCGCCGCTATGCGCAGGTCGCGCCCGCGGCACCGCACGCGCTGCACATGCCGTCGCACATCTTCGCCCGGGTCGGTCTCTGGCAGGACGACATCAATTCCAATCTCGCTTCAGTCGCAGCCACGCGCAAGACAGCCGCTATGGGCATGGGCGGCGAAGGACACCAGTTCCACGCCATGAGCTTCCTCGTCTACGCATATCTTCAAAGCGGACGCGAGGCCGAGGCCGCGAAGATCATCGAAGAAGTGAAAGTCATGCCGAAGATGAAGTCCATGTACGGCGATGACTTCGATGCGCAGACCGCCGCGTTATCAGCGTTCCCGGCCATCTACGATCTCGAACTCCGGCATTGGTCCGATGCCGCTGCGTTGACGCCCGTTCCTAACGCGCTGCCCGGCGATATCGAAGTCACTTACTGGGTCCGTGCGATCGGCGCCGCGCGCAGCGATAACCTGACCCAGGCCCATAAAGACTTGCAGCAGATCAAAACACTTCATCAGAAATTTATCGACGAAAAGAAAACCGAATTTGCTGAAGGAGCCGAACAGGACTATCAGGAAGCCGAAGCCTGGATTCTGCACGCGGAAGGAAACGACGAGAAGGCCCTCGGAATTCTCCGCACGCTTGCCGACAAAAACGACAAGCTCGGAAACGAACCGCAGAGCATCCCCGACCGCGAAATGCTTGCCGATATGCTGCTGGAAGCGAAACGTCCGCAGCAGGCCTTGGTCGAATATCAGGCCGACCTGAAACTCAGCCCCAACCGTTTCAATGCGCTCTACGGCGCAGCCGAGGCCGCAAGCGCGGCTGGCAAGCAATCCGACGCGAACGCGTATTACGCGCAGCTACTGAAAAGCTGCGAAGGCGGCAGCTCCACGCGCCCGGAGCTAAGCCATGCGAAAGAGCTGTTGGCGAAGAGGTGAATCTGCATAATCTTCGTGGTTGTCATCCTGAGCGAAGCGAAGGATCCATGCATTCGCTTGCAGCATGTGCGCCGCCGGAAATTTTCATGGATTCTTCGGCGCAAAGTGCGCGCGCGCCTCAGGATGACAAGAACCGGAACTTGAGCGCCAAGACGATGTACATCGCCACCGCCCCGATCAGCGCGTTGTACTCGCGATGCTTCAAATAAAGCTCCATCGAAAAGCCACCGCCTTGTTCACCGATGTGAGCAGGAACGATTCGCGGCAGCATGCGCGGAACGCTGCGGGCGTATTCGTCGAACTCAGGAAACTTGGCGCGTAGAAACTTTTCTTCGCCGCGAATCACGGGCAGATAAATCGCGACGAACATCACGACCAGCGCGACTCCAAGCCACCAGCTCCGCGCCGCGACTGCGAATCCCACTCCCATCAGCAGCGAACCCAGATAAAGCGGATTGCGCGTGTAAGCATAAGGCCCAGAAGTCGCGAGATCTTCATTCTTCTTCACGTGACCCGAGGCAAGCGCGCGAATCAGCAATCCGGGCACAATCAAAATCGCGCCGGGTGCCATGAACCGCAATGTCGGCCGCGCCAGCCAGAAATAGAGTACCGCCAACGCGAATCCCAGCGGCACGCGGATGCGGCGCGCGATGCGTGACCACTCAGCCATGCCCACCGCCTGTATATGTGGAGCGGGCGCCCTCGCCTGCGGGCCCCTGATTCGCGAGCAAACTGTATGCCGCAGCCACAACTTCTTCGACGCCGATCTCGAGCATGCCGTCCTCCGGCTGCGCCCGCCGAGCATGCGACGTCACGCTCTCCGGATTGCGCAGGACCACACTCCGCGTCCCATACGGCCCGTTGCGCGCAGGATCAGTTGGCCCAAAAATCGCGACGACCGGAACGCGCAACGCAGCCGCCAGATGCAGGGGCCCTGTGTCGCCTCCGACGAACAGCCTCGCGCGCCGCGTAAGCGCAATCAACTCGCTGATCGAACAGCGGATCGCCTTAGCCGCTCCTTCGCTCGTAGCCTCCGCATCGCGTGCAAGTTCGTCTTCTCCCGGACCGTAGTTGATAATCGATTGCATGCCGCTTGTTGCAAGTGCACGGGCGACTTGGCCGTAACGTTCAGCGGGCCATCGCTTCGCTCCCCATCCCGCGCCGGGGTTCACAATCGCAAACTCGCCGATGCCCGATTCCGACAGCCAATGCAACATGCGCGCCTCAGCTTGCTCGTCATTAGGAAACTGCACGCCAGGCGACGTTGCTTTCTCCGCGATGGCATCGCCCCGCCCGTTCCATTCCACAACCGCTTTTGCGATCGAGAGATTCTGCGCGATCACATGCACATGCGCTCCGCTTGCAACCGCGCGGCGTGTGTACCACAAACTCGCTGGTGATTCCCGGGGCTGGCTAGCCCCGAATAACACAGGCGCGCCCGACAATCGCGCCAGCACTGCCGAGCGAAGCGCACCCTGCAAATCAACCGCGACCTGATATTGCGCCGAGCGCACATCGTTCCAGACCTTTGCTATCTGCGTCAGCGTAGGAAGGGTAACGAGCGATTTGCGCCATCCGGCGAGGCTGACGGTGTGGATCCAATCCACCAGCGGACGCCGCATCGAACGTGGCCCGCGCTTTGCCGCGCCTGGCGCGCTAAGCAATTCGGCCCAGCGCTCTTCGATCAGCCACCCGATCATCGCCTTCGGAAACGCATCGCGCAGCAACTGCGCCGCGGGCAGCGTATGGATCACATCTCCCATCGCACTGAGGCGCACGATCAGGATGCGCTCGACGTTGGAACTTCCGGAAAGCGCAGCGATCAAGATTTCCTCGGCGAGAGGCGGGCGCGGATGATTTCGGTGGTCGAGTGGTCCTTCCGATCTCCGACGATCTCGACGCGCCCGCCGTATTCGACAACGGTGTCGCGCTCGGGTACGGAATCGGCAGTGTAGTCCGTGCCTTTGGCTTGAATGTCGGGCCGAATCTCGCGGACGATTGCGCGCACATCATGCTCGGAGAAAATCACGACCGCGTCTACGTCGGAAAGCGCCGCCACAATCTCGGCGCGCTCGTCTTCCGGCATCACTGGACGTCCTTCACCCTTCAACGCACGCACCGACGAATCCGAATTAATCGCAACGACCAACTTTCCGCCCAGCGCCTTCGCCCCATGCAGATAGCGCACGTGGCCCACGTGCAGCAGATCGAAGTTCCCATTGGCCAGCGTGATGCGTTCGCCATTGCGTCGCCATTCATCCACGCGCCGGCAAAGCTCGTCACGAGTCAGGATTTTCTGTTGTCTGGTCAATCTTGTCCGCTCAATGAGGTATCGTAGCCGGTGGCGCCTGCTCGATCGCGTGCAGCAATTCTTCCCGCGAAACCGTTGCCGTGCCGCGTTTCATCACGACGATTCCGCCGGCGTAGTTGGCCAGTTGCGCGGCTTCTTCGGTGGTCGCGCCCGCTGCAATGGCCGCGGTGAACGCCGCGATAACCGTATCGCCCGCTCCGGTCACGTCCGCAACCTGGTCCGAACCGAAAATCGGAATGTCGACTGGCTTGTGCTTCTTATCGAAGGCCACCATGCCGTCTCGTCCGCGGGTGATCACGAGTGATTGCATCTTCATCTGGCCCATCAATTTTTCGCCCGCCGCAACAACGTTTCCCCAATCTTCTCCGATGCGAATTCCCAGCGCTTCTTCTACCTCCGGTTCGTTTGGAGTTGATGCAGTAATGCCCGTGTACTGCAACATACGATAACGTGAATCGAGAATGATCGGCACCTGCCCGAGCTTTCCTTTTACGCGCAGCGCATTCACAATTGCGGGAGTCGCCGCGCCGTAGCCATAGTCGGAAACGAGCAGTGCGTCGGACGCATGCGCGTAGTTTCGGGCCGCAAGGTAAAGTTCTCGAGTCAAGTGGGTGGTCGGCGCGTCCGCAGGCTCGCGGTCGATTCGTACCACCTGCTGCCGGGCGGTATGTGCCATGCCTGCAAGAATGCGGGTCTTCGTGACCGTGGTAAAGCCCTTGTCTTTAAGAACGCCACTCACGGGAATCTTCTTGTTACGGAAATATTTCAGCAGCAGGCGCCCCGGCTCGTCGTCGCCGACAATGCCGACGGGCAGAACATTCACGCCCAGGTCCGCGAGGTTGTTGGCGGCGTTCGCACCGCCGCCGGGAACAACGGTCCGGTCGCGATGCTTCAGGATCAGCACCGGCGCCTCGCGGGAAACGCGCGAGATTTCGCCGAACACGAACTCGTCGGCTACCAGATCACCGAGAACTGTAACCGTGATCCTGGGGAACGCCTCAATGATTTTCTTCAGGCGTTCCCCTTCTTTGGGATGCTTTGTCATGTGCAGCGTTTCATCAATGTATTCAATGACTCTTGCGGTTTACGCTGCGGGGGCGAGAGGCCCTCGCGACAGCCTGCGAGACGCCGGCGCTACGGATTCGATTCTCTCATGCACCACGTCTTCGCTCTTCAATCTTGCGCAGGATGGTATCAAGCACGTTAGCCGCGTCGGCGAGTTCCATGCGAACAGGGACAACTGTGATGGGATCAAGCGCGGCCAGATACGGGCCGAGATTGACCGCGTCCTTTTCGGTTGTCACAAAACCGCCAGCTTCACTGCGCTGCTTGAGAGCGAGCAATTCGCGAACGTCTCTTTCGCTGTATGCGTGGTGATCGCGGTAAAAAGCTTCCGCGACTGGCTCAATGTTAGCGGTGCGGAGTTGCAGAACCAGGTTTTGTGGCCTCGCGATCCCGCAAAAAACTACAGGGCGCGGCGGCACGTTAGCGGGCTCGATGCCACGCCGTACGCGCCAGATGGTTTTACCTTCCAGAGGAAAACTGCCGGCGGACGCGCCACTGGCCAAAACAACTGCGTCGGCACGCCGCAAAGAACCCATGGGCTCACGCAGCCCGCCGGAGGGGAGAAGCTTGTCGGCCGCGTCCTGCGGCGTGACGAGCACGATATCGAAGTCGCGGGCCAACGCCCGATGCTGGAAGCCATCGTCGAGAAGATGCAGTTGTGGTCCAAATCTGGATTCGGCGAACCGTCCGGCTTCGTAGCGATCTTCGCCAACAATCACCGGAACCTGAAGCTTTCTCGTGATGAGCAAAGGCTCGTCACCGAATTGTTGCGGCAATCCGGCAGGATCGACCAGTAGAACACCGCGGCTCCGGCGTCCGTAGCCGCGGGAAAGAACGTCAAACTTCACTCCGCGCGCTTTCA
>DATAUY010000009.1:0-42904 GCA_036268025.1 Candidatus Sulfotelmatobacter sp. | reverse complement strand
GATGCCGGTGTTGGTCGCGCGCCTCTGATTGGAGTCTCAATCGGTGGCTACGCGATCTTTGAGTTCTGGAGGAGATATCGCTCCCGCGTGTCCGCGCTCGTTTTGTGCAACACCAAAGCTCCCGCGGACAATGACGAGGCTCGCGCCGCTCGGTTGCAGGCCGCGAACGATGTTCTTGATCGCGGGACAGAAGTATTTTTCGAAGGCATGATGCAGCGGGTGCTGTCTGATACGACGCGCGAGTCACGTCCTGACGTTTCCGATGGCGCGTTGCGAATGATGCGGAAGATGTCTCCGCAGAATGTGGCCCAGGTTCAGCGCGGGATGGCGGAGCGTCCGGATTCGGTGGAGACATTGAAGACGATCAACGTGCCAATACTGTTGATCACCGGAGATGAAGATACGATGACCGGCGTGAACGAAGCTGAGTTGATGCATCGACACATCGCTGGTAGTCAGGTGAAGGTGATCCCCAAGGCGGGACATTATTCACCGTTTGAGCAGCCGGACCAGGTCGGACGAGTCTTGAGGCAGTTTCTGGACGGTGTTTGATTTGGATTCCTGGCGAGCGCGCAACCACGATGCGGACAGTAGCTTTTCGACATGCGTGCGTTCGAATTGACAGAAATTCATTTGCTCCCTACGTTTGGCATTCTGCGCGTTCGGGGCTTGGTTATTTTGTGTGCAGCAAACCCACGGCTTGCGCCGTGGGCTGGATTCTTGCGCCGCTTCGCGGCTGTTCAATCATGCCTGCTAGAATCATCCCGCGATGAAGAGACTGATCATTCCATTTCTGCTGGCCTTTCAAACCGCCGCATTTTCACAAACAAAAGCCGCTGCGCGGCCGAAGATCACGGGTATTGATCACGTGTCGTTCTACACCACTGCGCCGGATGGCGTGAAAAAACTCTACGTCGACATTCTCGGCTTGGCGTCGGCCGAGCCGACTGAGTCGGGTGAGACTGTGCGTTACATGGCCGGCACGCAATGGGTCGGATACAGTCCTGCGCCCGATCCGAAGGCGACGGACCGCATGGATCACACCGCGTTCACCACGGAGAATATTGTCGCGCTGCGGCGTTATCTCGTTGCGAAGGGATTCAAGCCTGCGCAGATCCAGGGGCAGCCGGACCACAGTTTGAGCTTTACGGTCGCCGATCCGGAAGGACATCACATCGAGTTTGTTGAGCGCGGAAAGGGTGAAAAACCAGCGCCAGCGGCGGGAGCGGTTTCGCACCGGATGATCCACGTTGGTTTTATCGTGCATGATCGCGCTGCCGAAGACCGCTTCTACATCGAGACACTTGGGTTCCGTCCCTATTGGCATGGTGGCATGAAAGATGACGTCACCGACTGGGTCGCGCTGCAAGTGCCTGATGGAACGGATTGGCTTGAATACATGCTGAATCAGCCTGAGCATCCGGATTTGCAGACGACTGGCGTGATGAATCACATCTCGCTCGGCGTTTCCGATATGACGAAGGCGCAGGCGCTGCTGGAATCGCATGGATGGAAGGAGCATGGCGGCGAGCACGCGCAGATGGGTCGCGATGGAAAGCGGCAGTTGAATGTGTTCGATCCCGATTACACGCGAATCGAGTTGATGGAATTCAAACCGGCGGAGAAGCCTTGTTGCAGCGAATTTACGGCGCCGCATCCGACGGAGTAGGTGTTGGTCTCAGGTCTTGGGTTTCAGGTCTTCGGTCTTCGGTGTTAGGGCTTTGGCCTTGGGTTTCTGTTTGAAGGACGTTTCAATGAGGCACGACCAAATAGTTTCCTTTGTATTTGTTAGAATCTGTCGCCATGACTAGCGAAATCATTCTGGTTCCTGCGAATACGGCGGTTACCGCCAAGGGCGATGGCCAGGCCGTGGACGTCAGCAGCGCGTCTGGGCGAGTTTTTCTGGTCACGCTCAATGTCACGAAGATCATCGAGCAGGAGTCGCTGGACGTGAGCATCTTCGGTTCAGCCGATGGGACGACGTGGGGAGCAAAGTCGATCGCCGCATTTCCACAGAAATTTTATTGGGGAGAAACGCCGTTGCTGCTCGATTTGAGCCCGCATGGCGATATGAAATTCGTGCGCGCGCATTGGGATGTGGCGCGCTGGGGACGCGGCACGGAGACTCCGATGTTCGAGTTCGGCGTGAGCATGAAGGAAGTTCCCGCGGATATTTTGCGGGAGGCCACGGCGGAGGCGCGGGCGAGAGCATAGGCTAGTACCCCTAGGGCTAAAGACCCCCGGGGCTAAAGCCCCTGTCTCTGCTTGTCATGTCCGGCACGGCTGAAGTCGCGTCCTGATACAAATCGCGTGGGCCCTATAAAGTGCCGATCTTCCACGTCGCGGCCGGAGTTGCGAGAATTGCACAGGCTTTGCACTTGCAAGCGATTGTCCGCCCATTCGTCGATAACTCTTCACCTCCTCCGTTAAGATTGATCCTTGATGAAAACTGAGTCGCAAGCCGTGGTGCGCCCGGCGCGCAACGTGCGCGGCAGTGTCCAATTGCCCGGGGACAAGTCGATTTCGCATCGTTACGCGATGCTGGCGGGAATCGCTGAAGGGCCATCGCGGATCGAGAACTATTCGACAGGCGCGGATTGCGCCAGCACGCTCCGTTGCATGCGCTCGCTTGGGGTGATTTGGGAGCGAAAGGCGGACGGCAACAATGTGATTGAAGTGCAGGGACATGGACTTTCGCTCGATTCGCCTTCGACGCCGCTCGATTGCGGCAACTCCGGTTCGACGATGCGGATGCTGAGCGGTATCGTTGCCGGGCAGGACTTCACCAGTGAAATGATTGGAGATGAGTCGCTGTCGCGGCGTCCGATGGAGCGCGTCATCAAGCCGCTCTCATCTATGGGCGCACAGATCGAGTCGCAACAAGGGAGGCCTCCGTTGCGCATCGCGGGCGGAGCGTTGAAGGCGATTGATTACAAGATGCCGGTCGCGAGCGCCCAGCTGAAGTCGTGCCTTTTATTCGCGGGCTTGTTTGCTGACGGAGAAACGCGGATCGAGGAATCCGTGCGCACGCGCGATCACGGCGAAGTCGCTCTACGGGCCTTCGGGGCGAAGGTTGAGCGCAAGGGTGTCGGGCCGAATGAAGTCCGCATCCGCGGCGGTCAGAAGTTGCGGGGCATTGAAGCACGGATTCCCGGAGATCTTTCGAGTGCTGCATTTTTTCTTTGTGCGGCAGCCTTGTTTCCGGGATCACAGTTAACCGTGCCGAATCTGCTGATGAATCCAACGCGGGCGCGACTGCTCGACATTCTGATGCAGATGGGTTTGCAAATCTCGGTGACGCAGCTCGATGAAATCCACGGCGAGCTTGCAGGTTCCCTCCAAGTGGAAGGAGCGAGATTGAGAGGAGCGAAAATCTCTGGCGCAGATTCCGCGGCGCTCATTGACGAGATTCCTGTGCTGGCGGCGATCGCTCCGTTCTCGAAGCAGGGAATTGAAGTGCGCGATGCCAAGGAGTTGCGCGTGAAAGAATCCGACCGCATCGCGAGCGTAGCCACTAATTTGCGATTGATGGGGGCGCGGGTTGAGGAGTTTGAAGATGGTTTAGAAATTCCTGGCGGACAGAGTCTGCATGGCGCCGAACTCGATTCCTTCGGCGACCACCGGATTGCGATGGCGTTTGCCGTTGCTGCCCTGCGTGCCGATGGCGAGACGATCATTCGCGGAGCGGAATCGGCGGAGATTTCATATCCGGCGTTTTTTTCGACGCTGGAGGAAGTCACGGAGCAAGCATAGCGTCAGTCATATTTTCTCGGTGGCTAAAGAGTTTGCTGAAAAACTCCGGGTTGACGACCTCAGGGGCTAAAGCCGTCACGTCATCGAGCGAGACGGCCCCGTCCATGCTTCGTATAAGGGCACGGCTTCAGAGGCGATCCCGCCCCAGGACCACAAAAATCAATCACTTCTAGATATTTCGATAAAGGCAAAATGTTCCTGTCACTGTGGGGCTACGACCTCCGTGACCTGCACTCTGACCTTGAAGCATAGAAAAATTGTCTCTGCCACCGTTGCTTGAAGGTTTCTGAGGCAAATTTCCGGAGGGATTTCTATGCGCGCGAAAACAGCCCTGTGTGTTGTGCTCGGTTTGGCGTCGATGACCTTTGCGAAAGATCCCAAGGCGTATCAGACGGGCAACCTATTGCAAATGGATTCTGTCGCTTGCGGCACTGCGGAGAAAGATGCGAAGACTTTTTCCGGCGAAATGCTGGGCACGGATTCCGGTAGCAAAAAGACCCAGGAATTGCTCTGCCAGGAATATGTTCTGCAAGGCGAGCGCGTGATCTATCGCATTCGCCCGCGCGATGAAAAGCATCCGATGCTGCTGCCGGTGGGGGAGCGCGCGCAGTTTCGTTTGCAAAAAGACAAGATGCTGTTGCGGATGGAAGATCTCGACAGCAAAGAGCGCGAATACATTGTTGTCTCGATGACGCCGCGGACAGACAGCAGTTCGGCAGACGCGTCCCCGCAGCACTTGAACCATTTGCAATAGCGTGATTTGCGGATCGAAAAGCGGCGCGGAAGCGCACTCCGCGCCGTTTTTGTTGTGTTTACGCGAGCTTACGGCAGCTCGTTTTTGTCCAACCTGCGCGCGACTGCCGGCATCCATATTGAGCAACTTTAGCCGTTTGGGTATCCGCTCACTCTCGGTTGTGCTCGGGCAGAGGTGCGCGGCACAAAACCATTAGGAGTAAACGAAACTATGAAACGTTTCTTGGGAATTCTCGCAGCATCGTTGTTCTTCGTCGCGCCCATGCTCGCCGCGCAGGAAAGCGGTCACATGGACCATGTAGAGATCGGCGCCTTCGCAAATTATTACCGGCTGGCCGATCCGGGGCCGACGAGAAATTTCATCGGGCTGGGCGGGCGCGCGGCATTCGGGATTCGCCCGAGCATTCAGATTGAAGCGGAAATGGCATATGACTTCAAGCGCGACTACACGAACACTTTCAGCAACGGCATCAGCAGCGTGAACGTCACGTCACGGCTACGCACGTTGCATGGTTTTTTCGGGCCGAAATTCCAGACGGGCTCGGGACCCATTCGTCTGTTCGTTACGGGAAAAGTAGGATTCGACAATTTCGACGTAACCAATGCCAACGCGCCGACTGGTTTCACGAACTCGGTGGGTCTCACTACGGGTGCGACCTATTTCGCGCTGTATCCGGGCGGCGGTATCGAGGCGTTTGCCGGACCGATCGGAGTTCGGCTCGAAGCTGGCGACGATATTTTCTTCAACAACGGTGCGCACAACAACCTGCGCGTGAGCGTCGGACCGCAGTTCAGGTTCTAGAAAATCGGACTTAGGACGTTGGACCACGACCCCAGGGGAATCTACTTAAGGCCAGGTGATTCCCTGGGGTTTTTCTTTTTCTTGAGATCCGAATCTCCACCATTCGGCTTCGGTCAGCGCACGCCTTCTCGCACAAACACGCCGAGAAATGGGGCACCCGCCGCGTTTTGTCGGCTGTGGCTGTGGTAGAGTATTGCGCACCTGCTGGGACCGCCGATTGACACTGGCCCAGTCTTAAAGCCTCGCCTTTCGTCGAAGGAGTTTCCCCATGACTCTCCGTGAGCTGCTGCAAGACCGCAAGTTATATTCCGTAGAAGCGACGCGCACCGTGCTCGAAGCGGCGCGTTACATGATGGAGCACAACATCGGCGCGGTTCCTGTTCTGCGTGATGGAAAGCTGGCGGGAATTCTCTCCGAGCGCGACATCATGAATCGCGTGGTGGCGGTCGGACGCACGCCCGGAACGACCGCGGTGTCAGAGGTCATGACGGCGAATCCCCGCGCTGTGCCCGCCGATGAAACTCTTGATGAGTGCCTGTTCATCATGCGCGAGTTCGGATTCCGCCATTTACCGATTGTCGATGGAACGCAATTGAAGGGAATCGTCTCGTTGCGAGATGTCCTGATGCACCACGCGAAGGAGTTGGAGCGGCAGTCGGAGAAAGCGGCGTCGTAATGCGCGGAGGTTAAAACCCAGTTGGAGATTCGAGTTGATGCGGCGCTGAAGGACCGCTCTTCTACGAGTGCTATTACGCACCACGGGCATGGTTCTCTCGAGTAAAACTGATCACAACAACAGGTCGCTAGGGTGTGCTAGGGGCTGTCACCGAGAGCGTGACGGTAGGGCCGACGCTTGTCGTGGAACCGGTGTTGCTGGAAACGACGCCGTTAGTGTCCACACCGACGATAGTGAACGAGTAGCTATTTGCCGGAGTGACGCCGTTGGGTGTCGTGGTCGCGTTGTTGGTGTTGGTATTGCCGCACGCAGGAATCAGAAGCAGGGAGCCGCTGATGACGAAGAGAGCGAGCAATGCCCACGTTTTTCTCGAGCGCTTGCCGCCGAACGCTGCACCGATGCCGACCAATCCCAGTAGCGGAAATGAAAGCCAGGTCGCGTAGAACGTGCGCGGATGTGCAGATGATCCGGTGATCACCGGTCCGAACGTGTTAATGGTGAGCGTTGAGGTCACCGGAGTGTTTCCGGTAATGATGAGTGGCTGTCCTGGCGCGTTGGTAGAGAACGAGCATACAGGCGCGATGGTCACGAGGGGAGCGATCGAGGCGCAATAAAGAGTGATGTATCCGTTAGGGGGCGTCGTGTATCCATTGAGCGGATTGACAACAATCGTGCCTTCGGCACCATTGCCGGCAGGCACGCTGCTGGGCGCAACAGCGGTCTGCACCGTGATCGTGTACTGCGGCGCGACGGAGAGAACGGTCACCTGAAGAGGCGACGATGACACCGTGCCCGAACCGTCGGTGCCAGTGATGGTGACGGTGTATCCGATCGTGGAAGTGCTGCCGGTGGTGGTGATCGTTGCCGTGGCTCCGCCGGACCCAGCAAGCGAGGGTGGACTCACCTGGCATACGGGAAGATTGTCGGGCGGAATCTGCACGGGAGGCGTCACGGTGCAGCCGAAGGTCACCGGGCCGACGAATCCGGAATTGGCGACTATCATGATATTGGAGGAAGTTGTGCCGCCCGGGGCAAGAGCGCCGGGATTGAATGGCTGAGCCGTGAGGCTAAAATCCTGCGCGGAGGCGGGCAGGGCTGAGAAGGCAGCGCACAGGCACGCAAGCGCCACGCCCGCGGCAACGATTTTCAAGTTTTTGATACGCCCTTCCGATCTCAACATGAGCGGGTTCAAGTAGCTTCGATTCCTGGGACGACGAAAAAGCTGCCCGCGCGCACTGACGGATTCCGCGATGTCGCGGGAATCTCAGAGCTTGCGGTTGGGAATCGAACGACTATTTTACAGTAAGGAACGCTGCCGTGCGCTTCCGAGGGTTTGTTCAGCTCGGATCACCGACTGCGCACGGCCGTAGGAACGCTCTAGGCGTTGAGCAGTCATCACCAGAAGCCATAGCGGAAGGAATTAAGCCGCGCGATATCTATTTCGGCTTTTTCTTGAACAGGCCCATCACGTTGTCCGCGGGATTCTGCTTTTGACCGTTCTTGCCTTGAGCCTGGCCTTGCCCGCCTAAGACGCCTTGCAGAAGTCCGGTAGCCAGGCCTTTCACATCCGGTGTGAACTTCGGATCGGACGTTGTGCCGGTGATCCCGAACGGCACGCCCATTCCGCCGACATCAGCCTTCATCTTGAAAGAGAGTTCGTTGGAAGGGCTGACCGTTCCGCCGCCGGTCAGCACGCCGATGGAAGGAACCGTGAGATTGAGATTATTCGCCTGTGTTCCCTGAGGCGAGTTACGAACATCGGAGCTGAAATTCTGGATGACCGTGTCGTTGCCGGTGTTCTTGCCGGAAAGCGCCGAGATCGAGGAGAGCTTCGATCCAAGATTGAAATTCGCAAGTTGAGTGTTTTCCAGTTTCACCGTACCGGTCGTTACCAGCTTGTCAACGGGACCAGCGCTTGCCATCGCGAGGTTCAGAGTTCCGCCTTTAAGGGATGCCTTCGGAGGCAATACGACGCCGACGGCGGGGAGCATGGCTTCGAGATCATCCACAGGCATGCCCTGGCCGTTGAGTTTCAGATCTACTGAAGTGACCGGATTATGCGCATCGTAAGTTCCGGTGAGGTGCGAGACGGCTTTTCCCATCGCGACATCGCCCTGGGTGAGTTGACCGGTTTGTTTGGCCAGATCATGAACCACCGCGAAGGTTACTTTCACCGGTTGGCCCGCGGGTGAACCCTTCTGGACCACCTGTAATTTCGAGACATCCAGCGTGCCGTTCACTTTTGCCTGATGGCCATCGGAGGTCACCGTTCCATCGAGATCGGCGATTCCAGCGATTCCGGCCGCAGGATCAATAAATCCGGATGCGGCCAGGTTCATCTTTTGCACCGAAATTTTTGCGTCCAGTGGCGTAAGCGCGGCGTTGCCTGCGTTGATTGGACCGGCATTGCCGGAGAGTTTCAGGTTTCCGCCAGCAGGAGTATCGGCGGTCATCTGGAATGGGAAGGACGAAGCAAATGAGAAGTTTTTTACCTCGATATTAACTTTGTCATAAACGCGAGGCTTCTCGTTTGAACCAGCGCGAGAGACCGTGACGCGTCCATCGTCGATATTCAGCTTTGCGACTGAGAGATTCGGCTGGCTCGCAGCAGAAGAGCTGGCAGGCTGTGCAGGTGCAGGCGCAGCCGGTTGAGCCGGCGTGGCTTGTGCTGCCGGCTGCGAGGAAGGCGCGGTTTTCGTTCCGAGACTGGAGAAATTCCAGTCTTCCCCGTTTTCCGATTTGACGAGGCTGATCTCCGGCTGGTTCAGCGTCAGTTCGGTGACGTTCAACGCTTTGGAGAAAATCAGCGGCATTATCTCGACGCCAACCTTCAGCGCTTTCGCCTGGACAAACGGGGACTTGCTAAATTTGGGGTCGTCGGCGATCGAGATGTTGTCCGCCGAGACAGCGCCCTGAAAGAGCGATAGCGACAGGTTGCCGACTTTTACTTCGCGGCCAAGGGCGTCTGTGAGTTCGGACTCAAGTCTTGGCCGGAAGGCATTCGCATCAATGAAGAAGGGAATCGCGATCAGGATAACGATCAAGACTACGACGACGATGCCGACGATTTTCAGGATCCGCTTCATGATTTCTACCTCCTGCGGAAGTCAGGGATTGCGGAGAAGGGAAACTTGCAGCTATGAAAAGTGTATCACTGCGGCTGGAGCTTCAGCTCTGGGGACGGCAGAGTTTCGGCCGGCAGTTGCGAGCCACGCTCGTTCTGGATGCGGGTAGCTTCATCCAATTCTTTCTTCGCTTCCTGTTTGCGGTCTAAGTGGAGTAACGCCTGCCCGCGAACATAGTGCGTATCAGGGCGAGCGGGATCGAATTTGACCGCGGCGTCGGCTTCCGCCAGGGCCGCCGGATATTTCTGCTGCTTCTGATAAATCTTCGCCAGGCCCAGATGCGAGTCCACGAGACGTGAATCGCGATGCAGGGCTGTGCGATAACTTTTTTCGGCGTTCTGGTCGTCCTGCATCAGCCAGTAGACCTGGCCCAGGTAGTCATAATTCAGCGCCAGGTCGGGTTCGATGGCGGCATCTTTCAGAAACTCGTCACGGGCGGTGTCGTATTCCTGTTTCTTGAGGTGTGCGAGTCCAAGATAAAAGTGGACCAGGTCCAATTTCGGATTGCGCTCGGCCGCGGCATTGAACTCCGCGATTGCCCGATCAAACTGGCCCGATTCCAGACGATACTTTCCAACGAACAGATGAGATTCCGCGGTATCCGCGCCGAGCTTGAGGAATTGTTCCGAGGCGCGTTCGTCGAGGTCTTTCCTTCCCGCGCGATGGGCGGCGTTAGCGAGCACGTAGAAATACATCTGGTTGCGGGATTCATGCTCCCAGAGCGGTTCGAGTGTCGTCGCGGCGTCGGCCCACTTCTCAGCGTAGAAGTAGCAGAGTCCCAAAACATAGCGCGGCTGCACGGCTTCGGGTTCGTCCTGCACCACCGATTCGAGCGGAGGTACCGCCCTCAGAAACTCATTTTGGTTGTAGTAAGCGAAGCCGATGTTCATGCGGATGCCGGGCTGATCCGGCATCAATGGTTCGGCTTTGCGCAACATGCGCAGCGCGCGGTCCCACTCTTTCTTGCGCATGTAGACGACGCCAAGATTGGCGTAGGCTGCGCCGGCCTGCGGGTCGAGTTGCAGCACCTGGCGAAAATCGCGCTCGGCAGCGTCGAGTTCGTTGCGGTTGAGCGCTTCCTGTCCGCGCTGAAAGATCTGCGCCGGACTGGCCGATGAACCAGCCGCCGGGCGGGTATTTTCGGCAGCTCGAGCCGACGCCTGCGGATGGGCGAAGGGAACCGTCGTTGCCATCAGCAGAAACAAAACAAAACTTCTCGATGTGATACGCGTGCTTGACACTCGGATTACTCTCTGCTGTAGTGTCCGCCAGCGTTCGCTTTGATTTCAAGCGGCGGCCCCGGACGCGAGAACCACGTGCTACTGCGGCCTGCCGCAATTTTTGTATCCGGCGCAGGACCGCTGCCATGGTAACCATTCGGGATGTGGCGAAGGAGAGCGGATTTTCTTCCACCACCGTATCCATCGTGCTGAACAACGCGCCTCTGGCGCGATACATCCCTCCGGCCACAAAAAAGCGGATCGAGCGTGCCGCGCAGAAGCTCGGATACCGTCCCAATCAATTTGCGCGCTCCCTGCGCAACAAGCGCAGCCATACGGTTGGCGTCATGGTTTTCGACATGACGGATCCGTTTTGCACCCTGATTCTACGCGGCATCGAGAACACGCTCTACCAATCGTCGTACCTGCCGATTCTCACCGATGTCCACAACGAGGGGAGCCGCTTCGAGCGTTATCTCGAGATGCTGCTCGACCGGCGTATTGAAGCGCTGATCGTGATCGCGAACTGGTTGTTTCTGGATATCAACCTGTTGGGAGACCTGGAGAAGAGTAGCATCCCGACGGCGATGATCGGCTGCGAGTTGAATACCGATTCGATCAGCTCGGTGATTGTGGACAACGAAGTCGGCGGGGAACTTGCGCTGGACCATCTTTGCTCCCTTGGGCATCGCAAGATCGCGATCATCCGTGGGCCAAAGGCGCTGACCGACAGTTCGCCGCGATGGCGTGGCATACGCGATTGCGCAAAGCAGCGCGGGATTGAACTGGACGCAAAGCTGATCCTCGACATGCCGGAGTCGCGCGATCCCTTGTCGAGCTTCGAATGGGGATACAAGCTGACGGAAGAGTTGGTCCGCCAGAAGCGGCAATTTACGGCCATGCTGGCGTTCGACGACATGAGCGCGTTCGGAGCTATCCGCGCCTTGAGCAAAGCAGGCATCCGGGTTCCCGAGCAATGCTCGGTAATCGGCTTCGATGATGTTTCGACTTCGGCGATCTATACGCCGTCACTCACGACGGTGCGGCAACCGATGGAGGCGATGGGCGCTTCGGCGGTAGGAATCGTGGTGGACGGCATTAATGCAGTCCTGGAAAAGCGGGATATCACGGTCGCGCACCGGAAGGTCACGCCGGAGTTGGTGGTGCGGGAATCCACTCGCAATCTGCCCTGAGCATTTCGGCCGAGCATCGAGTTTCGTAAACGATTCCGGCCGAAAAATCTGTTGAGAGGAGTCGGGCCTGCGCTTTTTTCTTGACAGTAGATGGAACATAAAAGCACTATTCATACGTTTTAATAGCCCGTCCCGGGTCTCAACCAAAGACGGGAATATTTCTCTCAATGCAAACCTCGCCGCTGAGGCGTGAAAGCACGGCAAAGCTGACTGAACCGGCGCGGCGAAACTCGCGCCACTGGGGAGCCATCACCATGAAATTGTCTCGTGTGCTGTTAGGGACGTCGCTGGTCCTGATGTTTTGCGTAGCCGGATGGGCCCAGACAGGATCCATCACAGGCACGGTGAAAGATCCGTCTGGCGCCGCGATCACGGGCGCGACCGTCGTGATCAGCAATTCGGACCGCGGCATCAACCGCCAGATGCAGACCAACTCGACCGGCGACTACAACGAGTCTGCTCTGCCCCAGGGTTCCTATAACGTCACCGTGACGGCGACCGGCTTCAAAAAATTTCAGGCCAAGAATGTTGTGCTCGATGTCGCGCAAAAAGCGCGCGTAGACATCAACCTTGAAGTCGGAGCGACTACAACGGAAGTGGTCGTCGAAGGCGAGAACGTTGCGCAGGTCGAGACGCAGTCGAGCGAGCTCGCGGGCGTGGTCACGGGAAAAGAAATAAGCCAGCTTGAACTGAATGGCCGCAACTTCACTACGCTGGTATCGCTTGTCCCGGGCGTGAGCAATCAGACGGGCATGGACGAACCGCAAGTCGGTATCAATGGCAGCGTTTCATTCAGCATGAATGGCGGGCGCATCGAATACAACAACTGGGAACTGGACGGCGGCGACAACATGGATAATGGCAGCAATAGCACGCTGAACGTCTATCCCAGCGTCGATGCCATTTCAGAGTTTAAGGTCCTGACCTCGAACTATGGCGCACAGTATGGCCGCAACGGTTCAGGGACGGTGGAAGTCGAAACCAAGAGCGGAACGAAGGCGTTCCATGGCGATGCCTATGAATTTGTCCGCAACGATGCATTTAACGCCGACAACTACTTCAACAGCGCATACCGCGGAGGCACGGGGTCTACTCCCCCGTACAAGAAAAACGATTTCGGGTACACAATCGGTGGCCCCATTTATA
This sequence comes from Candidatus Sulfotelmatobacter sp., assembly GCA_036268025.1. Lineage (GTDB taxonomy): Bacteria > Acidobacteriota > Terriglobia > Terriglobales > Acidobacteriaceae > Sulfotelmatobacter. The sequence goes on along the minus strand of DATAUY010000009.1, from coordinate 30,236 downwards.
TTCCCGGGGTTTACAACAAGGACAAGCAGAAGACGTTTTTCTTCTGGTCCCAGGAATGGCGGCGTGATCGCGTGCCCCAGAGCTTCAACGTACCCGTGCCCTACAGCGCGGAACGTAATGGTGACTTCAGCGACGTATGTCCGAATCCACAAACCGGTTCGAACGCGGATTGTCCAATTGATCCGCGGACGGGCAACTTGTTCAACGGCAGCCTCGGACCTCTCCCGGTGGACCCGGCTGCGGCGGCATTGCTCCCGTTGATTCCTGTAGGGACATCGGATGTGCCGGGCGCGTCCATTTTCAACACCAATATCTCGTTGCCCACAAATTGGCGCGAAGAACTGGTACGCGTTGACCACAATATTAACGACCATAACCGCCTGACGTTCCGCTACATCCACGATTCGTGGACAACACTCGAACCCGGTTCCATCTGGGACACCGCGTCTTTCCCCACAGCCCAGACATTCTTCAATGGACCTGGCGTCAGCGTGGTTGCGCGCCTGACCAGCAACATTTCCCCGACGCTGCTCAATGAATTCGTAGCGAGCTATACCACGGATCACATTGCATTCAAGTCTCAGGGGTACTGGCAGCTCCCGTCCGGCTTTCCGATGGGATATCTCTATAACAATGGCGCGGGCGGAAAATTACCCGCAATCAACATCAGCGGAGGGGTCGCGTACGGCGGAGGCTTCGGCCAGGACCCGGAAGGAATCTGGCCCGAGGGTCCATACAACTCGAACCCGACCTACACGTACCGCGACAACATGACGAAAATTGTGGGACGCCATAATCTGCAGTTTGGCGCCTATTTCGTTGCTGCCCAGAAGAATGAGTTGAGCAGCGTACAGGTGAATGGGTCTCTCACCTACGATATCGGGTCGCCCGTTAGTAGTGGAAACGCTTTTGCCGACATGTTGCTGGGCAACATTGCCAGCTTCAGCCAAGGCAGCAACCAGCTCAAGTTCTATAATCGCTACAAGATTCTTGAGCCCTATTTCCAGGATGATTGGCGACTTACCGATCGACTGACAGTAAATCTCGGCGTTCGCGTCAGCTTATTCGGCACCTACCGCGATCGCTACAAGCACGCCTACAACTGGGACCCCAGCGTCTACAATCCTGCCGACGCACCGCAGATTGACGGCGACGGTTCTATTACCGGAACAGCGGGAGCATTGGTTCCTGGCGTCGGAAATCAATTCGATGGACTGGTCCAGTGCGGCGTCGGCGGCGTTCCTGTCGGTTGCTCCAAGGGGCATCTCTTCAACCCCGCGCCACGCGTTGGCTTCGCCTGGGATCCTCTAGGCGACGGAAAGACCGCTATTCGCGGCGGCTATGGCATCTTCTTCGAACACGCCAACGGCAATGAAGCCAACACCGAGGGAATGGAAGGACAATCCTCGCCGCTTCTTCAAAGCTCGACACAAATCAACGTCGTTGGCTATCAGAATATTGGGGGTTCCACCGGTACCGCTGCCCCCTCGTTCCCATTGAGCTTCTTTTCAATCCCGAATAAGGTTATCTTCCCCTACATGCAGCAGTGGCATCTTGACATTCAGCATGAACTTCCCACCCACGCTGTGGTTACCGTTTCGTATGTGGGCAGTAAGGGGACAAAGTTGGGTCGCCAGCTTGATATGAACCAGTTGTTTCCCACTCCGAGCTCTTTAAATCCCTATCTGCCGGGGCAGCCCATTACGGCTGCGGACTGCGGCAGCCTTCAAAACGTCGGCCTGCCAACTGTGAGCGGTGTCGTTAATGGCCAGGCCTATACCGGCCAGGTAGCGGTCAATTTACAGACAGCCTGCGGCAATGATGCCGATCCCTATCGGCCGTTCTACGGAATCGGCACGATCACACGTCTGGAGAATAAAGCATCTTCAAATTACAACGCCCTCCAGGTTTCCGGACGCAAGAGCGTTGGATCGCTGAACCTGACGGCCGCTTACACCTATAGCCACTCTATTGACGATTCGTCGGACCGCGGTGACAGTTTGTTCGTCAATTCCTACAATCCTTCCCTGACGCGGGCCAGTTCGAACTTTGACGAACGCCACATCCTGAACTTCAGCTGGGTTTATGATCTCCCACTCTTCCGCACGCCTGGGATCAGTCGCGCGCTGCTGGGCGGCTGGGAATGGTCGGGCATTGAGACTTTCGCCACCGGCATCCCGATCACCGTCGCAAATGGGACGACTTACGGCGACAATGCGGGCGTGGGAAACGGCGTCGGAACCGGCTCATTCCCGGATTCGATTGGCAATCCGAATAGCAACGTACCGGGGAGCGGCGCATTGCCGTCAACCGCTTATTCCAGCTTTGCATTCAATCCCGGCGCCTTCGCGTTACCGACTGGATTGACATTCGGGACAGCGGGTAGGAATTCCGTGCGCAACCCGTCGAGGTTGAATTTCGATATGGCCCTGTTTAAGCACTTCGCCATAAAAGAGAATATGGGCTTCGAGTTCCGCGCAGAGGCCTTTAACATCTTCAATCACACTGAACCATACATTGTCAGTTCCAGCACCGCTGGCTCCATATCGATGAGTTGCGCGGGAGGCGCTAACAACTCCGCGGGAGATCCCAGCTGTCTTGGCCCGGGCGGCTCAAACCTGGGAGCAATCGGAGCGGCCCATGCCGCTCGCGTACTGCAACTGGCTTTGAAGTTCATCTTCTAGAAGAACGTGGGGATTTTAGGCCCGGTCTCGAAAGAGGCCGGGCTTTTTGTTTGGCGTGATTTACGGCGGAACGTGGTCTCGTCAGGGATTGAGTTCACTTCTCAGCCGCTTTGACAGCTTCTCGATCCGCTTCAGTTTCTCGATAGTGTCCTTTGGCAGTGTGCCTTGCCGGACACCAGCCACATCTGCCGGGATCGTCTGGGCTGTGCGGGCCAGGTCTTCAGCTTCCTGCTGCAGTTTCACGAGATCTAAATGATGCTGCGGCAGCTTCGTTCCCTCCGGAGCCGCCTTCCCGTGCTCGGGATCCATCGAGGGCGGAGGAGGGGGTATCCCGGGAATATAAACGTTCTTCATCTGAGCGTGGGCGGGTAGCACGCAGAGGAGGAAGGCTATGGAAAAAGCGGAAAGTCTGATGACCATATTGCCTCCGGATTCAAGGGTAGTCTTAAGCTATCCATGCTCCCTAGCCGACCGGGACGCTGTGGCGGGCGCTTATGGCTTCGAGAGCGTGATCCAGGTCGGCAATCAGGTCTTCCACCGCTTCGACTCCCACTGAGAGCCGGATCATCTGTTCGGTGACGCTCATTTTCTTGCGCTCATCGGCGGGAACCATCAGATGTGAAGTGAGAACCGGAATACAGACAAGGGAGTCGACGCCACCCAAGCTTGGAGCAAGGATAAACAACCGCAAGGCTTCGCTGACGCGGCGCGCGTCGTCGCCTGTGCCTTCGACTTCGAAGGTGACGATGCCGCCTCCACCGGACATTTGCGCGCGGGCGAGGGCGTTCTGGGGATGGCTCTTCAAGAATGGATAGTGAACGCGGCGTACTTTCGCGTGTTGTTGGAGAAATTCGGCTACGCGCAGCGCATTTTCATTGTGGCGAGGCACGCGCAGCGCCAGCGTTTTCATGCCGCGGACGAGCATCCACGACGCGTGCGGATCCATGATGTTGCCGAGCGTCGTACGGGTAGAAAGAATGCGTTCGATCAACTCGGCGCGTCCGGCAACGACGCCGCAGATGAGGTCGGAATGTCCGCCGAGGTATTTCGTACCGGAGTGCATGACGAGATCGATGCCGAATTCGGCGGGGCGCTGGTTAATCGGCGTGCCGAATGTGCTGTCGATCATACTGAGCAGGGCATGCTGGCGGGCGAGCCCGGCGATTTTTTTCAAGTCAATTACGCGTACTGCCGGATTGGTTGGAGACTCGATATATAGAAGCCTCGTGGTCGAACGGATCGCGCGGGCGTGCTGCTCATAGTCGGTGGTGTCGACAAATGTGGTCTCGACCCCGAGCTTGGGCAGCCATTGGGAAAGGAACTTGTGCGTGCCGCCGTAGATGTCGCGTTGGGCAACAATGTGGTCCCCGGCTTGAAGAAGAGCCATGATGGTGGTGGTGATCGCTCCCATGCCAGAGGAGAACGTCAAGGCGGAGTCGGTGCCTTCGAGTTCGGCGACGGTCTTTTCGGCGACCGTGTTTGTGGGATTGCCGTAGCGTGTGTAGTAGGCGTCGGAACCGGTGACGCGGAGCTGCTCTTCATTATCGGTGACTTCGAAGGTCGAGGTCTGGTAGATAGGAGTAGCCGCCGGGCCGTGCTTCTTCCGCAGATCGCTGGCCCCTCGCGTTGTTTGGGTTTCCGGGCGTGTAAATTTGCGCTTCATGGTGTCTCGCTGAGGATTAGGGTAATGCGGAATTGCGGGTGTCGCAAGTTCTGGAAGGCAGAATCAAAATAGCTACCACAGAGGACACAGAGGAACATGGGAGGAGGCCTGGCAAGAGATTTCCCGTTCCTCTGTGACTCTGTGGTGAACGATTTAGGTTTCTCTGCCATCGGCGTCCCGATCTCCGCACCATTTATAATTCCCCGTTCATGGATTTAGGCCTGAAAAATCGTGTTGCGCTGGTGGCGGCTTCCAGTCAGGGAATTGGGCTTGCGACGGCCGAAGCTTTTGCCGCCGAGGGATGCCGCGTCGCCATGTGCGCTCGCAACCGGCAGGCGCTGGAGACTGGCGCGGAAAGGATTCGCAAGCAGCATGCAGCGGAAGTTTTCACTGAGGCGTTCGATGTGACGGACGCGAAGGCTGTCTCAAGTTTCGTGGCCGCTGTCGCGAACAAGCTTGGCGCCGTCGATATCTGTGTCACCAATGCGGGAGGTCCTCCCGCCAAGGGATTTCTGGCGGCATCGCTCGAAGACTGGCAGAAGGCGATCGACGCTAACTTCCTCAGCACGGTTTATTTTGCGCGCGAAGTCATTCCGCACATGCAGCGCAAGCGCTGGGGACGAATCATCACGATCACTTCGATCACGACGAAGCAGCCGGTTGCCGATCTGGTTCTGTCGAATGCGGTACGCGCGGCCGTGGTCGGATTGGTGAAGAGCCTGGCCAACGAGTTCGGCAAAGACGGCATTCTGGTGAATAACGTGGGTCCGGGATTCACCGCAACGGATCGGCTGAAAGAGTTGGCGAAGGCCCGTTCGTTCGCTTCGGGTAAAAGCGAACAAGAGATCTTCGGCGCATGGGCGGAGGATGCTCCCGTGAAGCGTCTCGGTGAACCGCGCGAACTGGCGGAGACGATTGTGTGGCTGGCATCGGAACGGGCCTCGTATATCACGGGCCAAACCGTGCTGGTGGACGGCGGAATGTATAAGGGACTGTAGCTCTGAGCCACGAGCTTCGAGCTGCGAGAAAAATCAACTGCTTAGCCACGGATTTGCACGGATTAGAACTGATAGAGCAACTCGATGATTTATCCGTGAAAATGAGTGTTAATCCGTGGCCAGTTTAGCTCGCAGCTCGCAGCTCGAGGCTCGCAGCCAGAAGGGGTTTCATGCGATCGATTGCTTCAAGGATTTCGGTGATGAGCGGGGAAGGGGCGCTTTCGGTCTTCGCGCGGGCGAAGGAACTGGAAGCGCAGGGGCGGTCCATTATTCATCTCGAGCTGGGCGAGCCTGATTTCCATCCTGGGCAATCGGTGATCGATTCGGCGACAAAGGCGCTCGCGGATGGCAAAGACCGCTACTGCGCCGTCATTGGCGTGCCCGCATTGCGGGAAGAAATCGCTGCATATCTTGCGCGTACGCGCGGCATTCAGGTTTCCGGCGACAACGTTGTCATTGCTCCCGGCTGCAAGATTGCGCTGTTTCAGTCCATGATGGCGTTGCTTGAGGCAGGAGATGAAGTTCTGTATCCCGATCCCGGCTTTCCGGGATACGCCTCGATCACTCAAGGGCTCGGCGCGGTTCCCGTGCCGTTTACGCTCTCGATGCGAAATCAGCTTCAGCCTGATCCAGATGAGATCGCGGCAAAGATCACGCCGCGCACGCGGATGCTGCTGACGAATTCCCCGGGCAATCCAACGGGAACGGTTTACACGGACGAGGCGCAGAGCGCAATTGCCGAACTGGCCGTGAAGCACGACCTGTGGGTGCTGTCGGACGAGATTTACGCGCGCATCATCTACAACGGAAAATACATGTCGATGCTGCGCTATCCGGGGATGGCCGAGCGCACGCTGATCATCGACGGATTCTCGAAGAGCTTCGCGATGACCGGATGGCGCCTGGGATATACGGTCGCGCCCCCCGAGGTCGTGCCTGCTCTGGCCATGATGGTCGTCAACACGTACACCTGCGTTGCCGAGTTCACGCAATATGCCGCGATTGATGCTTTACGTGACCGCGAGGGCAACACCGAGCGCATGGTTGGAGAATTCTCTCGGCGGCGTGAGCAGTTCGTGCGTGGGCTGAATGAAGTGCCGGGATTCCGCTGTTTCCCGCCTGAGGGAGCATTTTACGCCTGGGTCAACATCACCGGCACTGGGATCAGCGCGGAAGAGCTGTGCCGCATTCTGCTGGAAGATGCGGGCGTTGGGGCGATTCCGGGAGCTGCTTTTGGTCCGGCGGGGAAGGATTTCATCCGGTTCTCGTTCGCGTCGTCGATGGCGACGTTACAGGAAGCGGTCGAGCGGATCATGAAGGTTTCGGCGGCTTGGCAGGAGACGGCAGCTGCGCGATGAACGCGGGCAGGAATGCCCGCTCACAAAGACGGCACGTTGAAAACTCACAATCAGGGGAAAGCTATGAAACTGGCCGGCCGCATTGTTCTGCTGTGTTCTTTTGCTTTGTTGGCAACGTTCGCATTCTCTCAAGCGCGGCCGTTTCCCGGGCCCGATCTGCAACAAATTTATCAGCGCCTTCTGCCGCAGATCGAGAAGATTCCTGCCTTCGATCATCATGCTCATCCGGGATATGCCGACGATCCGGATGTCGACGCCATGGCCGCTCCGCCGAATGCCAGCGAGCCTTTGCGGACGCGCGACGACAATGTTGAGCTTGCGGCGGCGGCGAAGGCTCTCTTTGGATATCCCTACAACGATCTTTCTCCCGAGCACAGCAAGTGGCTGCTCGACAAAAAGAACGAGTTGAAGAAGCAGCTTGCCGGCACGGCGTATTTCGACTCGATTCTCGACAAGATCAACATCGAAAGCTCGGTCGCAAACCGGGCGATGATGGCCGATTATCTCGATCCAAAGCGTTTTGCCTGGGTATTTTTCGGCGACGCGTTCATGTGGCCGTTCAACAACGAGCGCGAGACGGGACGCAATCCCGACGAAGGCGTTTTTATTCCTTTACAGGAGAAGATGCTGCACCGCTGGATGCAGCAGGAAAACGTCAGCAATCTCCCGTCGACGTTCTCGGACTACTTGAAGTTCATTACGCAGACGCTCGAGGACAACTCGAAACGCGGCGGAATCGCGATCAAGTTTGAAGTTGCCTACTTCCGGCCGATGACGTTTAGCGATCCTTCTCGCGCAGAGGCGGAAGACATCTATCTTCGTTTCGTGAGTGGCGGCATTCCGACCGAGAAGGAATACCGCGCGTTTCAGGATTACATTTTCCGTTACCTCGTCGTGGAAGGCGGTCGGTTGCATTTGCCGATCCACATCCATACGGCGGTCGGCATCGGCGACTACTTTAATCTGTCGAAGAGCAATATCATGAATCTGGAAAGCGTATTGCGCGATCCGAGATACGCTTCGACGACGTTTGTAATGATTCATGGCGGGTATCCGCTGGAGCGCGAGGCGATCTGGCTGGCTGCTATGAAGAACGTTTATCTCGATTCGTCATTCGGCGAGCTGGCACAGTATCCCTCGGCATTCAAAGACACGTTGAAGATGTGGCTGGAAACCTATCCCGATAAGATCACCTTTGGAACAGATTGCTTCCCGTACAATCAGGTTTTGGGCGCGGAAGAAAGTTACTGGCTGGGCGCGCAGTCGGCACGGATGGCCTTGACCGCGGCGCTAGCCGAGATGATCTCGGAGGGCGAAGTCACTGAGCCGCATGCGCTTGAACTCGCGCACGCTTATCTGCACGATACGGCAGTGAAATTGTATGACGGAAGAGTGAAGTGAGATTGAGTAATTGGGGAATTTGGTAATTGGGAAATTGAAAAGCGGGGACCCCGTCATTAGGTTTTCAATAAATCAATTACCAAATTTCCCAATTTCTCAATCAGGACCGGTCCTTATGGCCAAAAAACAACTGAAACCCAAATCCGCTCCAGGCAAGAAAACAACGAAATCTTCCTCTTCCGCGCTCAGCAACACGGTGGGCAAGTCGTCGAAGGCGGCGGTGCTGCAATATATTCCGTGGCACACGATTCCCCTGGAAGAGCTGAATCCGCTGTTGCAGCGGCAGTTTGTGGTGGGACAGGACATCATGCTGGCGCGCGTGCTGCTGAAGAAGGGATGCATCGTCCCCGAGCACAGCCATCACAACGAGCAACTAACCTACATCCTCGATGGCGCCTTGAAGTTCTGGATCGACGGCAAAGAAATTGTCGTACACGCGGGCGAGGTGCTGTGCATTCCCTCGAATATGCCGCACAAAGCCGAGGCGATGGAAGATACGGTAGACCTCGACGTATTTACTCCTCCACGCGCGGACTGGATCAACAGTACCGACCAATATTTGCGAAAAGTGAAATAGAACTTCGCTATGCCGCAAACTTCCACCTCCACTTCCGCGCCAGACGTGCGTTCGGCAGATTTTCGCTTCCGCTGCATCTCCTGTGGCGATCTCAGCGACGACGCCAGCGTGAACTTCCGCTGCAAGCCGTGCGGAGATTTGCTGGAAATCACATATCCGCGATGGAAGGCGTCCGCGCCCAACATAGAAGACCTGAAGCAGACATGGCGTGCTCGCCGACTTTCGCCGGGCCCCGTCGACCAAAGCGGTGTCTGGCGCTTTCGCGACTTGTTGCCTGCGATTGAAGACGAGCAGGCCATCACACTGCATGAAGGCAACACGCCGCTATACGAACTTCCGCAATGTTCGCGCATCACCGGCGTGAAGCAGTTGTTCGCCAAGCATCAAGGGATGAATCCCACGGGTTCTTTCAAAGACACTGGGATGACGGTGGCAGCGACGTTTGCTCGTCAGGCGGGTTTTCGCTGGGTAGCATGCGCTTCGACCGGAAACACGTCGGCTTCGATGGCTGCATACGCTGCGCGCGGTGGAATGCGCAGCCTGGTGCTCGTTCCCGAAGGCAAGATTTCGTGGAGCAAGCTTTCGCAGGCTCTCGATTACGGCGCCGTAACGTGCCAGTTGCGTACCGATTTCGACGGATGCCTGCGCTTGTTACAGGAACTCGTGCAACGCGCGCCGGTTTATCAACTGAATTCGATCAATCCATTCCGACTGGAGGGGCAGAAGACGCTTGCGTTCGAATTGCTCGAGCAACTCGATTGGCAGGTTCCCGACCACATCATCGTTCCGGGAGGGAATCTCGGGAACAGCTCCGCGATCGGCAAGGCGTTGCTCGAAATGCATGAACTCGGATTGCTTGCGCGCCTGCCGAAGCTGTCCGTGGTCCAGGCTGAAGGCGCAAACGCACTTGTGCGGACGATGCACGAGGCAGCAGGGGAGCGACTGATCGGCGTGGAGGCGGAGACTCGGGCGACCGCGATTCGCATTGGCAATCCGGCCTCGTGGAAGAAGGCAGTGCACGTGCTTGGGGCGACGGCTGGCGCATGCGAGCAGGTGAGTGATGCCGAAATTGCCCAGGCGAAGGCAGAGATCGGCGCGGAAGGGATCGGCTGTGAGCCGGCGTCTGCCGTGACCCTGGCGGGCCTGAAAAAACTAGTCGCCGAAAAATTCGTGAAGCCCGGTGAGAGCGTTGTCCTGGTACTGACAGGGCATTCTCTGAAGGATCCCGATTTCACAATCGAGTTTCATCGCGGAGAGTTGTTCGCCAATGAGGCCGCGTTGAAGGCACTGCGGCGTCCGCCGGTTGTTCTGGATGCGAGCCTCGATGCGGTGATTCGGACGCTGGAGCAAGCGGAGAAATCCTGAACATGCCGGCAAAGATAAAGACAAGGACAACGACAGGGACAAGAACGACAAGAACGACAAGAACAAAGACCGGCAACACGCTGCGCCTGTCGCTTCCCGCGACCTCCGCCAACCTCGGCCCGGCGTTCGATGCCGCTGCGCTGGCGATGGATTTCTACATCAAGATTGATGCGCGCCCCGCGGATGAGTTTTCGATCGCGTCCACCGGACGCGATCAGGGAATCTGCGGGCAGTTGGAAGACCATCTCATCCTCAATACATATCGTGAAGTGCTGACCGCGGCAGGCCGCAAGATTATTCCTATCGCCCTGCGCATCGCGAACGAGATTCCCATCGGCAAAGGGTGCGGATCGTCGGCGGCCGCGCGGCTTGCGGGGATCGCGCTGGCTGATCATTTCGGAAAGCTCCACTGGACCGGCGCGCAGATCATCGGCGAGGCGTCGCGGCGCGAGCATCATCCCGACAATGCTTCGGCGTGCTGGATGGGCGGCCTCACGGTCGCACGCATGTCAGGGAAAGCCGAAGCGCAGGTGGTGAGTATCCCGCCAAAGGGGAAGTGGCCGTTGCTGCTGGCGATTCCCGAGCAGAGTCTTTCAACCGAGAAAGCCCGTGGCGTGCTGCCTGCTCAATATTCTCGTGCCGACGCGGTCGTGAACATTCAGAATTCGATGTTGCTGCTGGCGGCGTTCGCGCAGGGAAGACCCGATCTTCTTTCTAGCGCGCTCGACGATCGCATTCACCAGCCGTATCGAGCCGCGTTGTGCCCGCTCTTACCGTGCCTGCAAAAGCTCAGAGGAAGAGATGGAGTTCTGGGTGCGGTGCTGAGCGGCGCAGGATCTTCGGTGCTGGTTTTTCTTGATCCGAAGACTTCGCTGTCAAAAATGAAGAAACGAGTTGCCGATCACATTTCGCGAAGTGGTCTCTCCGCCGAATTGCTTCCGACTTCCATTACTCTGCGCGGCGCGCGAGAATAGCGCGCTCACAAAGCGCGGCAGCTGTAAAGCAATAACTGACGATCACGTCACTCGCCCTTCCCAAATTGGTCTTTCCCGAATCGGGCCAAATCCCGCTGCTGCCAGCCCTTTTGCATTGATTCCTTTCCTTCCACTTCTGATACTTGGCATTGAGCTTTCGACATGCAAATCAGACGCATCGTTTTTCTTTCGCGATGGACCGCATCGCTCGTCCTCGTAAACCTGCTTCTTCAGCTTGACTTGACAGCGCAGACTGCATTACAGGCTGCCGTTCCACCTACTGCGCGCGCGGATCATGCCAAGGAAAGAAATGAATGGTTCTATCGTGGACGAGTCGTTCGCGGACAATCTTCGGCTGAGCTGCGCCGGAGGGCTTACCAGGCGAAATTGAGAATGCGAGCCGAGCGCGCTTTGAAGGCGCATCCGCAGGACTCATTCTCCATCGGTTCCTGGATCCCGCTCGGCCCCGTGCCGCTGGCCTCTGACGCGAGCGGCAATGGCACGCAGGACTATCACCAGGTTTCCGGGCGTGCGACGGCGGTAGCCATCGATCCGTCTGATCCGACCGGGAACACAATTTATATTGGCGGCGCGCAGAGCGGAGTGTGGAAGTCGACCAATGCCGCGAATATCACCGCAAACAATGTGGCATGGGCTGCGGTCACCGATGATCAGCTGACACTTTCGATCGGCGCGATCGCGATCCAGCCGGGGAATAGCGATCCGACGAAATCAGTGATTCTTGCCGCTACCGGAGAGGCGGATGATACTTCCGACTCATATTTTGGTTCGGGCATTTTGCGCTCCGCCGACGGGGGCAATACCTGGTCGTTGATCCCGACCGCGAGCGCGCTTTCCTTCGCGGGCCTCGGCGGTACGCGCATGGCCTTCAGCCGGGCAGTCGGGCAAACGAATGCGGCTGTTGCTGCGATGGCAACAAGCACAGAGGGAATTGCCGCAGGCGCAGTCAGCGCGCAAACCAAGGCCGGACTCTATACCTCTCTTGATGCCGGCCAGACGTGGAATTACAACGCGTTGACCGATCCCGGCGGAGCGGCCGACGCGACCTCGGCAACTTCGGTTGTCTATAACGATGGCGCGATTCAGTTCTTCGCGGCAATTCGCTATCACGGACTTTATTCTTCGCCGGACGGCGTGAACTGGACGCGTCTGACGAACCAGCCCGGTGGCGCTGCCCTCAGTACAGGGGTTTGCCCTCCGCAGTCCACATCAAACGGAGAGACCTGCCCGATCTTCCGCGGGGAGGTCACTACAGTCCCAGGCCGCAATGAAATGTACGCCTGGTATGTGTCGCAGTCGGTGAACGGTTCAACCGTCGACGGCGGAATCTGGCAGAGTCTTGACGGGGGAGCATCGTGGGTTTCGATTTCTGATTCCGGCATCACGAATTGCGGAGACGTTGAGGGCTGCGGAGTGCAGCAGGGTGCATACAACCTGGAATTGCTGTCTGTTCCAGACGGCGCGGCAACGGATCTGTATGCGGGAGCGATTAATCTTTACAAGTGCTCGATCACGACCGTCAATCCAACTTGCGCGGCCGTTCCGTTCATCAATCTGACGCACGCCTATGGATGCGATCCCGCGGGTGCGCCAGCCCACGTGCATCCGAATCAGCACGCGCTCGCCTATGCGATTCCTTCTTCCGGCAGCGACTCGAACAACGCCCTGATGTATTTTGCGAACGATGGCGGAATGTATCGTGCACTCGACGGATTCCTCGGCCTTAGTACTGGATCGTGCTCGGGCACCAATCATTTCGACGACCTAAATCAGAATCTGGGCTCGATGACGCAGTTCGTGAGTTTTTCTCAGCATCCGACCAATTCCGATATCTTGTTGGGCGGCGCGCAGAGCAACGGATCTCCGGCAACCAACCAGGCGACGGTCAATCCTGGATGGGGAAATGTGCTAGGTGGAGATGGCGGCTACAACGCGATCGATCCCAATACTCCGTTGAATTTTTATGCGTCGAATTCCGATATTCCTCCCGCAGGGCTCGGAGTACAACTCTGTTCCAGCGGAGTGAACTGCAACAACGGAATTTTCAGTTTCGTCGTGACCAGCGAAGACCTTGGCGGAGACGATGGCGCATTTTATTTCCCTTACATTCTCGATCCGCAATCGACATCGGCGATGCTGGTGGGCACTTGCCGTGTCTGGCGCGGGCCTCGCAGCGGCGGCACGTACACCGTGTTAAGCCCAAATTTTGACACTCTCGGCGCCGGAACCTGCTCGGGCAGCGAAGTAAACCTCATCAGCGCGATTGCGGCTGGCGGTCCGACCGACAAGAACGGTTCAAGCGTGATCTACGCCACAACTAGCGGCCTGGGCCCGATTGATGGGCCGCTAAGTTCGCCAAACGGCGGTCACGTCTGGGTGACGACGAACGCCACAGCAGGCATTCCAGGATTTGCCGATGCCACGAACAACGGTCCCGTGGGCAGCATCAATCCGAATCAGTACCCGATTTCAGGTGTAGCGATCGATTCATCGGATGCGACCGGCAGCACCGCGTATGTCACAGTGATGGGATTCACCGGAGGGCCAGGCCATATCTGGAAGACCACGAACGCGGGCGGCGGTTGGACCGACTTTACCGCGAATCTGCCCGACTCGCCGGCGAACGCTGTGGTCGTGTATTCGGCGTCGTCGGAGGTCTTCATTGCTACCGATGCCGGCGTGTTCGCGAGTTCAACATCGAGTCCGAATTGGACAGAGTTAGGCCCTGATCCTTCTTCTGAACAACCCGGCTTCCTGCCGAACGTCCCCGTGACCGCGCTGGGGCTATTTACCGCGGGCGGGCAGCAACTTCTGCGGGCTTCGACTTATGGCCGTGGAATCTGGCAATTTAATCTTGTCAGCACCCCGGATTTTGCCTTGTCCATTTCCAATTCACCGCTTAGTCTTTTTCCCGGGCAGAATGGCCTCTTCAACGGAACTGTAACCGCGATTGACGGATACTCGAGCAGCGTGACCCTGACTTGCGTTGCCAGTGCACCGTCTTCGTTGCCGCCAACCTGCACCCCAACCCCGTCCATGCTAGTTCCGGGCAATGCAACACCGTTTACCATCGCCGTCGGCGGCGGCAGCGGGGAATACAACTTCAACGTGCAAGCCGTAGGCAGCGATCCTGGTCGCACGACGCACCTCTTTCCTGTGACGCTGGTGTTTTTGGACTTCGGCCTGACAAGTCCCATGCCTGCGAGCGTGACTGTTGAGTCTGGTGCGACTTCGCCATCTGCGAGCTTTCAGGTCACTGCGGGAGAATCATTCAACCAGAGCGTGACCGTTTCCTGCACCACAGCGATTGCTGGGGCAATATGCAGTCTGACACCGGGCGGTAGCGTGAATCCAACTGCAAGCGCTCCAGTGAATATGACTGCGGCTGTGACGGTTGCGGCCGGAACTTCGGCGGGAAGTTATCCGGTGACGATTTCAGCGACGACGGCGGGTGCGCCTTCGTTAGTCACGACCTCATTCACGTTGAATGTAACCTCAAGTCAGGATTTCGTCCTCACAGAGCCTGTGCCATTTCCCGAGATCAATGCGGGAAGCACCGGAGCGACGGGTGCAGTCTCGATTACCGCGGAAGACGGTTTCAGCGGAACCGTTGCACTGAGTTGCCAGGCAACATCTGGGGCCGCAAATTGCAGCGTCACGCCAGCATCTGTGAGCGCCTTCCCCGCAACGGCGAACGTCGCAATTATTGGAACAAATATCGGCAAAGGTTCATATTCGCTCAACGTCACTGGCACATCTGCTTCAATCGTGCACACACTCGCGGTTCCATTCAATGTGGGTGACTACTCGATCACGCAGCCGATGCTGGCTCTTTCTGCGACTGCGGGAGCGCAATTGAATGCGAGTTTCCAGTTAGCGTCATCGTACTCGTACACTGGCAAGATCACCGGCACTTGTGATGCCAGCGCGCTTCCGGCTGCGATTTGCGTTGTTAATCCTGCCAACCTCGCAAGTGGGGGGACGTCAAATCTCATCGTAACTATCGACATCCCGAACGACACCGTGGCGGGCGTTTACAACATCAAGATCAACACTGCGGACGCGACTGGAACGCCGAGTCATTCTGCGACTATATCTTTGACGATCGGCCAGGACTTTGAGGTCCTCGCCCTGCCGGCGAACCAGAGCCAGACGGTCACAGCCGGGCAGATGAGTGGAGCTTACAGTCTCACGGTCCAACCCGTCGGTTCTTCGTTCAACGGGCCAGTGACGGTAAAGTGCGTAAGCGGGCTTCCTGCCGGCACGCAGTGCCTTTTCAATCAGACGAACTCGACCTCGGTCACGATCACACCAGGCAACTCCCCTGTGCAGATTGTGATGAATGTTTCAACGACAGGGAATAGCGCAGCTTCGCGGCGAGCAAGATTCGCAGCGTTGTGGCTGATATTTCCTGTAATCGTGATTGCCGGAGGCGCTTCGAGAAAGAAGTCGGCTTATCGCCTTCTTGGGGTCGCAGCAATCATTGTCGCGTTCGTGTTCCCGTTGTTTTCTTGCAGCGGCATCAGTAAGGGATCAGTCAGCGACACGGGCGCTGGCAGTCCCGTGAGTTACCAAATTACGATCACTGGTACCTCGCCGGGGATTTCGTCTGACGCGGGACAGAGCACGATAGTGACGCTCGTTGTGGACTAGATCAGAAGCAAACGCCGGGCGGCTGAAGGCCACGCTGATTTTCCAGAATCAATAGCGCCTTGACGCCGCGCGTTTTCAAACGGCAGAGGAACTCTTCCAAGCCTGTAGCTGACTAAACCACCCGCCGCGGTATCTGAATCTGCCGTTGACACGCCGATCGTTTCGTTGATCACGCCCATCCTGCGAAATCAGAGGCGGAAATGCTTGCGACAAGCTCGGCTGGTAGAGCCAGAAGAAAAACAAATGTTTTCCAATCGAAAAGAAGCGCAGCAGAAAAGGCCGGTGCGTGTTAGCTTGAATTCAATGTTGTGGGGATGTATGAAAGCCTGTACTAATACGACGTGCGTGGCCTTTGGCCGAATTGTATATTCGGTGGCCACGCGCTGTCCGTTGTGCAAGTGGGACCTGAAGTTCATGGTTCCAGCGAGCGAAACGGCCCCTTCGCTGAAGGCGGCGCGCCAGCAAGCCGCATCAGGCTGATCGCGGCCCGAATCAGTCTGCAATTACTTGCCAATATCTTCATTCCACAAATCCGCGTGCGTACGAATGAATTCCGCCATCATCTGGATGCATTCGGTATCGTTGAGCACAACAACTTCTGCTCCCTGCTGTCGAAATAATTCTTCCGCACCGATAAAATTGCGGTTCTCTCCGATCACGATGCGCGAAATTCGATAAAGCAGTGCAGTTCCGGTGCACATAATGCACGGGCTAAGCGTGCTGACTAGGGTCAGTTCATGCCAGTCGCGCCGCCTGCCTGCATTGCGAATGCAGACTGTCTCGGCGTGGGCCGTGGGATCACCCGTTTGGACGCGCAGGTTATGTCCGCGGGCAACGATGCGTCCACTGCGGTCGGCAAGTACTGACCCGATGGGTAAACCACCTTCACGCAGTCCAGTCCTGGCTTCTGTGACGGCTTCGCGAAGTAGCTGGAGATCGTCCATGTTCTTTTGGGTTGGATTTGTCGAAAACGGCGGAAAGAATATCTGGTGCGAAAGGGGGGACTCGAACCCCCACGGTTTTACCCGCCAGATCCTAAGTCTGGTGCGTCTGCCAATTCCGCCACTCTCGCACGTTCTGGGCTTCTAGTGTACTGCTCTCGTAAGCGGCAGGAAAGCCGCAACTTACTTCGATAAATCTGAGATCTGAAGGTGATACGGTTCGAGTAGTTCTCCAGTAGCGTGGTCAACCGTCGCCACGGCAAGCTGATATCCGACTTCCGCCTGCAATAGCGCCTGTTGCGCTGTCGCGAGTTCGGTCTGCGCTTCGAGCACCAGAAAGATTGTGCCCGATCCCAATTCGTATTTGCGCTGCTCCGCTGCCATCTGTTTATTGGCGAGATCGAGAGATTCCTTGCTTGCAACGGTGCTCAACTTCGCCTGCTCGAGCAGGTGCACCGCGTTGCTCACGTCGAGCGTGATCTGCTCGCGAGTCTGCCGCTGAGTATAAAGATCACTGTGGCGCCCGACGAGCGCGTTACCCATTTCAGCTTTGGCCTGTCGGTTCTTGAGCGGAAGACTCAGGGTCAACTGCGCTTCATATGTGGGATAGCTAAAACCAAACGTCTGATTGATCCATGAGCTGCTGATAGGCTGGCCCGCACCATTGAATCCCGTGCCGCCGACGCCGTTGCTGGCATACAACCCGAGCAGATCAAGTTGCGGAAGCAGGTGATTGTGCGCCAGTCGAATCTGCGCTTCATCTCTTGCCAGAGCCGCCAACGCCGCGTTCAACTCGGGACGCTTGTTCAGAGCGGCGGTCAATGCTGTGCCTTGGTCGATGGCGCGCATCTCACCCTCAGGCTCAGCCTTCTCTGTCAATTCAAGATCGAGCGCCTGGAAGTAGGGGTCCTGATTGCAGCCGATCGTCAACCGCAGCGCGTCTTCGGCTTGCTTGAGCGCATATTCGCTTTGGATCACTTGCACCCGCCGCGACGCGACGCCGGCTTCTGATCTGTAGATATCCAGCGGCGGGAGAGCGCCCAATTCCAACGATCGTTTGTCATGTTTGTAAGTGGCTTCTGCGGCATCCATCGAAGCTTTTGCCACATCAAGGTTGCCGCGCGCCTGGACCACCGTCCAGTACTGGCCAATGGTCTGCAGGATATTGTCGTTTACCTGGCTGGCGAAACTGGCGCGCGACTGCTCAAGGTTGCGCCGCGCGATGATCAGCGGCGCGCGATTGGCTCCCAACCAGCCGTTTCGCAGCAGCGGCTGCGTGAATTGAAAGTTCACCGCGGAAGTGGTGTATGGATTGAAGAAACCGAAGGAAATATTGCTGCTGTTGGTCGAGGTTACCAGGCCCGCCTGCACATTCGTTCCCGTTTCAAATGTCTGGGAATAGTTGAACTGCAAGTTCTTCACAGTGTTCTTGAAGGTTATGTTGAAGATGTTTCCGCCGATACTCTGGAGAAATTGGAAAGGCGGCTGGACTGAGCCGTTGATGCTGTCGACGCTGCTGACTACCGGATCAAACGGCGCGTGCGCGCCCAGCAAAGCAAACTTGGAAGACTCGATCTGTGTTTCCTGCACTCGCACCTGGCTGTTGTTTTCCAGCGCGAGCACGACGGCGTCGCGGAGGCTTAGACGCAGCTTGCCATCAACCATGTAGGTCCGCAAACTCTCCGGATTGGTGAGCTTGCCGGACTTGGTCTGGGACGTGATGAGGTCGCCATAAGCCTCATTTTTTTGTGCCATGAGCGGCAGCGCGAATGCCACAAAAACACAGGCGACCAGACACAGCCGAGAGCTTCTCATTCTCATTCCTCCAGATTGTGTTGACTCGTTTGGTGAAGACCTGCCGCTCTACTCGTAACGGATCGCTTCCACTGGGTCGAGGCGCGCGGCTTTGACTGCGGGATAAATTCCGAATACCAATCCGACTGTAATCGAGACAATGAACGCAAGCAGAATCGATGTCGCCGTGACAATGGTGGACCATCCGGCGAGCAAGGCGATCAGTCGCGACATGGCAAAGCCGAAGACAATGCCGAAGGTGCCGCCGACGAACGAAATCAGCGTCGCTTCGACCACGAATTGGCGGATGATATCCGACTGGCGCGCGCCCACCGCGCGGCGCACACCGATTTCGCGTGTACGCTCCAGAATGCTCGCCAGCATGATGTTCATGATGCCGATGCCGCCTACCAGAAGAGAGATCGACGCAATGGCCACCATCACCGCATTGAATAGCCGTTCCGTACGCTTCTGTTCTGCCAGCAATTCCGCCGGGACGATCACGCTGAAGTCTCCGGCAGAGTGATGCGAAGAATCGAGAATGGCGCGCACTAACTGCGCGACCGATCCCATGTCGGCGCTGTCGCGAATGTTCAGATAGATGCCGTCAATTTCGTCGCGCTGGTCGCTGTAGCTGTCTTCGAGCCGAAGGATCGCAGAGTTCAGCGGCACATACATGATGTTGTTCACGTCTTGCGTGGGCACTCCCGAAACCTCAGTTTGCGAACTTAATTGCGGAGAAACCACCCCAATCACGCGGAACCAGGTCTCGTTGGTCTTCACATATTGCCCGATGGGATTGGCCGAACCGAACAGGTTCGACCGCGCTGCCGCTCCCAGCACGCAGACGGGAGCTGCTCGCGTCTCCTCGTCATTCGTGAAAAATCTGCCTTGCAGCACATTCAATCCGGCAATTTTCGTATAAACGGGATCGACTCCGTAGATGGTCGGCGGGTCCTGCTGCGACTTGGGAATCGTCTTGCTTGGAGTCATGCGCTTACGCGGCGTGCCCTCCAGCACATCCCCGACGTCATCGCGAATTACGCGGTAGTCCTTGAACGTAAGCCCCGGAGAAATCTTGCGGACCTTCTGATGTGCCTGCCACTCGGTAGTTTCCTTGGCCTCGACGATCAGATTGTGAACCCCCATCTGCTCGATCAGCGCCATGACTTTCTGGCGGGCTCCTGCGCCAATAGAGAGCATGGAAACCACGGCCGCGACACCAAAGATCATACCGAGCATCGTCAGCATGGTGCGCAGGCGATGCTGCAAGAGATTTTGGAACCCCAATTCAAGGTCGGGAATCCATTGCCGGTAATTACGCAGTGAGCGAAACGTAGGTGTCGCGGCGAGGCTGGCCATCAAGGCGCGCCTCCGCCGAGGCTGGGAGCGCCGGAATTGGAGCTTGTGCCCTTGCGCGGCGCGGTAGGATCGACGAGGGCAATCTCAGTGCCAACGGGAACGCCTTCGACGGCGGAGCGGCTTTCATTCTCGAGATCAACCTTCACTTCGCGCGGATCGAAGTTGCTTCCGTTGCGGACATAGACTACGCGCTTGTTTTCTTTCAGAAACACCGCCTGCCGAGGCGCCCAGAGGACATTCTTTTTCGGATCACCATTGACGAGGATGTGCGCCGTCAATCCCGGACGCATGCGGGGATCGGTGCCGGCCAGAGTGATGGTGACTTCGAACTTGCTGGAATTGTCGTCGCCGAAAAACCGGCGCGCGTTATTGGCGCTGACGGTCTTCACTGTGCCATGAAATGTAGTCCCGGGCATGGCATCAAGTGTGAGATCGACCGTCTGGCCTTCCTTGATGTTGTTGCGCTCGAGTTCACCGACTTTCGCCGACAATTCCATGCCGCTGGGGTCGATCACCTGCCCTACGCCGACTCCCGGCTCGACCTGGTCACCTTCGTGGTATTCCGGAAGAGTCATGCCGTCGAAGAAAAATCCTCCGTTGGCATTCTCGTTTTTCTGTATGGCAATCAGGCCGTCCATGGGGGCAGTAACGCGCATCTTGTTGATGCTGTCCTGCGCCTGGTCCATCGCGAGCTTCGCCTTGTTTCGTTTCTCGTTGGCCAGCGCGATGCTCGCCTGGTTCGATACGCTACGCGACTTTACGTCCTGCTCGAGTTCCGCGAGCACCCGCTTCGCGCCCTCAAGCGTGAGTTCGTTCTTGCGTGCATCAATCGCGCTGACGAGTTCATTTTTCTGGACATCGAGCTCTGCGCGTCGCACATCGAAGCGGGCCCTCAACAACGCAACCTTGTCGGCAGCCGCGCCAACGGCGGCATCGGCCTTGGCCTTTGTGATCTCCTGTTCCGCCTGTAGAAGCTCCGAGTGGCTTTGTTCCAGCTTGTAGCGCTGCTCGCTGGGATCGAACTCCATCACCAGGTCGCCCTTCTTCACGGCCACGCCTGTGTGCAGCAGATGAGTAAGCTGTAAGGCTCCGCCGCCGATGGGAGGCGCGGTCATCATCTCCGAATGACTCGCCCGCAGTTCCCCGGTGACGTAGACCTTCATTTCCAGATCGCCGCGTTTCACGCGCGTCGTCGGAACGTCGGCTGCGGTGGACGTCGAAGAACCCCGGCGCACCGCGGCCACTACGCCAACGGTGGCGGATAGAACGACCGCAATCACCGCCCACGTGATGGTCCTCCGGCTTCGCATTCGGATGAAACCTTACTCCTTCGCGGTGGGATCTCTTAACGCTACCTGGTCCCCGGCGCTCACGCCCTTCGCGACCAGAATCTTGTCGCCGCTCCGCCTTCCAACTTCGATCATGCGTTCTTCAAACTGTCCGCCATGCCACACGTAGGCGACATTCTGCCCGGACTTCTGAAACAACGCCTGCGCGGGCATTGTGACCGCATTTGGCACCTTGTCAACGATGACGGTCAGGTCTCCCGTAATTCCCGGCTTGAAGCGCGGATCGGCCTGATCAATTCCTACCTCAACGGTGAAATTACGGGTGATGGGCCAGCCGCTGGAAAAATCCATGCTCGCAATGGAACTGATCTGCTCGATGTGTCCCGTAAACTGACGGTCCGGAATTACGCCGAACTGCACGGTGACGGGCTGTTTGGGCGCCATTCGTCCGCGTTCGGTTTCATCGACGCGTGCCGAGAGCCGCAGCGTGTTCGGGTCCGGCAGTTCCGCGATAGCGGCCCCTGCCCAGGCGTGGTCTCCGGGCTTGTATACCGTAAAACCCATGCCAGACCAATGCTGAAGAACACTGATAGTTCCGGCGGAAGGAGCATGCAACATCATTTGCCCAAGCACTCGCTCCGCCCGGTCAGCGTCATATTGGGCCTTCTTGCTGGCCTCTACCTTGCTTTGGATCGTCGCATCATTGAGGGCCTTGTCAGATTGTTCCTTGGCCTCGGCTTCGCGCAGCTTCTGTTCGGAGTCGGCGAGCTTCAGCTTGGCCTCTTCGCCTTCAATCCTGGAGACGATCTCCTGCTTGCCGGCTTCGAGCTTCGCCCCTTCCACTTCGTAACGCGCTTTCAGCACAGCGGTTTTGTTTTGCTCTTCGGCCAGCCGCGTCTGCGCTTTGGCCTGTCCGATCTCAGCCTCGGCCGATTTCAGCGTCGAGCGGAACTGCTCCAGATCGCGCTCCGTTTTCGTCTTGTCGAACTCGACCACGACATCACCTTGTTTGACTACTGTGCCTTCGGGAGAAATCTTGACGATCTGCAAGTCGCCAGCTTCGGCGGGAGCGCTGATCGTTACCGATTTCAGCGCCTTTACCTCGCCGCGGATCTGCATCGAGTCGAGAAATTCTCCGCGCTGGACTTGTGTCGTCGGAACGGTTGGACCGCGCTTACCAAGGCGCACCGCGCCCAGCAGCACGCCGCTACCAGCAAGCAGCACGATTGCGATCACGAGTCCCTTGCCGCGCGCCGAGAGCCGATGGAAACGCTGCATCATTACGATCCGCTCCCCGATGCCGTTG
This sequence comes from Candidatus Sulfotelmatobacter sp., assembly GCA_036268025.1. GTDB lineage: Bacteria > Acidobacteriota > Terriglobia > Terriglobales > Acidobacteriaceae > Sulfotelmatobacter. Next base: position 7,850 of record DATAUY010000009.1, on the reverse strand, counting down.
GACCTGCGGTTTCGGCTTTTTTCGTGGACGTGTCCACGTCGACCGCGGCGGAAAGATCGGGCATCAGCCTGGGATCGTTTCCCTGGATGGCAACGACGATCGCGAAGTTACGGATCTTCGACGAGAAATCACTGCCCTCGCCGATCGGCGAGACCTGGTCAACCTTTCCTGAAAACACCATTTCCGGATACGCGTCCAGCCGCACCTTCGCCGTCTGGCCGACTTGCAAAACAGGGAAGTCCTGCTGGTTGGCCATCACGCGTACCTGCATCGTCGCCGGATTCACGACCTGCATAAACGGTACGCCCGCGCGCACCTGGTCGCCCTCCTGTACTTCGCCCATCGTGCCCTGTTTCCAGATGGTGTTGAGTACGACGACTCCATCGAGCGGCGAATGGATCTGCATCAGGTCGGCGTTGGCCTGAGCGTGCAGCATGGTTTGCTGCGTGCGGTCGCGTTGAATCTCGAGGATGCGGATTGCCGCCTCCGCCGCGTTCCGCTTCAGGTTATACGTTTCTCGAAGCTGGTCGTAGGTGGCTTTGGCCTCGTCCAGATTCTCCTGATTTTTTTCCGCGTCGATGCGGGAAACGATCTCGTCCTTCTGAACTTCGAGCTCCGATTTCCGCAGATTATCCTCAGCCGTTTTCAGTTCGGTGTCATCTTTCGCGCGGGCCGCAACTTCCTTGGCTTGTTCTTCGGCAACCTGGTCCATCAGTTTCTCGTATTCGGCTTTCTTGTCGATGAAATCGCGAAGCTGGTCTTGCCGGTCGAACTCCACCAGAAGATCTCCTTGCTTCACCCGCGCTCCCGCCGGGAGCAGGTGAATGATGGTCAGGGTATGAACCTGCTGCCCGGAGAGCAACGGCGCAAGAATGGAACGTGATTGCACGGCTTCGGTCGTCCCTTTAAGCCGGAGCGCATTTCCTGTCGCGGCAGACGCCGAGATCTGAATCGTGATTACGGAATGCCTTGATCCCCGGAGAGCAACAAGCACAAACGCCGCAACTATGACCGCTGCGGCTGCAATGACGGACAAGCGGCGCTTCATAAGGCTGCGCTCCCGAGTCTTCTCCGGAGGCGTGGAATGCATCTGCGGCGAGCCTGAAGAAGTCTCGGCGCTGGGAGTTATTTCCACAGGAGATGTTGTCATGGTCGGAACACTCCCGCCGTAGGAATGTGGTCGTACTTCAAACGTTACCTGTATGTACTGCGACTAACAAGCTATCTGACCGTAAGTGAGTTTCCAACCGTTAATAGATCGCGGAGACTATAGCTGACTTGCAAGAATCTGCTGGCCTCCGAAAGAAAAAAGAAACGGAAACCGGCGGATCCGCTCTGCATTTGAGGGAAAGAAAAGCCACCATGACTCCCCGCATTTCGTGACGCGAGGAGCGGGCAGGATTCTGCAAGCGAACTTCGATGCGCCCATCTGGCACTGCCCGGCTACTGCACTTCGTTCAGCTTCTGGTAAATCAGCATCGCTACCAGCACAAGCAGAAATACGCCCGAGCCGATGCTAAAGACCCGCACCGGAATCGTGAGGCGGTTCACCTTCGTGAGCAACTCCGTCTGTTCATCCCGCATATGCGAGTTCGTGTTATCTAGAAACAGCTGATCGTCCTCGCGCATCGTCAGCGTGCTCTTGTAGATCAAGAGGAGGATCAACCCTACCGCGAACAATCCGAATACCACCGCGACTATCGTGAGCGACATGTGCCACCTCGGCAGAGTACCCAGGGGCAACCTCCGGCTAGGGACCTGTGAGAGGGCGCTTGCTCACATATCCGGGGGAAGGCCCTAACGCCAGAGATTATAGTCCCGTTGGCAAGTCCCAGTGGCAAAGAAATCCCTTTGTTTGAAGGTGTTATAAAAGAGTCAACTTCGCGTCGTCAGGGACGCGAATAGCATCTAAGGAACTGTTGGCGCGATTGCTCTCCGTGCGCGTTTTTGCGCGGGAAAAACAGCTGTCTGCTATAATCCGAACAGCTTTAAAGCCAAGGAGATACGAATGGCTACCACAACTATCCCGGAAGTCACGAAAGCCGCCCCCGTTACTCTGACCAACAATGCCGTCAGCAAAGTCAAAGAGATTATGGCGCAGCAGACCCCTGTGCCCACGGGCCTTCGCATAGGCGTCGTCGGCGGCGGGTGCTCTGGTTTTTCTTATTCCATGCAGTTCGAGAACGGCGCCGGCATGATGGACAAGACCTTCGACATGGATGGCCTCAAGGTCTACGTTGACGCCACTTCTGTTATGTATCTGAACGGCTGCATCGTGGATTACGTTGAGACGCTCGAAGGCGCCGGCTTCAAGTTCGAGAACCCGAACGTGAAGAGCACCTGCGGCTGCGGCAGTTCATTCAGCGTGTAAGAATTTTTATGTGGGACAGCCGCCCTCGGCTGTCCGCCATACGAAGCACGGCAGATTTTGGTGTCAATCAAACGGCCTCATCGCCCAAGGCAAAGATGAGGCCGTTCCGTTTTGACCGGATGCCCCGTCCTTAGCGCGCCTCTTCTGCGAGACAAAGCGTGGATTTTGACGTTGGTTTCTATTGCTGCTGCGGAGACGAACTCGGCTGGCTCCCATAATTTCCGCCCGGAGCCGGGGACGTCGGATTGCTCTGCATCGGCGATGGAGAATTTCCGAAGCTGCTGCTGGGGCCGCTGTTGGTTCCGTTCTGTCCAGTCGCGCCGGTTCCGTTTACATTCTGCGGCCCGGCACCGAACATCTGAAGTGACGGCTGATACGGCGTAGTGATTAAAAAGCCCCGGTCCAGCGTCGGATCGTAGACGAACTGCCACTGATTGTATTGCCTCTTCTTGTCGTATTCGCGGATGCTGCGATCTTTGCTGACGCTGGCGACACCCACGATCGGCGCTCCGCCGAACGTCGTGCTCGAAAGTTTGTCGCCCGAGTTGCCATTCAGATTTCCTGGCTGGCCCGAGTTCGCGTCTCCGCTGTTCTGGCCTGGCTGTTGAGAATTGTCGTCGGCTCCAGCGTCTGACCCGTTTAACGACGTAGCGCCTGGTATCGTGCCGCTCTGCCCGCCCTGCGCCGCCATGTTGGCCGCCACTGCTCCCGCGACCGTCGCATTGATCGCCTGATTCAGGCCCCCTTGGCCTGGCTGCCCGATCCCACCTGCCGCATTGGGCATAAGGGCGCCATTCGCCCCCACCGTCATCGCTCCCTGAATCATGCTGCCCGCCGACATCTTCACCTCGCCGAAATGAAGCAGTTTGAAGTCTTTTCCAGTGAGGGGATCCTTATAACGCTTGCGCAGGAAGCGCATCTGGTTGGTGTTTTCCAGGTCCTCGATCTTCGCCGGGTAGCGGTTGAATTTCTTGTAATAAGCGCGGATCGCCCGCGAATACTGCACCCCCCTATGGACCATCTCCTCTTCGCGGTCGCGCTTGATCTCGAAGGTAATCGTAGGAAGGATGATGCCCATGGCAATGACCATCAGCGACATGATCAGCAGAAGCGTCAGCAGGACGTAGCCCGCATCCTCGCGCCCCGTTTGCCGGGATTTGCAGTAGAAACGCATTGGAGAGAATTGAGTAATTGGGAAATTTCGTAATTGAGTAATTGAAAAGCGGGATGTCGGCTTCAGATTTTCAATTCCCCAATTGCTAAATTTCCTAGCCTTGCGTCAGCGGGATATTCTGCGGCGGACCGCTAACTACCATGTCCTGAATCTCGACCGACGTGTTCGTAATGCGCATGACCTTATAGCGCCGGTCCACGATCTCCCCCTCGCCCGCAACAAAAACGTCCTCGCCATTCTTCAGGAAAATCTTCTTGGCCTCGCCGGGCGAACTGGCGAAGCCGTAGAACTTCAGAGGAATTGCAGGCGCGGCTGGAATCGTTGGCGGATGATAAGTGTCCTCCGGCGGCTTCTGATCGGTAACGCCTGTCCCCTTTGGCTTGTCGATGATTACCTCTTCAGGCGCCGACACAAAAATGTTCCGCCCATTGCCTTCATACCGCGTCTGCTCGCTCATCGCCAGCAGATCCAGCTTGAGCGTGGGGTCGAGGCTCTCCACCTTGGGAGGCTTTTTGGTTGCGGTTGACCGGCCTTTGGCCTTTGCCGCGGGATTGCGGGACAAGCTTGGCGCGGCCGCTTGCGCGCTCGACGTAGGCGTCGAGGACTCCGTAAACATAGGGATGAACTCGTACGCGAACACGAGCACGGCAATCACGCCAAGCACGGCGGCCCACATCGCCTTCTTCTTGTTTTCGACTCCGAGTTGCACTACGATGCCGCCTTCAAGTACGTTTCCAGCTTGACTTTCAGTTTCACCGCTCCGTGCGGCTGGCCGCCAAGTTCGATACTGTTGATGACGAAAAACATCTCGTCACGCTCGACCGCGTTGATGAATTTCGCCAGCGCGGTATAGTTCCCGGAAAGATCGTATTCCATCTCCACCGGCTGCACGTGCCCGACCTCCTCGTCGGGAAGCTTGTACTTTCCCGACTCGATCATGACACCATTTTCATGAGTCAGCTTGCCCAGTTCCGTCAGAATCTCCGAGTTCGTGGCAGGGAAGCGCTTCTTGTAAAAGTCGGTGATCTGCTTGCCGGCGATGTCCACCTTTTTCGGCAAGTCTTTCAGCGGAGCCACCTGCCGCGTCTTCGTGTTCAGCTCCGTCTGGAGTTGGTTCATCTGCGTGCGCCGCGATTCGGCTGAACCGACCAGAGGCGAGAAGTACACGATCGCCGCGACCAGGTCTATGCCAATCATGATCGCAAGCGCAGTCTTTAAATCCCTCCGGGTCCGCCGCAGGTCAGGCATCAGTGCTTGCCTCCCTTGGGCGATCGCGGCTTGGCTGCGGCATCGCTCTTTGGTTGCGGCTTGCCGTCGTTCGCTGCCTTTATTGCTTTGACGGTTTTTTCGTCGGCAGGCGCTGCATCGGCTCCAACGAATGGCTCGGGCAAATAAATCGCCGCGATCACGAACTGCTCGTTATCGCCGGTTTGCGACTGTGCGTACTGCTCGGAAAGGATTTGCGTCTGCGAGAACCGTTTGGATTCTTCCATGTGCCGCGTCAAATCGATTGCGCGATCGCGGGAATCGCCCGCCACGGTCATCTTCAGGGCCAGTTGGTTGTCTTCGTCCAGTTGCGGGCTGATTGAAACCAGGTGCACCCGCGGAGGCATGACCTTCTCGAGATTCTCTAATACGCGCGTCCAGGAGAACGACTTGCGTTCGATTAGTCCATTGAGGAATTGCGACTCATCGCGCGTGTTGCGGTTCTGCGGACGGTTCAGGTATTCCTCGGCATTGGCCCGCAGATGGTCGCGGTCGGCGATCATGGCGCGCTGCCCGCCAATGGCGGCGCGGTCCCGGCGCGCATTGATCCATCCCGTTGTGTCGAGTGTCAGCAGGACGAGCGTCAGCAGCGCGAGCGCGCCGACACCCGCGCCCCAGCGCATCCAGAACTGCCGCGCATCTTCGTACGGCTGGCTCGCGAGATTGATATCTAAACGCATAAATCAGTGGCCAGTGGTCAGTGATCAGTGCCAGTGGGCAATTCGGTTTTGCTAGCCACTGACCACTGATCACTGACCACTGCTTTACGAAATCAACGCTCCCACCACTCCTGCCATTCTCCAACGGGGCACCGAACCACCCGAGGTAGTTCCCAACTGCGCCGAGGAAACCAGTTCCTGTACGTCAGCGCCGGTCTGTGCCTTGAGCGCCGGCGCAGCGCCGCCCGACTCCGGTAGCCCAGCCACGTAAATCTGCTGAATATCGAGATGGTACGTGTCCTGAAAAAACACCACGGAAGGGAAAACCTCTTCCGCCAGTTGCTCGCCTGTGATCGTGACGCCACGCGAATTCTCCAGTGTGCGGAACAGTTGCAACTGCTCTTCGTTCAGGATCGCAATGCTGGTGGTGTGCGCATCCACTTTGATCACCATCGTCGGACGCGTCGCCGAGGCTGCCCCAATCGCCGCCAAAGTTGACGGCAGCACCACGCCGGGATTGAACCCGGCATCACGGAAAGCAGCTTCGTAGTCTTCAATCACACTTCCCATCGCGACCGCCGCCACCACGCGAACTTCATCTTTCAGCTTCTGTGCGTGATAAGAGATCTTCGCCTTCTCCACGTCGAAGGGCAGCGACTTCTTCAGCCGGAAGCGAACCACTCCAAGCGCTTCTTCGTGGTCCGATGGCAGAGTGTCGAACTCCACCAGCATCACTCGGACGGCCGCATCCGGAACGACCGCGATTACATCGTGCGACCGGCCGGCCACGCTTCCCAGCGTTTCCTCAATCCCCTGCCGCACCGATTCGCGCTGCCGCAGGTTATTTTCGACCAGGTCGGGCACGACGCTGCCCGGCGCAAGTTCCCGCGCCGCGCACGCCTCCAGTCCGCTTCCATTGTCGACCACTCGCCCGGCCAGCACCCGGTCTGCCGCAATTTCGCAGGCCAGTTTCGGCTTCGGAGCGCTTGCAGTTGGACTCATTCGTGAATACGCCTTCGAGAAATACCTCTATAAATCAGAAACCCTTACTTAGAGAATTGCAATAGCTGAAAGGGAACTTAAGTAGTGGTCGGTGGCCAGTCGCCAGAATTCGAGTCGCCAGGTTCTTACTGACCACTGATCACTGCGAACTAGCCACATGCCTTCCTATCTCATCGCCTCAATAAACGTGACCTTGTTGATCTCTTTCAGTGTCGTCATGCCCAGCCGGACTTTGTCCAGCGCCGATTCGCGCAGGAACCGCATGCCCTCTTCGCGGGCGGCGCGGCGAATTTCCGACGTCGGCTTCTTGGCCAGAATCATCTCGCGCACGCGGTCGCTCAAATCAAGCAGTTCGTGGATCGCGGTTCGTCCGCGGAAGCCCGTACCGGCGCACTCGATGCATCCGGGACCTTCATACAAGGGGACCTTGCCCCACTGCGCCGGATCGAGTCCGCTCGCTTCCAATACTTCCGGCGGATAATGAACTTCGGTGCGGCAGGAATCGCAGATCAATCGCACCAGCCTCTGCGCCAGGATGCAGTTCAAGGCTGAGACAAAGTTGTAAGGCTCGACGCCCATGTTCAGGAAGCGCCCGATGACGTCGACCACGTTGTTCGCGTGGACCGTTGTGAACACCAGGTGGCCGGTGAGCGCCGACTGAATCGCAATCTGCGCAGTCTCCGAGTCGCGGATTTCGCCGACCATGATTTTGTCGGGATCGTGACGCAAAATCGATCGCAAGCCGCGGGCGAAGGTCAGCCCCTTTTTCTCATTGACCGGAATCTGCGTGATGCCGCGCAACTGGTATTCGACCGGGTCTTCAATGGTGATGATCTTATCTTCGTCGGTCTTGATCTCGTTGACCGCCGCATAAAGCGTGGTCGTCTTACCGGAACCGGTAGGCCCGGTTACCAGCACCATGCCGTAGGGTTCCTTAATGTAGCGCCGGAAGCGGCGCAGGTCATCTTCGTCAAAACCGACGACTTCGAGCGTGAGGGACTTGAATTTCTCGCTCATCGACTCTTTGTCGAGCACGCGGAGCACGGCGTCTTCGCCGTGGATCGACGGCATGATCGAAACACGGAAGTCGATGGCGCGCCCGTTGTACTTCACGCGGAAGCGGCCGTCCTGCGGCACGCGCCGCTCGGAAATGTCGAGTTCGCTCATGACCTTGATACGCGAGATCACAGTCGAATGATGTTCTTTGCCGATCGGCGGCATCGCCTGCGTGAGCACACCGTCGATGCGGAACTTGATGACCACGGAGTCGTCCCGCGTCTCAATGTGAATGTCGGAAGCGCGCCGCTGCAATGCGGTAAAAATCGTGGTATCGACCAGCCGGATGATCGGGCTGGTGTCGGCCGCGCCCGTGAGCTTG
>DATAUY010000008.1:0-3115 GCA_036268025.1 Candidatus Sulfotelmatobacter sp. | reverse complement strand
GGATACCTCGCGGTCTTTATCGGGCGGCTGCTGCCGGTGATCCGCACTTTCATCGCGCTGCCCGCTGGCATTGCGCGCATGCCGCGGCTGCGCTTCCACGTCTACACGTTCCTCGGATCGTGGCCGTGGTGCCTGGCCCTCGCATATTTCGGGATGAAGCTCGGCGAGAACTGGCGCGAACTCGGCAAGTATTTCCACAAGTTCGACGCGGTGATTGGCGTTGTGTTGGTTGTGGGCGTGATCTATTTTGTCTGGGGCCATTGGCAAAACAGAATCAGCCGTCAGCCCTCAACCATCGGCCGTGAGTAGTCACGCCTACCAAACAATCTAGCGCCGGAATTCTTAGTGTTGTCGTGGTGGTGTACTGCTGCTATCTCCGTCAATGCGACCGTACGGTCCTATCGCGGTCGTCGCAATCTGCGCTCCGCAAACCATGCTGGAATAATTCCCCAAGCGACGGACCCGTCTAACGGCGCGATTGGGAGAAGATTGAAGAAGGCAACGAAAATGCTGTAGTAGCAGAGGATGGCAATCAACATGTTCACGGCCTCGAACCGTGAGTAACCAAACAATTCGACCGTCACAAGAATCGGAATAGCCACCACGGCTTGCGCAATCACGCCGGCCCACGCAATTACGCAATGGTCGAACCGTGACCATGGTGTTCCAAATCGAGTGAATCCGAAGAATGGATACAACTGGATCGAAATGACTTCGCAGCCTTTCCGCTGCGCCGCGATCAGATGCCCCGTTTCGTGAATGAGCAATACCGAGAGATATGCAGTCAATCCCACGACAGAGAGCAGCGGACGACGCGCTACTCCCGCCAGAATCAATGCGATCACCGCGAACACGGTCCAATGAATGTAGAGATCCACACCGCGAAGGCACCCGATCTTCGTCTGAGTGTCGAGGCGAATGGGATTTTCGAATCGAAACAAGGGTTTGCGCATGACTGATTGAACGCTTTCCGGAAACGCATTGTATCAACCGGCGACGGCAGCTTGTCGCATCAACCGTCTGTGGTGTACAAGCTATCAATCCCAGCTTTGGGAGAGCTTACGCGTATGCGCCGCATTCTCTTGCTGTTTTTTCTGGTCGTCCTCGCGATTACTGCCTTTGCCCAAGCCCCGTCTCCCTCCGGTTCCGACCATCCCTTCACCGTCGAGTACTACTACAAAACTAAGTGGGGACACGCCGACGAATTTCTCAAGCTTTTCAAGAAGAACCATTACCCGCTGCTGAAAAAGGAAACCGAGATGGGCCGCATGTTGAAAGTCTGGATGGACCAGCCGCGCTATCACACCACGGAAGACGGACGCTGGGACTTCCGGGTGACCATCGTATTCAAGAATGCCGCTGTTGCCAACGACGCTTTCGACGAAACGCAGATCAAGAAAGAACTCTGGCCCGACCAGGCCACCTACGAGCGCGAAGAGCAGCGGCGTTTTGAGATCCTCGACGCGCACTGGGACCTGCCGGTGAAGACAGTCGACCTCGACGCCAAACCCTAAAGGCGTAAACCACGAAGGACACAAAGGAGCACGAAGGCGTTTCTTCGTGAACCTTCGTGCCCTTTGTGGTTGAGGATTTTTCTCAACGATGCACGAACTCCGCAAAAGATGTTAAACGCAGGTAACAATCCGCAAGGAATTCCTTTATCCCCGCTATCGAAATTTGGAATTAGACACCATCTCTACAAAATCGATAATGTATGGCATGGAAACGCTACTTTCTGTCGAAGAGTCCCATGTTGATGTATTGCACGAGATCAGCCTCAGGCTGAACGCAGCCGACGGGTTCCACGACGTTCTGACCCGCGTCGTCGATTTCGCCTCCGCTCTGGTGAAGTGCGACTCCTGCCTTGTCTATGTTCTCGAAGCTGACGAATTGGTCCTGCGCGCCTCGAAGAACCCGCATGCGGAAGTGGTGGGCCGCCTGAAACTCCGCGTAGGGCAGGGAATTACCGGATGGGTCGCCGAGAACCGCGAACCGGTCGCCATCCCGGAAAAGGCCGCGCTCGATCCGCGCTTTCAGTTTTTTCACGAACTGCCCGAAGACAGCTACGAGGCCTTTCTGTCCGTCCCATTGATGTGCCGCGGACGCGTCGTGGGCGTGATCAACTTGCAGCACAAGCATCATCATGTGTACCGCCAGCGCGAAATTCGCGTGATCTCCACCATCGGATTCCTGGTCGGCGCAGAAATCGAAATGGCCCGCCTCGAGGAGGCCAACTCAACCCTTACCGAGCAGCTTCAGACGAGAAAGATCGTGGAACGCGCCAAGGGAATTCTCCAACGCGATCTCGGATTGAACGAAGAGCAGGCCTATCTCGCCCTCCAGCGCCAGAGCCGCCAGAAGCGCAAGCCGATGAAGGAAATCGCCGAGGCCATCGTGCTCAGTGACGATGTCCGGGGAAGCACGCAAAGCCAAACCGCGTAGAGACATGGCAACGATGCATCCCGCTTTCACCTTGTCACTCCCTTGCGACTCGAGGGACTTTGGACTTTGCCGGCGTCGGCAGATAGTGATGGCGCAGGCAAACACCCAGATCCCTCACTTCGTGAGGGAGGACAAAAGTTGTTCGCGGATGGCAAAGTTCGCGGATGCAAAGTTCGCAGGATGGCCAAAGTTCGGAGGATGGGAAACGCGGCTCAAGACTCAAAGGGCGGATGCCTGGTTGAGCGCCCGCCCTCCGTTTTCAGCAACTAACTGCTATTGCCCAGATCCCGCAGGCCCGGTTCCGGCCTTGGCAATCCACTTCTCAGTGGAGTGCGGTACCTCGAACCGCAACGTCATGCCGAACTCCGGCAACTGCATGGCGCTGACATAGCTGCCCTCAGCTCTAGACTCGAGCACCAAACGGCTCGTGTCCGACGCCTTGGGGTCGTCCGTTGCAGGCACAAGCATCAGGAAGCCGGTGCGCGTGCCGCTAAGCTTGCTCAGGCTCAGCACTGGGGAAACAGCGTTCCGATCGAAGGAGAACGCATACTCTCCCGCCGGAACTTTGGCCTTTCCCCAATACACATCGTGTGTGAGCGTGAACTTGCCATGCACCGGTTCCTGCGCGGAAGCCAGGCTCGGAGCAAGGTTGAAGGTGGCCGCCGCCAGCAAG
>DATAUY010000007.1:0-4863 GCA_036268025.1 Candidatus Sulfotelmatobacter sp. | reverse complement strand
GTCAGGTTTTCTGCAGCTTTACCAACTGCGATCGCTTCCAGTGGAATTCGCACTTCCTGGATCAGGCGGTAATCGTCCGGACTTAGCTGCGCCACATATGTACCGCGTTGAGGCAGCTTTCGCAGCAGCCCCTGATGCACCAACTCGTTCAACGCTTCTCGGATTGTGGGCTGCCCGATGCCGAGCCGGGCGGCCCATTTTTGCTCAATGATCCGATCGCCACCCTTCAGCTCACCGGCAATAATGGCTTCCCGAATCGCTTGCGCTGCAGCTTCGGGAGCTGTCTGTATCTTGAGTTGACTGGCGAAGGGTTTGCGAGAAGCATGATCCATAGCCAAATCTGATTCCCCTGTCGGCCTTACAATCTGGATTCTATTATATTTGCCGCCGTTTTCCCTTCGCTGGAGAGATGCAGCTTCTCCGGCACTCTAGTTCTCTTCATTGCACAGCCTCCGCAGATAGCCACTAGAAGTTCAACCTGCCGGACACCTGGAAGTTTCGTGGATTGCCGGCGATGGACGTGGAGGTGCCGAAATTGGAGTCTTGCGCATTGGCATCGACGCCGGCTAGATTCACGCGATTGAATATGTTGAATGCGTCTACACGCAAATCCAAGCTGAACCTTTCCGTGATTGCGGTGACCTTTTTTAGGCTTGGGTCGAATTCCGCGTAACCCGGATTGTGAAATTGATTCACCTGTTCGTTTCCATTGCTGCCGACGGCGGGTATCGTGAACACCCCGCAAGTATCCAAGTTAGATCCAGCACAGCGAGCGAACAATCCGTTCAGATAATCCTTCCTGGCCGCTCCTGTCTTGTAGCTCTTCACGTTCGGATAGACGAAGTTGTCGCCATCGGCAACGAAGTCACCGCTCCCCGGATTGAACACTAGGTTACCCGCCTGCAACTCGGCATCGTAATTCGCGCTGGTAAGCGTCTGACCATCTGAGGCTACCGGATTGATGGATAATGGCGCGCCGCTGTAGACGGTGAACGGAGAGCCTGACTGAAGAATGACTGTACTTGACAGTGTCCAGCCCTTGGTAACCCGCCGAACCAGAGTATTTCCCGCCTCATACCCAGGCAGTTCATAGCTTGCGCCAAGCGAAAACCTGTTTCTCACATCCCATGGGGACGGCCCGTAATATCCCTTGTACTGGGCAAGTGGATAATTCTGCCAGTTATCTTTGGAATCCCCCAGCGTATATGACGACGTCAGAAATCCCCTTCCGGCAAAGCGGCCCCTTACCGCGAGAATCATCGCGTTGTAGTTCGCCCAAGGGCCATTCATCGCATAGGTAATGGCGCCGAAGCTCGAATTAAGACGTGTCTGAGTGCCTGAGCCGGAGTACGTTCCACCAGTATCGAAATTCGGATGCTGCAGCAAGTCTCCGGCAAACCGGTTGACGTCCATGCCGTAAGAGGTTGCACCGGTATTTCCGGCATCGGTCACCAGGTTGTAGGAATGCGAGCCCACGTATCCCACGCTGGCCACTAACTGTGTCGTCACCTGACGTTCCACTGCTGCACTGTAGTTCAGCGTATTGGGCGAACTCAGGTTGACATCCACGCCTCCAACGCCGATTTGCGAGCCAACGATTCCGCCGTGGGCATCGAGTGGATGTCCCTGAAATGCCGGATATACGAATCCGAATGGATAGTGATTCTGTGTGCCGTAACTGAAGATCGGGTTAGCCGTCGAACCGTTGTTGTAAAACGTGGGCACCGTCCAATATGGTGGATTGCCACGCAGACTGTTCTCCTGATTGCCCTGCGTAAACAGATCGTGGAAAACACCAAACCCGCCGCGAAGTACCCACTTACCGCTTCCGGTAACATCGTACGCAGCCCCGACACGCGGGCTGAAGATCCAGTTCATATCATGGTCCAGTGTGTGCCCCTGTTGCTTCATGACTCCGTTTGTCACCTGCTCATCGAGCGTGGCGCCCGATCCGCGATGGAAGTTTGCCAGAATGCCGCTTTGGATCGGGTAGGCATTTCCGTTGTTGTCGTAGCGCAACCCGTAATTAAGAGTGAGTCTCTGGTTCACCTTCCAGGTGTCTTCCGCAAACGCAGCCCCCATCGTCATTCCGAAGTAGTAGTTGCCGGCCTGTGGCTGTCCTGAGACCACGTTGTAAGACATACCCGTGGAGCTATACGGGTTATCATTGATCAGATCGATCATGTTGTTATAAGTGAGACTCGGCTGTCCGTAAGCACCCGCAAAGATCGCGACATCGGACCCATGCCAGCCTTCATAGCCGATCTTGATGGAGTGCGATCCGCGAATGTGAGTCAAAACATCCCGCCAGTGGTAGCTATGCTGGATGTAGTCGCCCTGGGCGAAGCCGTCGCCCCATCCGGCTACCCCACCGCTGACACTCACAACCGGCACTGTAAACAGGCCGCTCTTGGGAGCGAAGCCTTCAATCCGGTTGTAGCCAAAAATGGCCTCGTTCAGCGTCTTTCCTGTGAAGTCGTGCGTGGCGTTCACTTGTAACGAGGTGCCGTAATAATCGCTCTCAGTGGTGAAGGCTGGACGAACATTCGGCCCATTGGTATCCACTGTATTCCGGACGAAATTCCCGTAGAAGCGGTCTTTCGGAAAATATTTGTCAACTCGGATGTTGTACTGCTTCGCATGATTGAAGCCGGTGGAATTGAAGTCGCCATGATCGAGGACCGGCGTTGAGCACGGGATGTCATCGGTGGCGGGAGTGCCGCATCCTGTGCCATTTTGCAGATTCTGCGCACCGAACAGATCTTGTGCTGTGGCAGCGACACCCGCGAAAGAGGCGGACGCAGCGGGATACTTCGTCATGAGCTGCACTTCAGGCGAATTAGGACGCGCCTGCTGGGCAAAGGCTACAAATGCCGGATCCTCGAAAGTCTGTAACGTGTTGCCGGTACTGGTAAGAGCGCGGTACGGCTCAATCCCGAAGAAGCCGAAGAACTGATGATGCGGCAGGATAGGACCGCCGATCCCGAAAGACATATTGTTGGTATGGAACGGTGCGTAGGTAGGCTGTCCGGGTGCGGGATGGAGAAACTCGGACTTAGCCCATAGCCCCTGATAGGTGTAGTAGTTGCTCGCAAACCCGTGGTACTGCTCAGTACCAGACTTGGTCGTCATCATCACCTGCAGAGCGCTGGCCCGGCCGTAGTCAACCGCGTAGGTGTTCGTCTGGATGTTGACCTCTGAGACTGTATCTGCGTTTGGCGTCAGATTCATAACACCCGGCCGTATATTACTGGTCACGTCCATGCCGTCGACGATGTACTGGTTTCCGTTCTGGCCACGGCCGTTCGCGCTCGCGTCCACCCAGCTCTCCGGCTGGAAATTGGTCGCATTGGTGTTGGCCCCGAAACCCACGCCAGTGACACCTGGAGCAAGGACCACGAGCTGCGACGGGTTAAGCGCGCTCATGGGCAACGTCGTTAGAGCTTGTTCGCTGAGTGTTTCCTGGTTGCGGCTATCCGACGTGTCCAGAAGCGGAGCCTGGCCGGTAACCGTGACGGTGGAGCTTGCCTGGCCCACCGCCAACTGAACGTTAATATTGTGCGTCTCTCCGGTTTGGAGATTGAAGGCAACCTTGCTCCGGCTGAAGCCTGGTGCCTCGGCGCTGATGAAGTAGCTTCCGGGAGCAAGACTTGGAAAAAGATAAACGCCTTTGCCGTCCGCGCCCGCGGTACGGGTCACCTGTGTTCCCTCGTTCACAAGGGTGACGGTTGCAGAGGGGACAACATTACCGCTGGAGTCGGTAACGGTGCCTTGAACAGAACTGCTGAACTGCGCTAGGCAAATTCCTGTATGCAGCATGAGCACGCATACCAGGACCCTCAAAGCTCTCCCAATTTTGTCCATTTGTTCCTCCGGAGCGTCGCCAGCGGATGGACCGCGGCGCAGAACGCGCCGATAGGTCTCCCAAAAACCAAGCGGATGCTATTGGAATCGCACAAGAGGTGTCAACGATAATCTCTTAAAGATTAAAACTGAAAGGAAAATACTCTCCACGAGCAAGAAGCGCCAAGAAGAGCTTGGACCCGGAAGACGGCAGACCGGGTTCGAGTTCAGACCTCGAGCGGCAGCCAGACCGTCATGTCCACGGGACCTCGGTTGGCATTCGCGTAATACGGAATCGCCGTCAGCGTGGCTGAACGGCTTTCGGCGCGCTGTGGTGGCGAGAAGTAAAGTCCATTTCGAGGATCAGCTTTCGCCATGGCTGGTGTTTTCACTGTGACAACCCCATTCAGGAGCTGCTCGCTGAACTCGCTCGAGAACGCAGTACCGGAGGACACATGCATCGCCCGAACCGCGGCGCTATTATCGGTCGACTCGATGCAATAGACCAGCGGCCCCCGTACGATTGCAGCGCGGCCCACATCCGCCTGCACCAGCGGATTGGCAAAGACGCGACGCACTGGCATCGGAAGGTCGAGGTCGATAACGTCTCCCGTTTGCCAGCTTCGATCGATACGCACGTAGCCACGCACGCGGGAGTCTGTCGGCACGCGCTTGCCATTTACGCGAAGGGTTTCGCCGCTGCACCAGGCAGGGATGCGAACCATGACAGCAAACGGGAGCGGCCGCCGCGGCTCGACCGCGATGTGCACCCGCCCTTCCCAGGGATAACGCGTCGACTGACGAACCGTTACCGGCACTCCATTCCGCTCGATGGTTGCATGACCGGAAACGAAGAGGTTTACATAGACAGCATCCTGATCCGTCGCGTAGATGTAGCCGGGCATTGCCCCCATCAGCTTCAGGAACATCGGCGGGCAGCAAGGACATTCGTGCCATGACCAGCGAGCGCGCGTCGTGTCGCACTCCAGTGGGTTTTGATAGAAGTATGTGTCACCGCGC
>DATAUY010000006.1:0-22301 GCA_036268025.1 Candidatus Sulfotelmatobacter sp. | reverse complement strand
CAAAAATCCGGTAATCCCGGAGTCCGAATTGAGTAAGCAAAGGAAGAGAAGAAACTTTTTTCCCCGAATTGATCTCCAATGAAGAGTGTTTTTGTGAAAGATGAGTGAGATCAGGCAGGAAGAAACGTCCGACGCTATCGCTCCGCAGGGGAAATTTCTCGATCGTTACTCGCACGCGTGGCGGGCATTGCGTCACCGCAATTTTCGATTATTTTTTGCCGGCCAGAGCATTTCGCTGATCGGTACATGGATGACGCGCGTCGCTACCGGTTGGCTGGTCTACAAAATCACCGGCTCCGCGTGGTATCTGGGCGTGGTTGGGTTTGCCGGACAGATCCCCACATTCATTGTCGCGCCGTTTGCCGGAGTTCTGGTTGACCGATTGGATCGGCGCAAACTTCTGGTGTGGACGCAGGCGCTCGCCTGCGTGCAGTCGCTTGCCCTCGCTGTGCTGACGCTGGCGAAAGTTATCACGATTCACGAGGTGATCGCGCTCAGCGTCTTCCAGGGATTGATTAACGCCTTTGACATGCCGGGCCGCCAGGCGTTCCTGGTGCAGATGGTCGGCGACAAGCAGGACTTGGGCAATGCCATCGCGCTGAACTCCTCAATGGTGAATCTGGCTCGGCTCATCGGACCTGCGCTCGCGGGACTTGTTATCGCCGCGGTGGGCGAAGGTTATTGCTTCGCCATCGATGGCGTGAGTTATTTCGCGGTGATCGCATCGTTGTTGATGATGCATGTAGCGATCGCACCACCACGACGCAATGCCGGTTCGCTGTCGCAGCAACTGAGAGAAGGATGGGAGTACGTCGCCGGCTCGCGCCCGGTGCGAACTATCCTGTCGGTTTTCGCATTGATCAGCCTGATGGGGATGCCCTTCACGGTGCTGATGCCGGTCTTTGCATCCAACGTTTTGCACGGCGGCGCATACACGCTGGGATTCTTACTGGCCGCATCGGGAGTCGGAGCGCTGATCTCGGCCATTTCGCTGGCATTGCGCAAGACAGTGCGCGGACTGACTTCGATGATTCAGGTTTCCGCCGCGGTTTTTGGCGCAGGATTGATTGCATTTGGCCTGTCGCGGATTTTATTGCTGTCGCTGTTTCTCATGTTGTTTGTCGGTTTCGGCATGATGCAGGGGATGGCGGCCAGCAACACCGTCATCCAAACACTCGTGCCTGAAGACAAACGTGGACGGGTAATGAGTTACTACACGATGGCGTTCGTCGGCATGGCTCCGTGGGGAAGTTTGCTCGCCGGGAGCCTCGCACATCATTTTGGAGCGCCTCGCGCCGTGATGATCTCCGGCGCGTTTTGTGTCGCGGGCGCCGTGTGGTTCACTACACAGTTGAAGCTGGTGCGCAAAGACATGCGGCCGATCTACGTGGAGATGGGAATCATCCGGTCTACAGTTGAGCCAGCGCTGGAAGATCAGGCCGGAAGCTGAGAACAGTCTGATCTTTGCGCAGTTCGCTACCTCGCTGCTCTAATGAATTGCATCCGCTGTGGCAACGCTAAATGTTGCTAAGGGTCCCTTGAATACTGTGATGTCAGAATCCCTAAGATAAAATGTTTGCAAGCCGGGATGGCGAAATTGGCAGACGCAGCGGACTTAAAATCCGCAGGGCTCAAAAGGCCTGTGGGGGTTCGATTCCCCCTCCCGGCACCAGCTAATTGGTCAAGAGCACATAGTCAAGATCTGGGGCAACGTTTAGTTTCTTGTTAGTTCATTTTCTACAGTTCCGGTCAGTGTGAGGCATCGGATTACGCCTTGGGCGTCTTCGAAGATCAGTGCGGTTTGGCCGTGGTTGACTACCGCTCCTGCCAGGTGTCCGTAGGATTTTGGGATTCCTCCCTGGGTGGGTTTGTCGTCGTAGCGGGCTAGCTCTCCTTCTTTCATGCCATTGGCGCTGACGAAGCGGATCACGCCGTCTTTGTCTTCAAATACGAGGCCGGTGCCGATGGAGTCGGCGATCACTGCCGAAAGTTTGCCGTAGGATTTGGGCACGTTTCCGTGAGTTGGGTCATAGGCGAAGATCGTCTTGCGCGTTCCGACGATGTATCCGCAAGTTAGTAAAAGTACGCTGGTAGCGATGAACAGGATTCGTTTGCGCATGGTTAGTCTCTTTGTCGATTGATTATGGATTTGAGTTTTATTTTGGATCTGGGCTCGAACTCCGGTTCCTCACCTCAGCGGCCAAAGCCGTTATCGAATGACAACTCAGTTATCGCAGCGCTTAAGCGCTGCGCCACCCAAAAGCAAACCAGATACTGGCAGCTCTTTAGCTCGGGGCCAAGCCACCACCGCACGGTCGTTTCCGGTTACGGTGTGACCAGGATCTTGTGCATCATGCCGAGGTCCTCGTGCAGCAGGATGTGGCAGTGGAACAGGAACGTTCCAGCAGTATTTGGGTCGCTGAAATCCATTCTTAGCTTCACGCTGTGGTATGGGCCTGTGCCGTCCCAGAAAGGAACTTCGATTGTGTCGCGGAGATCGCTGTCGGCGACGGGTTTGCCGTCCACTTCGAGCACGCGGAAGTGGATCTGGTGGATGTGAAAGGCGTGGGTTTCGAGCGCGTGATTTTCGATTGTCCAATCTTCGATGGCCCCGACTTTGGTTGTAATGACGGGTTGTTCGTTGGGCTCGAAGACTTTCTGCTTTTGTCCGTCTACCGTGATGTAGAACTGGATCGGGCCGTTGGTGCCGCCGAATTCCTCGGAGAAATATAGCTTCCGTTGCGTCGTTGCAGGTTGCAACGCCCAGTTGCGAAACCTGGTGTTGTCGGCGGAGGGCTGCGTTTGCGCAGGCATATGTGATGGGACGATGGCGTCATTGGTTGTGGTCTGGATCGTGCCCAGCGTGGATTGAATGTCGGGGTTGCCTGTCGGCCCGGTGTCGTAGGTGTTCGTCACGAAAACAGCTGATCCCGACTGAGGCGCCTGCACAATGAATTCGGCGCGTCCGGCGGGCGGAATCAAAATCGTCGTCTGGTTTCTGGTTTGCGCGAGCGGATACCCGTCGAGCGCGATCATCTCGAGGGGTTGCGCTACCCCGTTGACCTGCACTTGCAATTGCAGAAAGTCCTGGAGCGTGGCGTTGGCGACGCGCCAGAATTGTTTCTCGCCGGGTTTCATGTCGATGATTGGAGTCTGCGCGAGAAATGGCGACTGGAAGTTGAGCGTCAGAAGATAAGGGCCGGGAATCCAGGGAACCAGATACTGCTGGCGAATTACGAAGACCCGCTCAGTGAGGCCGGCGACTTCGGGGCGGACCCCTTCTATTCCGTTGACAATCAGCGCACCGGCCGCGCCGCCGTTTACCTGAAATTCGGTGAAGCCGTGAACATGCGGATGGTACCAATAGAGCCCCGGCGGTTGCGTCGTCGGAATGTGCACGCTGTACGGGAAAGCGCCTGTTCCAGGCTGAATCAGCGTATTGATGACGTCATCCTGATGGCAGACTGGCGGAACATTGGTGCCGTGGAAATGGACATTGGTCGAACTGATGGTTGCCGCACCACCATCGCCGCAGACCGGGCCTGACGACGGCGCCATGTTCATCTTCATTGAATTGTCTTGCGGAATTCCGTTGATGACGTTGAGATTCAGCACGTCTCCGGGATTGACGCGCAACGTCGGGGCCTCGATAGTCTGAGTGCCAGCCTGATACTTGTAGCAATAGTGAGTGTAGCCACCGGCATCAATCGAATGGCCGAGAGTCAATGTTGCGTTGAGAGCGCCGTTCTGCGAAGAGAGGTTCAAGGGATCGGCCACAACCGTTCCAGAGGGAGGACGACCGGGGCAGCCGCTCTGCGCCACGGACTCGAGAAACGGAAAGGCGCAGATTGCAATCGCAAGCAGCCATCTCGCTATCCGAAACATATTCAATTCCCTCATGCATGACTCCCGTTGATCAAATTCTTCTGATGTAACTTCTCTTGATGAACTTCTGTCCGCGGCCTAACTTAAAACGAACGAGGGGGGAAGGTGCCAATGGAGAGCAAACCGGGGCCATTGGGATCAACCACCGGCGATCCGGCTGCTTCCGCTAATGTGCATTTGCTACCCGACGAGGTCAGCGTCACCGTGGCGATGGCGGACACGCTGCCGAACTCGGCGACATAGACTCCGCCGCCATTTCCGGTCTGGTTCATCAGCCCAAGACCTGCGAGGTAGGACCAATTCTGCGATTGTCCGGCGATCTTTGGTGAGGTGCAGCCAGGGGAGATTGTGCCTGAATTTTTATCAAAGAACAGTGCGGTCACCGACGCTCCCTGCGTGTTGACGACATAGAGTATGGTTTCGTCCGGACTCAGCATCAGGCTGCTGGAACTGATGCTGGCGGAAGACTTGTAGACCGTTGTCTTGGCCAGCTTGCCGGAAGAAATATCGGAAACCTCCACGCTGAGGCTGGTCGAGGTGTCGCCAAAGATGGCGTAATGTCCATCGCTGGTGATGTCGATGGAATTTGCGTAGGTAGCCAGCCGCGAAGTCGCCGTCGCGGTAGAGGCTTGTTTGTCACCATTTGAGATCGGCGTTCCGCCGGATATGTTGAAGGATTCGATGCTGCCGTCGGTATAAGTTGCGATCAACATCGTTCCGTGAACGGCCATGCCGTTGATGATTCCCGCACCGGTTCCTTTGACCGGAATGTCAGCGAGGAATGTAACGCTACAACCTGGTTGCACGGCAAAAGTCCCGATGGTGCTGGAGTCGCTGAAACTGGCGTAAAGATAATTGCTGTTCATCGCCAGGCCAATGCCGTTCGAGACGCCGGTATCAGTGGACGAGCCGGTTGTCATGCCGCCGATGGTCAGAGTTCCAATATTAATTCCAATAATTTCGCCGGATCTGGCTTCCGACGCATAGACGCATTGCTGAGTGCCATCGTTCAGCATGGCGAGCCGGTTCATTCCGAAATAGCCGCCGCCGGCGCCGTACTGGCCGGTGGCGATCTGTTGCAGGAATACGGGCAATCCATTCGCACCGATTGTGAAGAATCCGATCCCGGTCAGAAATGGAAATGCGAGGTCATCGTTGGAAACGATGTATTGGGTTCCAGCCAGCCCCGATTCGCTAAAGCTGAGAATGCCAAGCAGAACAACGAGGAGCGGGAAAAGCTGAGATCGCGAAAACTTCTTCATACTGAGGTCCCTTAGTCAGCTAATTCTTCGATCCCGCAGGTGAGTTAAACACATCGCGACTGGACCGTTCAAGCCCGAATCCGGTGAAGATGCTGAAAAAAAGACTACTGCAAGTAGTTGCATATAAAACGCAGAAAGGCTTGCGGACCCTGATCGGAATGGCTTTTCGGCTGAGACAGTGCAGATCTCTTCACCCTTGCGTTGGGCAATCTTAATGCTTGTGAAAAAGAAAAAGTGGCTGCGCCGAAAAGCGCAGCCACGTCGGATGATCCGTGTTTTGGTTTTTGATTACGCGCCCGCGCCAGCAGCTCGAACCATCATGGGCGGGCGCAGAGTTTCTGCGATCCGTCCGAAGTACAACTGGTACGAGCGGTGAATGGCATACATCACGGGGAACACCGCGAGTGCGAGTCCCCAGCCCAGGTGCGAACTCATTGCCTGCACCATTGAGGTGACGCCGGCACTTACTACGTAGTAGGGGAACGCCATGTGAGCGACGTTCCACCATACGAGCCCTGCCGCTTTCGCCTCGCTGATCGCCACGATTCCGGCGACAGGCGCAGTCTGTCCGAGGAACAAGGTCGCTGTGGCCAGCACCAGTCCCAGGTTGTGCCCACCGCGCAGTCCCTCGGCATGGAAGAACAGGCTTGCCATCGAGCTGGCAAAGGCCATCATGCTGAGGTTGAACGCCATCTGCTGCGGGTTGAACTTCGCGTCCTTCTTCATCCATCCTTTCGGCCAGCACTGCACCGCAGTCGAAACGCAGGCGACTACAACCGCTTCGGCAGCGCTCAAGTTCACGACTGCCGTTAGCAGGAAGGGCAGATTCACAGACATGTTTCCGTTGATGCCGGGCAACTTCACTTTCAGTCTCGAGGTCGCTGCTGCCAGCGCCAGCACTGCCAGGGCGAAGGGAACATGCAGGGTGTGGCTCACGAAGCTTGCATATCCCGCCGCGGCTGCTGCCGCCAACATCATCGCGCCGATATAAGTCCTAATTTGCCGTGTGTTGTTCATGATCGTCTCCTTTCTTGTTTCATTCACACGGCGTTATTGCTCATCATCACCCGCATCGGAAAATGCGCCATTGGCGGTCGAGACCGTAGCGCCCCAGACCACGCTCATGGCTGAAGCCGTGCCAGTGCTCGATCCCCAAACGACGCTAAACGCGTTGGTTGTGTTATCGCTCCAGGGCAGTGAACATCCCCAAACGACGGACGTTCCGTTGATGAGCGAAGAACCCCAAACCACCGAGGCCCCCCAAACCACCGACGTGCCCCAAACGACTGAGCTCGAGGCGACGCTGCTATTTCCATAGATGAGCGAAATCGAGCGATTTTGTCCGTTATAGGTTACGTAGGGCGAAAGCGCCGCGCCCACGCTGGAGTTCGCCAGATCGTTGTTGCTGACCGCAGACTGCACGTTCAACAAGCCCGATCCGACCGAGAACAGATCATAGAACTCAGTAAACGACTGGAAAAGATGCGGCACATAAGCTGAGGTGGAATTGAGCCCCACCTTGTAGGCCGTCTTCATCAATCGCGCTTTGACCTGGTCCGGCGTCATCGTGCTGTGCTGCTGAAGCAGGATGGCAGCCGCGCCAGCCACGGCGGGAGTCGCCATGCTGGTGCCACTGAGAGTGAAATAACGGTTCTTGCCGTCGCTTCCAGTTATCAAGTCGCTGGCGTAGAGAGCTTCGAGCGTTGCGCCCGGAGCAGCCAACGAAACGATGTCGTTGCCCGGAGCAACCATGTCCGGCTTCACAATATGGTCGTACGTCGTGGGTCCCTTCGAGCTATAGCTCGCCAAAGTTTCGGCAGAAGCATAAGAAGATCCGCTGGCCTTGGTTGCGCCCACCGTCAAGACGTAAGGATCGTTGCCGGGCGCAGTGACGGTTCCGTAGCCGTTGCTGCCGTAGGAGCTCAAACGGCCGTAGTTGCCGGCCGCGACGACCACAACGATGCCGCTCTTCCACGCCGACTCAACGGCCTGGCAGAGAGGATCCTGGGTGTAGCTCGACCAGATTCCGCGGCCGAGCGACAGGTTGATAACTTTAATGTTGTAGGAATCCTTCAGAGCGATCGCCTGTTGGATAGCGGCGATTACTGTGCTGTCCGAACCCGCACCGTTGGAGTCCAATGCGCGCAGGTCAATCAGGTTTGCGTCGGGAGCAACGCCGGCGTACTGGCCGCCGGAAAGAGCTCCGTTGCCAGCGATGATTCCGGCCACGTGAGTACCGTGACCGTAGAGGTCGTACTTGCCGCCAGAGGAGTTCGTGGTGGAGGTACCGGTGAAGTCCTGGTGATAGAGCACCCGCGAAGCAGTGCCGGCATCGTTCCTGAGGTCGGCAACGTTGTCGTTGATGCCGCTATCGATCACGGCTACGCCAACGCCTGCGCCAGTCCATCCGGAATTCCAGGCAGCGCTCGCGCCGATGGCGCCGTCAGTGAGATCGTCCATCACGTTCATCGGATGGTCGATCGTCACCGAAACAACTTCCGGATCAGCTTCCAACAGAGGAAGAGCGCTGGCCGGAATTGTGAAGGCCGCAGCCTTGATCATGTGAAGTTTCGATTGAAGGCGCGCACCGCGTCCCTGCATCGTGGCGTAGTGGACGGCGGTCGGGACCTGGCGATACTGCACGATCACGTTAACGGTCTGTCCCTTTGCGGACCCTTGCTTCGCTTTGCCGAGCATTCCCGAAAGTTCGGGAGCAATGCGCGACGAGAACCGGCCGGTTTCATTGGCGACCGGATCGTTCCAGCGCTGTCCGAATGCCATCCCCGTGGCAAGCAAGAGCACCATGCTGAGGCGCTTACCCCACGCCGCACTGTGCCGCTGCCCGCGACCGGCTTTCTTTGGTTTCAGTGTACGGATCATAAAAATCGTTCACCCTTTCGTTAGGGAAGAGATCAAACTCGTACCCACGGAGTCTGTTGCAAGGGAGACACCAATTGAGTTGATGTAAGTTGCTGATTCTATTTAGTATGGTTAACCACTGGCGGGATGCGATTGGGCCACTGTGTCTCGCGGCTGAGGGCGTGGGACAGGATGTCCCGCGGGGCGCTGCGCAGGGTGACATTGGTGTAGCCGCGTGGTGACTCCCAGGAATGAAGGCGGCTCAGGATTTTGGCTCGACTTTGAAAATCACCGGTTCTTTATTCGGCTGGATGCTAGACGGTTGCCGCTTTGGCAATGGCTGGGGCATGCGGCATCTTCGGCATCGCAGCCATCAGCCGCTGCGTGTATTCGTGCTGGGGACGGAGGAGAACTTGTTCCGTAGCTCCTGTTTCGACGATTTGCCCCTCATGCAGAATCGTGATGCGATCGCAGATTCCGGCGACCGAGGCAAGATCGTGGGAGATGTAGAGAATCGACATTCCGGAATTGCGATTCAGTTCGCGGAAGAGAGCCAGAATCTCTGATTGGGTGATTACGTCGAGGGCGCTGGTCGCTTCATCGGCAATCAGCAATGCGGGGCGATGAAGTACTGCCATTGCGATCAGAACGCGCTGTGCCTGGCCGATGCTCATCTGCGAAGGATGTTTGCGCAGGAATTCGTCGGTAGATGGCAAGCTGACGCTTTCGAGCGCGGCGCAGATGGCGTGATTGCAATCTTCTTTTGAACCCGTTGCGTGAGCGCGCCAGGCTTCTTTCAACTGTGTATGAATCCTGAGCGCCGGATTCAGTGAGGACAGGGGACTCTGAAGAACGAGGGCGATTTTGCGTCCGCGGAGATCGCGGAGTTCGCCTTCGCGCAACGTGAGCAAGTCAGTGCCTTCGAATGCGATTGTGCCGTCGATGGAAATTCGCCTACGATCCAGCAACCCCAGGATTGCCATCGCCAGAGTGCTTTTGCCCGATCCGCTCTGGCCGATCAGGCCTAAAACTTCGCCGCGCCGGACATCCAGTTCAACGTCGCGAAGCACCGCAGGCTTATCGCCGTAGCGCACGGAAATTCGCGCAGACAAGACGGAATCGTTGCTGGGCGAGGTCTCGGGCATTTTAGCTTCAGGCTTATTCGCGAAATCCGTAGTAATCCGTGGCAAAAGATTTGAGCTATTTCACCGAAAGCCGCTCGATATTCCAGTACGTCTGAGGAACGAGAATCACAGGGCCGGCTCCCTGCACTTTTTCAGAGACCGCGGAGAGCGCATTGCGGTTCACGAGAAAGAGGAACGGCGCTTGTTCCTGCGCGATTTCCTGAACGCGATCGAAGGCTTCTTTGCGTTTTTTCGCATCGGCTAACGAGGCCTGCGTCCGCATGAGGCGGTCAATCTCGGCTTCCCATGCGGTTTCCGGCGTCTTTTCCTGCGGATTCCACTGATGGTTTTCCGATGAACTCAGCCATACATTCATCTGTTCGTTGGGGTCGAGGCCGACATTGGTCAGTCCGAGCAGGATCGCTTCGTAATCGAACGTCTGCGTCATGCGCTCAATGAGAGAAGGGAAGTCGAGCGTGACCACATTCACGTGGATGCCGATCTTCTGCAAATCTTCCTGGATCATCGTGGCCATGCGCTCGCGGTATTTATTACCGGAGTTGGTGATGATCGAGAAGACGACGGCGTTGCCTTCTTTGTCTTTGAGCGCGCCGTTTTCGAGGCGGAAGCCTTCGGCTTGCAGCGACTTCAGGGCTGCCTCGGAAGAATAGACTTCAGGCTTCAGTTTGGCGTTGAACCAGAACTTGTTGGCGGGAGAAACCGCACCGATTGCGGGCTGGGCGTGTCCGCGAAATACGACGCGGGCGAGATCGGCACGATTGATGGCTTGCGAAATTGCGCGGCGAAAAGCCGCCGAGCGAAACCAGTTTTTCTTGTACCCCGGCAGCGGAGCTTTCGCTACTTCGTTGAACCACATCTGCTCGCTGTCGAGCGACGCTCCGGCATCGTGAACGACTTGCGGCGAAGTAGAGGCCAGCTTGTCGAAGTATTCGCTGTCCAGCGAATTGATGAGGTCGATTTCGCCGCGCTTGAAGCGGAGCATCTCGACGTCTCGGTTTGCTTGGATATCCAGCTTGATTGAATCGAGATAGGGCAGCTTATGTCCCTGTGCGTCGGTCTTCCAATAGTTAGGATTGCGCTGCAGGAGCAGAGTCGATCCTGGCTTGTAGTCGGCGACCATGAACGGTCCCAGCACTGCCATCTCCTTCTTGGACGAGTGCGCCGACATGATCGCGACTTGATCGAACTGCCGGTCCAACCCGGCGACGGGTGCTGGAAACGCAATCGTGATCTGCGTTGGAGAGACGACCTTCGTATCGACATTGCCCGGCCCTGAGCGGAACGCATCTCCCGTAGGCGAGTGCAGCGACGGATCCATCAACTGCTGTACGGTGTAGGCTACGTCTTCAGCGGAGAATGGTGTGCCATCGGAGAATGAAACTCCGCTGCGCAGCTTGAACGTGATCTGCTTGCCGTCTTTCGAGACCTTCCACGACTGCGCGAGTTCCGGCTCGAGAGCCTGCGTCTGTCGGTTCATGCGAACGAGAACGCCGCCGGTCAAATAGCGGATGGCGACTGACGAATCGTCTTCCACTTTTAGCGGGTCAAAAGTTTTGGGCTCCGAGCGCAGGCAAAAGCGCAGTTGGCCTTGGGCAAGGGCCGAGCCGATCAGCAGGAGCGATAAGGCCAGAGAAGGAAGAATTTTCTTGTGCGGGTTCTTCATTACGAACAGTCCTTTATGAGCAATGTCTAGTCCACGCGAGATCCCTCGTCCCGCTGGAAAAAACGCGGCCTTCGGGATGACGCCTTCGATTGAGGTTCCGACCATTTATGCGGCCAGTTCTTCGTGCTTCGAGAGCACGAGTTGAAACGACGTAACAACCACGACCAGCAATACAAGGGGCACAAACTTCCAGGGCTCTTCGCCAACCGATATCAATCCTTCCAATTCCTTCAGCAAGCTCCCCCATGAGGGCAGTGGTTCAGCCACACCGAGGCCGAGAATCCCAAGATTGGCCTCGCTCAAGATGAATGCCGGAATCGAGATCCAGAACTGCGCGTACAGCACCGGCTTCAAGTTGGGCAAAACGTGAATCCAGAACAGGCGAGCGCCGCGAATTCCCGAAGCCCGCGCCTGCGTCACAAAATCTGAATCGCGCAACGATCCCGCGGAAGCACACAACACGCGGGCTGCGCTCGTCCACCCGAGCAGGCCCAATATCATGAACGTCACGAGTACTGAAACTACGGGCGATACGTTCAGGGGCATCAAGGCCCGAACCGTGATCAGCAGGAACAGCCAAGGCAGGGACAGAAACAAATCCGTCACCGCCATGGCTGCCCGAGACCACGCACCGCCTAGATATCCCGCGAGGCCGCCGATCAGGGCGGCCATCAATGTTGAAAGAAGTGCCGCCGCGGGCGCCAGTAACAGAGAAATCCGCGTCCCGTAGAGAACTCGAGCAAAGCGATCGCGGCCGATTTCGTCTGTGCCCAGCCAGTGCGCGCGGGATGGCCCGGAATCCGCCTCCTCGCGATATTGCTTCGCATAGCCCGCTGGGGCCAGCCAGTTCGCCGCGGCCGACAGGCCAACGACGAGCAGCAAAATGGCACACGCCATCCGCCGCCAGATCGTCATGCTTCCTGGCCCCGCAGCATACTTCCGATTACATCGGCACTGGAGTTTGCGAGCAAGGTTACGAGCGTCACAAGGATGGTGATATTCATCAGCAGCGGCAGGTCGCGGGCGAGGGCCGCCTGCCAGGCGAGTTGCCCGACACCAGCGAGTCCGCAGAGCGCTTCAACCGGAATGGCCGCGCCGATGGCGACGCTGACCGAGACGCCTGCGACAGCCAGCAATTGCGGCCCGGCTAAAGGAACGACATGCCAGAAGAGAATCCTCCATTCGCTTAAACCTTTTGCTCGTGCCATCGTGATATGAGGCAGGGAATAGGCCTTCGCAAGCAGATTTCGCGCATAGCGATAGTCGCGCGGAAAGACGATGAGAGCGATCGCCAGCGCCCCCGGGACATTCCAAAGCACCGAGAGAAGTGCCAGGACTGCGGCGGGAATGCAGAGAAAAGTTCCGCTGATTACAGTCGCTACAGTGTCATAGGGAATTGCTCGCATCCACGCGGCGCTCAGAGCCAGAGCAAGGGCGACTGCCCAACTCAGCAGAAGGCCAATCACGACCAGGCGCAGGGTCAGCGGGAGACGATCTTTCAACAACGTGGTGACCGGTTGCCCGAGAGAAAGCGACGTTCCAAGATCGCCGTGGATTGCGCGCTGCAAGGAATGAAAATAGAAGTGGAAGATGTCGCGCTGTTCCAGCCTGCTCTGGCGAAGGGCCTGGATGCTTTCGGAATTCAAGTGAGGATCGAGTTCTTCCTCATCGACATTGAAGCCCGGCGCACAGCGCACCAGCACTGCCGACAGAAAGGCCCCAAGCAATACGGTTGCGATCAGGGTCAGGCCATGTCGCGCAATTTGCCGCGCAATCTGCCGCGTAGTTTTCCGCCCGAGCATGCTACGAGGCCTCCTAGTTCGCCGATGCTCCCAGCGAACGCTTTTCCTGCTCGCGAGCGAAGACTTCGGCGTGGTGGATTTGTTTCATGGAATACATGCGGCGGTCGGCCTCGGCCAGAAGCCGCTCGACGTCGGTGCCATCCTGCGGGCAGAAGGCCATGCCGACGCTCAGGCTGATCAGGTCACGGCCGCAGACGTGGCGTCCGGCATCGATGGCCGCGCGATTCAGACGATCAGCTTTCTCGCGGGCTGCTTCTTCAGTCAGCCCTGGGCAGGTGATGACGAATTCGTCGCCGCCCATGCGTGCCACGTAGTCGTATCCGCGGCAGACATCTTTGAGGCGCGTCGTGAATTCGCGCAGCAGTTTGTCGCCTTCCAGGTGTCCAAACGAATCGTTAATCTGCTTGAAGCCGTCAATGTCGCAAACCAGCACTGCGAGCGTAGTTTTCATACGGCGGCAGCGGGCCACTTCCTGCGCGAGGTGGACGAAGAGCGAACGTGCGTTCGGCAATCCCGTTAAGTAGTCGGTGGTCGCCGAACTCTCTGCCTGCTGATATTTCAGGGCGTTTTCCACGGACAATGCAACCTTCGATGCAACGGCCAGCAGAATTCGCAAGTGATCGGGAGTGAATGCATCGCGGTTCCCCTGATACATTGCCAGCACGCCGACCACTCCGTTCAATCCTTCCAATGGCACGACCAGGGCCGATTGCAACGTGGTCTGCTTGCCGGGGTCGACCGTATAGCCGGCTTCAACCTGCGGATTGCCGTTCATGATCGGCTTGCAATTTTCCGCGACCCACCCACACAATCCTTCGCCGACTTTTACTTTCAAAGACGAGAGCGCCCGGAAATTCTCTCCACTTACCAATTCCGGCAGCAGCCAGCCGTTGCGGTTCACGAAGACGGCAATCGAGTCGAAGGGAATCATTTTCCGCAGACGCATGGACAGGACCGAGAGGGTTTCGCTCAAACTGAGCGAGACGCCGAGATCCTGGCTCAACTCGAACATCGTCTGGGCTTCCTGTCGCGCCGATGCGATCGAGGTCAGGAAGTCCGCGTTCTCTACCGGCCCATGCGTCGGCTCGGTACGTTCGAAACCCGCGGCTGGTGCGGTTCCGCGCTCAACCCGAACGCTCTTCGAGAGCCCCCTGGTTCCGAGGGTCTCTTCACTCATTTGAGCCAGGCGTTCAAGGTCGACGTATCGGCGCTGGAGAATCTCCACGACTTTGGGATCAAACCATGTGCCGGACTTTTCACGCACCTTGGCCATGGCTTCGTTCAGCGGCAGAGCCGGGCGGTATTGACGGTGGGAGGCGAGAGCATCCAGGCAATCGACCGCTGCGAGGATTCGTGCCCCGATGGGGATTTCTTCCGCCGACAATCCCTCGGGATAGCCCGTACCATCCCAGCGCTCGTGATGCGAGCGCACGATCGGAGCGACGGGATATGGGAAAGCGACCCTCTCCAGGATTTCCGCTCCGACGATCGGATGAACCTTCATCTTCTCGAACTCTTCCGGACTGAGCTTCCCCGGCTTGCTGATGATCTGCTCCGGTACTGCAAGTTTGCCAATGTCATGCAGCAACGCCGCAGCGCGCAAAGCCTCGATCTCTTCTTCGCCGAGATTCAGTTCTCGCGCGATTTCGACGGCGTAGGTGCGCACTCGTTGCAGGTGCGTGTGCGTGGTGTGGTCTTTGGCTTCAATCGCCAGGGCGAGCGCCTCGATCGTGCGCATGTTCAGCGATGCGATCTGCTCAACATGCCGCTTTTCGATTTCAACGCGATCTTTTTCCGCTTCAAGGCGTCCCAGGTACAGGCGATATGAGCGGTAGACCCAATAGATCAGCGGCAGGACCAGGAGTGACGTCTCCCATCCGGCAGTGCGATTTACCACCCCGACCAGGCCCACCGCTGCCGCGCCGACCAGGTAATAAGGGAACGACCAGAAGTAGCATTCGGACCAGACTTTGCGGCTGGACTTGCTTTCGGTCATCGCGATGACGATCGAGATCGGCAGCGTGTTGGCGAAGAAAAACACGAGCGCCGCTACCATCAAGAGAATTGGTTTGCTCGATCCAATTCTGTTCGCAAGCCAGTAGTAGCTGAAATAAGTCAGCGCGCAGGCATTGGCCATCATGCCGACGTTGAACGAAACTTTGAAGGGATCGAGCCGCTTGCGGGCTTGCCACAGGCTCTGCACCAGGGTCGCTGTGCAGCCGATAACTACAGTTTCAGGAAGGCTTAGTTCCAGCACGCCGAGCAGAATGAACAAGAAGTTCACCGACATGGTGCCGTCGATGCCCGGTAGTTGCACTTTGAGGCCGGAGGCGAGAATTGCCACAGCCAGATAGCAGGCAAAGCGCATGAAATCATGCGATTGCCAGTGCGAAAGAGCGAGCATCAGTACCACCGTGCCAATCAACACGGTGACGCCAACGAACCCCTTTGTCTGTAGCGATAGTCCGTCCGTCTCTGCTTTCATCTAGTCTTGCCTACTGCGTGATTCGGCTGCGCATAGCGCGGCCTTCGCATTCGACGCGCGGTCAAAAACCCATTTAAAACGTAAAGAGCGGTTGCTCCTGAGGCTTATTTACCGCAGGGCTTGGCCTCAGAGGCAGAATCTTCCCACTGTGGCCCAGCGTGAATCCTATGGGAGGAAAAGAGGGATCAGTAGCTTACTGAAGTAACCGGCCGCGGGTCACGAGTGGAACTTCGCATAGAACGGAATCAGGAATCTCGAGTGCAGTCAGCGAGGCACGCGGAGTGATTACCTTCGTTCTCCATTTCGTAACGCGCCTCTCGGAGAAGTCTTCGCCCTGTGTCACCATCATCCCAAACGCCCAATATGCGGATTCGGCGCGATAACTCGGAGCAACCGGGAACCCGTGCGGCCTCTTCCAGTCCACGAGTGGAAGACCTTGCAACTGTGTCGGCGCGCATGGCTGTCTTCCACGCTGATTTTCAAGGAGAATTCAGCGCCTGCAATTCCGAGTTCACTCAGCTTTTTGGGTATTCGCCGCAGGAACTGGCTGGGCGTGACTTCACGGCCCTGTTTGCGCAGGCAGAAAAATCCACAGTCGAAGACCGCAATCAACTGCGGCGCACGATACTTGCGGCGTCTTCTAACGACGGCGACTATCACGCCAGGCTCATCGCTCAACCCAAGACCGGGAGCACATTTCCGGCAGAACTCTCGGTGACCCTGCTTCGGGATGCGTTGACGCGCCCGAAGGCGCTCATCGCTGTCGTGGTGCCGCTGGATATTTCTCATAGCCCAGCGCCGAAAGCGGCGGGCCCGGAAAGCGGCAAAGTTCTTCAGGGCGTCATCTCACGCAAGATTGAAGACACGCAATTCATTCTTGCCAGCCCGATCATGCATAAGTTCATGGCACTCGTAGATCGTGTAGCAAGCCATACTGAAACCGCCTTGATTACGGGCGAAACCGGGACTGGGAAAGAGCTGATCGCGCGTACAGTACACGAGTCTTCGCATCGCAAAAGCCGTCCATGGGTCGACATCAACTGCGCGGCGCTACCCGAAAACCTCGTCGAAAGCGAACTCTTCGGATATGAGAAGGGCGCATTCAGCGGCGCCGATGCTTCGAAGCCAGGTCTCTTCGAGCTTGCGGATAAAGGAACCCTGTTTCTCGATGAAATCGGCGAACTGCAACTGCGAACGCAGGTCAAACTGCTGCGCGTACTGGATGGCCAGCCATTTTACCGGCTAGGCGGGCATCGAAAAATCCGGGTGGATGTGCGCATCGTTGCTGCCACGAACCAGGATCTTGAAGCCGCCGTTCGGGAAGGCCGCTTCCGTCAGGACCTCTTTCACCGCCTCGGACAATTCCAGCTTCGCGTTCCCCCGCTGCGCGAGCGTCCTGAAGACATCGTTGCCCTGGCCGAACATTTCCTGCGATTGAAGTCGCCGATGAAACATTTTTCCGAGCAGGCGATTTCCGCCCTGCTTTCGCATGCGTGGCCCGGAAACATTCGCGAACTTCGCAACCTGGTTGCCCGGTTGGCGATGGAATACCCGGGGCAGGAGATTGATTTTCCGGGGCTCAGCGTGGCGCTTACCGGCGAACCGGCGGCCATGCGCCAGACTGCTTCGCTGCCCGTTGGCAATCTCGAGAGCATGGAAGAGCAGATGATTATCAAAGCCCTCGAGCGCACTGGGGGCCAGCGCACACTTGCGGCCGAGCAACTGGGCATCTCGCGGCGAACCTTGAGCCGTAAGCTGAAGGAATACAACATCAGCTTTGCGCCTGGAGAAACAGCGACATCGTTGGGATTCATCAGCAATGAGCAACAGAAATTCTTTCGCGGGCGAGTGGACATTCCTGTGACCCTCGCAAACGCGCAGGGTGAGGACGTTCACGTCCGCGGAGTCAATCTCAGCACCGGCGGCATGGGTCTGGATGAAGTCAAAGAGCCTCTGCGCCTGTCCGGCGTTCTTGACGTCGGCTTCGATTTGCCTGAAAGCGCGACCCACTTTCAAGCAAAGGCCCGCCTCATGTGGGTGGGAGACGAAGGGCGCGTGGGAATCCGCTTTGTTGTGATTGAACCGGCCCTTTTTGAAGAATTGCAGCACTGGACCAACCGGAAAATGAAGGAAGAAGGTTGGGAGTTTCTCGTCTGAACTCCTTGATAGACGGGCGTTTTAACAATTTTGTGTGCAAGAACATTCACTCTTGACACTCCTCTGTATGCCAACCAGAATGTTGTCCAACTCCCCAGGGTTGGGTGTAGTTTTGCGCCGGAACGAACACCCCCCTAACTAGATGTGCTGAAAGGGTTTTCGCAGGGAATCAGGATTTCGACTTCGGTCTTGTGCCTGCGGAGGTCAAAGCAACAGCGTCATGCCCGGACGCCAGTTAGAAACACGTCCGGATACGGACATCGAGTTCCCCACACCGCGAGAGGAAGTTCTTTCATGAGTATGCCGACGCGCCGCGCTCTCTCCCATGCCGCCTCCTGCATTTTGTTAATCGCTGCGTTAACGACGCTGGCGGTAGCGCAAGATGCTACTACCGAGATTTCTTCCACGCCCAGTTCGTTGAGTTTTGCGACCACTTTTGTGGGGAAGTCGGCCGGCAGCAAAGTTCTGACGATCAACAACCTGACCACTTCAGGGCAGGTGATGATCGAGAACATCAGCTTCGATTGTGGCCTTGGCTACGGCATCGCTTCCGGCATTGCGCCATTCACTCTCGGACAAGGGCAAAAAATCACGCATTACTCGATTTTCTTTGAGCCCCTGGCAGCCCAGTCCTACCCGTGCAATTTCGTGATTAGCTTGCATGACGGGACCTTTTTGGCTGTGCCACTGACCGGAACTGGAGAGAGCGGCGGAGCAGTAGCGGCTGTTACCCCGACGTCCCTTAACTTCCCCAATCAGACTTTAGGTACGACGAGTTCAGCGCAGACGGTGACGATCAAGAACACCGGAACCAGTAACCTGACTTTGAATACGATCACGCTTTCACCTCCGAGCTTTACCACTAATACAGTAACTGTTCCCCAAACCATTACTCCCGGAGGAAGCAAGGCAATTTCTGTTTTCTACACTCCAAGCCAGGTGGTTTCAGAGACGGGAGGGATTGATTTCACATTCAATGAAGTTCCTGACGTCGGAAGTTCGCTCTCAGGCAACGGAGTCGCTTCCAATACCCTCGCCATATCAACTTCCCCGACGCTGCCGCAAGCGACCCAGAATTCGGCGTATCAGGCAACGTTCGCGACCAGCGGCGGAACGGGCCCGTTTACATGGAACCTGGCAGCCGGTTCGAACTTGCCCTCGGGATTGTCGCTATCTTCTTCCGGTGTGATCAGCGGCACGCTTGCTTCTTCGGTCGCAACGGGGTTTTACAACTTCACCGTTCAAGTAACGGATTCAGCCACGAGCAACACCGCGAACGGTTCGTTTACTCTGGGAGTCTTCGCCAATCTTGGCGATAACTGCAACGACATCTTTTTCGACGTTCCGGGAACTTCAAATCCAGTTGTCGCGCTGAACGATCTGGGTACTGGAACTTATCAGGGATCTGAAGGAGGCTTGTATCCAAACGGCAGCAATGTGAGGCCACAGCCGCACGATTCCGATGGCGTGTCCATCGCCGACGCGATTCAGCCTCTGGATGCAAATGGCAATCCGAGCGATACCGGAAAAATCGTTTTCATGGCGGTTGGGGAGTCCACGGCGCAGAATGAATTCAACCGCTTCCTGCCGATCGCCAACTCGGACCCTGCAAGGAACCCGGCGGTAGTGATTGTGAACGGCGCGCAGGGCGGTGCAACACCGAATGAATTCACCAGCCCATCTTCTCCATACTGGGCGACCACTTTAAGCAACTACCTGCCGCAAAATAACGTGACGCCGCAGCAAGTCGAGGTCGTGTGGATGGAAGACACTGACGGCATTGCGACCGGAACCTTCCCGAGCGATATCTCGGCCCTGCAGTCACAGTACGAAACCATGATGCAGACCATGCTTACGTTATTCCCGAACCTGAAGCTGGTCTATTTCTCGTCTCGCGTTTATGGAGGTTATTCCAATGGCGTCGGCAGTCCGGACAATCCGGAGCCGTACGCCTACGAAGTTGGATTCGCGGTGAAGTGGGCGATCCAGGACCAGATCAACGGCGCGGCCAATTTGAACTACAACCCGGCCAATGGCGCAGTGGTTGCTCCGTGGATGTCATGGGGACCCTACTACTGGTCGAACGGAATGCTCGGCCGCAGCGACGGAACAGTTTGGGATTGTGAAGACTTTTCTGCTGATGGCACGCACCCTTCCTCGACCTATGGGCAATTGAAGGTGGCAGCCCCGCTGCTTACGTTCCTGAAGACCGACGACACGACTACTCCGTGGTATCTGGCACCGAACCGCATGCTGACGCCGACATCGGGCAACAACCAGAGCGGAGCGGGTGGAACGCAACTGCCTCTGCCGTTGACGGCCACCGCAACCAACAACGGCAACCCAGTCTCGGGCGTCGTCGTCACCTTTACTGACAATAATGCAGGCGGCTCTTTTGGAAATCCCACCGTGACGACTGGCGGGAATGGCCAGGCGACGACTACTTATACGTTGCCGCCCACCGCGCAGACAGTGACCGTCAGCGCCACCAACGCCAACTATTCCACTGCCTCGTTCACCGAGAGCGCGACTGCGGCGAACGATGTGCTTGCCGTCAACGGCGGAAATAATCAAACCGGGGCCACGGGAACAACGTTGCCTACAGCGCTTAGCGTGCTGGCAACGATTAACGGCACGCCGGCGGCGGGGGTCAGCGTATCGTTCAGCGATGGCGGTGCTGGAGGTAGCTTCGGCACGCCAACGGCGACGACAAACAGCAGCGGAATCGCAACGACTACTTATACGCTGCCTTCGACCGCGAAAACGGTCGCGATCAATGCGACCAGCTCGGGCTACACAACGGCTACGTTCACCGAGACGGCAACAGCCTCTGTCCAGACGCTGGCAGTCAATGGTGGGAACAATCAGAGCGGCGGCGTCGGTACAACCCTGCCCACAGCGCTCAGCGTGCTGGCGACGATCAATGGCAGTCCGGCATCCGGCGTGAGCGTGACATTCAGCGATGGCGGAGCAGGCGGTACTTTTGGGACGCCAACTGCCACCACGAGCAGCAGCGGAATTGCGTCTTCAACCTATACGCTGCCGTCTACCGCGAAAACTGTTACGGTTAGCGCCACGGCGACGGGTTACTCAACTGCAACGTTCACCGAAACCGCTACCTCCAGCGCACAGGTTCTGATGGTCAGCGCCGGAAATAATCAGAGCGGTGGCACGGGGACTACATTGCCTACGGCCCTGACTATCACTGCCACGAAAAGTGGAAAGCTGGCCGGCGGTGTGGTTGTGACCTTCAATGACAATGGGGCGGGCGGTACATTCGGAACTCCTACTGTAACAACGAATGCACAGGGCCGGGCTTCGACAACGTATACTTTGCCCGCAACGCCCCAAACCGTCACGATTACGGCCAGCGCTACGAATTACACGTCGGCAACATTCACGGAAAACGCGACGTCGAATGTTGTATCCAGCCTTGTAGTATCTTCCGGCTCGAAACAGACTGGAACGGTGGGAACGACGCTGCCGAATCCGATTGTCGTGACCGCCAAGAACTCGTCTGGAAAGGCAGTTTCGGGCGCATCGGTATCATTCAGTGACAATAGTGCGGGCGGTACGTTCAGTCCCAACCCGGTCACAACTGCTGCGAATGGCCAGGCTTCGACTTCCTACACTCTGCCGACTGTTCCCAAGGCGACAATCACCGTCACAGCTTCCACGGGAAGCGTCTCAGTAAACCTCACTGAGAAGGCGGTTGTCGGTCCTCAGACAAACCTCAACATTGTTTCGGGGAACAACCAGACCGGAACTCACGGGACGAAGCTCCAGAAGAATCTGGTCGTATCGGTAACTGACCAATTCAACAATCCGATTCAGGGAGTCACGGT
Organism: Candidatus Sulfotelmatobacter sp.; assembly: GCA_036268025.1. Classification (GTDB taxonomy): domain Bacteria; phylum Acidobacteriota; class Terriglobia; order Terriglobales; family Acidobacteriaceae; genus Sulfotelmatobacter. The sequence goes on along the minus strand of DATAUY010000006.1, from coordinate 1,198 downwards.
GAGTTTCGTGGATAACGGCGCGGGAGGAACCTTCTCGAATGCAAATCCGGTTACCACTGCAACGGGTCAGGTTTCGATCAGCTACACCGCAGGGCCTAATCCGGGAACGGTCACAATCTCGGCGACAACGTCCACTCTGGGACCGGCAAACTTTACGGAAACTATCCATTAACAGGGTTTGGGCCGGATTAAATCCGGCCCCGATCTGTCCTCAATTCAATTTCCAGTTATCGGTTCGCGATTTCGCGCAGTCGCGCCGCGGCAATCTCCGGCGTGATGTCGCGCTGCGGCATCCCCAGCATTTCAAATCCGACCATGAATTTGCGGATCGTTGCCGAGCGCAGCAACGGCGGATAGAAGTGCGCGTGGAAATGCCACTCAGGATGATCGCCGCTATCCGTTGGAGACTGGTGGAAGCCCATCGAGTAAGGGAAGGGAACGCTGAAGACTTTGTCGTAGGTTGAAGTTACGCGCTGAAGAACGTTGGCCAGGGAACGAGAATCAGTGGCAGTGAAATTATTCATGCTGGCGAGGTGACGCCGGCTGAGCACGAGAACCTCAAATGGCCACACCGCCCAGAAGGGCACGAACGCGATAAAACCGTCATTCGCGCACACGAGCCGCTCTTGTTGACGCTGCTCAAGGGCCAAATAATCGCACAGTAGGCAGTGATCATGGGACTTTAAATAGGCCCGTTGGCTCAGCAGTTCCTTCGCCGGCCCGTCAGGAATCGAAGACGTCGCCCAAATCTGGCAGTGAGGGTGCGGGTTGCTGGCCCCCATCATCGCGCCGCGGTTCTCAAAGATCTGCACATGTTGAATGAGTTCGAGCGAACCTAATTCGCGGAATTGTTCGATCCAGGCGTGGACGACCGGTTCAATCTCTGCCGCGGTCATTGTTGCGAGAGTCAGATCATGACGTGGGGAGAAGCAGATCACGCGGCAAATCCCCGGTTCGCCTGCGGCGACGATCAGGCCGGAGTTTTCCAGGTCGACGTGGTCCTGAGGCGTTTCCTGCTTGAGCGCGGCGAAGTCGTTCTGGAAGACGAACGTTGAGATGTAGGCCGGATTGCGAACTCCGCGTGCTCGCGCGTTTCCTGGACAGAGATAGCAAGTTGGATCGTAGGCCGGTTCGGGAGTCGTGTTCATCTCGGCGACTTCTCCCTGCCATGGCCGCGTTGCGCGATGCGGCGAGACCA
>DATAUY010000005.1:0-5444 GCA_036268025.1 Candidatus Sulfotelmatobacter sp. | reverse complement strand
GTTTCAGGGCGAAGGCGATGTCGGCAACCGGCGCGCGATAGGTCATAAACGCCAATGTAGCCGGGAGGGCGCGGGGGTCAACGCACTGGCCCGGCGCGGCCGTGGGTATATAAGAATGAGCGGGCGTTGATCGGGCAGGGCGCCGCCGCTATGGTCCGGCCGCGCGACGCAGTAAAATCGCGGAAGTTAGCGGTGTTAGCTCTCCGGTCAGGTCCCGCGCGCTGGACTCTCGTGCGCTAAAGTGTTGGGGCGTAGCCAAGCGGTAAGGCAGCGGATTTTGATTCCGCCATTCGGAGGTTCGATTCCTCCCGCCCCAGCCAGCCAGTGCGGTCTCCAGGATTTTTCCCCGCCGTTTCGCTGAAATGGCCGCCGTTGGTGGGCTTCTTGCGTTAGCTGGAGAGTCTCTGGGTCCCGGAATTGATATTTTCTCTGCCCTCTAAGCCGAAAATCTCCGGGTACTTTCGGCAAAGTGGCCGATTTCCAGAGAAGCGAGTCGGAGATTGGGTTCGTTTGCACTGTATGGCCGGGTTGTCAGTGCCAGCAGTCCGAACTTTTGGCGCAATTGGTAGAAAAGCTGACTCTTAATCAGCGGGTCCCAGGTTCGAGCCCTGGTGCGCCCACCACTTCCGGAAAAAATCCAGAGTAAAGACAAGGCTCTAGCGGCCACCCATTTCTGGGTAGCGCTCATCGTCAACACACTTTGCGTGTCGGGGTAGCAATGGGGTAGCAATGGGGTAGCAATGGGGTAGCGGCCAAGAATATTGACGGCAATATCTAGAGTGCAAACCGTAACCAGAGTTCGAATCCCTCGATGATCACGTTGCTCAGCAGGTTGCCTATCGGATGTTAGAGCAGAGTTGTTAGCCGATCCTGAAGCGCCAGTGCAGCAGACAGCTGCCGGGAGACGGCGAGGCCGGTAAGGTCGATCAGGGCTTGCCTGGTTTCGGGCGTAGCCACCGCTTCCGGACCATTCTCCGTAACAACCGTCGTCAGGAATCCTACGAAAGCGGAGGATGTCCCGTCGCGATGCCAGCGGTGGCCCTCGGTATCACCGCGAAGGCCATCGGTGATCCAGAGGAGGCCGTCCAGGCGAAGCGGCGCGCCCGCCTTGCTGGAGAGGAAGTTGCAGAACCCCGCGAGATTGTCCTCGTCACCCTTAAGGCGCTTCTCCGCCCACGCCTTGTACAGGTTACGAACAGAGACTGTGACTGGCGTTTGCGTTTTAGGACGCGCCAGCGCATCAGTATTTGCAAAACCCAGCACATGCCGTTCTAGTCGGTGCTGGTAATACCAAGGTCCGCTCTCCCAGCCCTTGCCTTCCAGAACCGCCTCAATCATCGGAAGCCATCGCGCAAGGAAAGCAGCTACGTCGGTAGTTTCTTCGAGGCGAAGGAAAAACGAAGAGAGAAAATACTCGATGGCGGAATGCCCTTTAGGCCCCAGATCGAACACCGGCTGCCAGAGAGACGCCGCGGCATTCACGTCAATCGGGAAGACCATCACGGCCATTGCGCCTAGCAGGTTATAGCCAAACGGTTCCATGACGGCGAAGTCGCCACTCGTCTCGCTTTCGCTTCCGGTCAGCCGCCACGCCTGATGGGCCCAGAAAAGCACGAGGAGCCTCCGCCTCTGCTCATGTTCGCCAGCGTCTGCTGGCAGGGCTGTTTCCGCGACCAACCACGCAAAAACAATTGCAAGGAAGTGGGTTTCTAATCCACCGGACATGCGGCGCGAACGATCGCGTTTAAAACGTCGTCCATCGTTCCGATATTCCTCTTCCCATTGCCTGCCCTCATATTCTTCCACACGCTTGGCGAGATCGAGAGGCCGGATATCGTCAATAGAAGCATGCACGCCACTGATGCGCCGTGAGACAAGCCAGTTCGTCCAACGAAGCCATTGAGGCATTCGTTTCTGGTCATGCCGAGGTTTAAGGATAAGCAAGCCCGACGCCAGCAACCCAAGGTAAAGCAGCCGCCACCACCGGTCGGCAAGCTGTACCCGGTACGCAAAAGCCAATCCGGTGATCACACCCGCCGCTGTATCATCGCCGCGCGTCAGCAAACGCATGATGGCGCTGTCGTTCTCGGGACTGGGCGTCGCAAGCCACTCGTGAAAGACGTAGTAGGCGGCAAATTCGAGAAAGCTCTGATGGGTCGTATAGAAAAATCGTGAGCGATCCCTCTCCGGTGCGACTTCATCCATCGCAGCGGTCATGATGCGCTGCGCTTGGTCGCGAATCTGGGTATTACCGGCGAGCCAAGTTTTTGCGCCAAGCAGCAGCGCCGCAGCCGTCGCCACACGAGTAGGCCGTACCATTCCCTCTTCGAGATCGAGGTCTTCGCCGCCGTCTGCTGCCGCCATTAATTCCGCAACAGCCACCGCGTGGTCGTCTGACATTACTCCCGGCGCCGCAAGATAGCGGCGGGAATTCTGCGAAAATTCCAGCACCTGTCTGGCGCGGCGTTTGCCTTGGTCGAAGCCGTTGATGGCCGCGCGAACGTCCGCTGGATAATCGAACTGCATCTGGTCCTGACCGGTATCCAGATTTCGCACAAGCGTGTAGTTCCGGTAGTCAAGCTGAGCGACCCGGATTTGAAATTCAACTCGCTCCTTGTCGCCTTGTGGCGCACTCCATTGCTGGGTCGCCGCATTCACGAAATCGCCGAGCGTGTGGTCCTCGCGGCAAAGCTCACTCACAATCTCGATCAGGCTTTTCTGACGGTACGGCTCGGCGTGCCAATCGCGAGCCAGGTCGAAAACTAAGTCGCCACTTCGCGCCCACGTCATGCCGTCAAAGCTGTACGCGCTGTTTCTGACGCGGGCTTCATCCCAATAATAGAATTGCGCCGTGGCGAGAAGTGGCTTCAGCACGGTACGGAACAGCTGCGGCAATCGTTTGCCGACATTGATCAGCACGCCGAGGACTGCGACGCTATCAGCGTTGCGCAATACATTTTCAATATGCGCCATTACATCGATGTCGCGATTCACGAGCGAACACAGCCATTTTTCAAGTGCCGCGAGCGCTGAGAAAAGCTGACCGTTCGAATGGCCGTTCGTTTGCGACCAGGCGAAGACATTATAATAGCCGCGGAAGCGGCGCTCCTTTCCGTCGCTCAAGCGGATCGTAAGCGGGAACGGCGACCGCCCATTGTCGTCACGGAATTCGTGGTCCCATCGATCCATGCAGAACGACACTAGCTTCATCAGCGTGTAGAGCGCTGTCGACGTATCAATCGCGAGAAACGAGAAGAACGGGCTTTTCCAATAGGCCGTCGGATAACTCTCGTGATCGTATTCAAGACCCAGCTTGTCGTTCATGCGGGTGCGCGAGCCGTATTCCTCTTCGGGTGAATCCTCGATGAGGATGGCAAGGAGAACCTCGGAAGCAACCGCAGGTCTTACGCGTATCAGCCGTTGAAAGGTCGCGGATCGCAGCACGGCCGACGAAAAATCGGTATCGACCCGGCCGCGGGGCCCGAGCGGCCAAGGCGGCAGCCGCCTTCCCGACGGAAAGTGAGGCGTGCCGCCGTGCCGACGTTCGTGTCGCTCGCGGTACTCCGCATCATTTTCCATTTTCCGTTTGTGTTCCGCAGCACGCTCGTCGTTATACTCTCGAAGCTTTTGCGCGAGATCGGCCCGCATCGGACTGCGACGCGCCATTTCCAGCGACCACACCGCGACTTCGTCTGGAATGTCCTGCGCGCCGGCCAGGGCAGCCGTGATGGTGCTTTCGTCCTTGCCAACGTAAATGTCGCCCTTGGCGGCACTTAGTTGCCTCTCGCGCGCCGTTGCCAGCGCAAGTTCTGCGAACTCCTTCCGGTAGGGCACCAGGCTGCCGCCGCTCCATGTCTGCGGCAATGACGTGAGCCAGCGTTCGCTGAGCACGGAAACAATCGGAAGAACAAGCCCCGCAACCCGCGCCCGATGGTTGGTCAGAAAATTTGCGAGGGCAGGCCACCGTCCCACAATGGGCGTGCGAAATTTTGCTTCGAGATAAACTCCCCAATCCTTCAGCGGACCTTTGTTTCCGGGCGTGACGCCCGAAGCAGTCCCCACGTGATCGAAGCGCGCCAGTAAACGCTGTAGATGCCGGGCATTATTTGCGAAAAGAAGCTCGGCCCGTTGCTCAAGGAAATTCCCTGCTGCCGGATCGAGAAACAGGGCATCGAGCAGAATATCTTCTGCAAGTGGTAACCTGCCCTCTGCGGTTTGCACGGTGTCAAAGGCAACATCCCATGCAGTCCGCTCGCCAACGGGACGGCGCAGTAGACACTGTCCCAGCATCCGTAAAGCGCCGTACCACAGAGGGTTTTCCGCATAAGAAGCCCATTGAACGGTATCATCGGCGATTTCTTTCAGCTGCTGGAATCGCGCCCAGTCCGCTGCCAAATCGTGTTCAAATTGGACGTGGTTGTTTTCAGGGTTAAGCCTCAGGGGGCATTGTTGCGGGCGTTGATCGAAGGCGTATTGGTCAGACGCATCAAGCCTGCTGAGTCCGACGCTATGCTCAAACGCCGCGTCACGAGCCCCGAGACGTGTCAGCAACCCCTTGATCGCGGCCTTGTCATCGGTCCAATAGGCCCACAGTCTGTCAGCGATTGTCACCGGCGATATCGACGCCGCATTGGCAGCGTCAAACACGGACGCGGCTTGGATTACCCACCCGAGTGTTTTTAAGTTTGTCAGCGCGTTCAGAGCATCCTGATGCGATGCGAGCCAAGCGAGTTCCCTGCTGGCCAGAAGTACAAGCGCGACCTCCGTTGTCGACCTTGGCCGAATTTCGAGGCGTGACGGTGAAGCCCTGCCGGCGATCTTTTGCAGGTCGCCTTTCACCCATGCTTCGGTCTGCCCGATAACAACGACGCGCCAGGTCGGCGCCGCTGCTGTTCCATTCAGTCCGACAATCTCGGCAACAAGCTTTTGCGCTTTAATACGGTCGGCAGGGCTAAGCCTCTCTACCGCGTCGAGGATAAGAATGTTCTCGGGCCGAGCGGAGGCAGAGCAGTCGATAGAGCGGTTTTGTTTCGATGCGGTGGTCGTGGAAAAAGCCTACGATATGGGCAAGTCCCGCTTCTGCGACATCGCGATTTACATCGTCGGCATTATCGCCACTTGCGAGACGCTTTCGTCGTTCTGTTTCGAGCTCGCGCATGGCTTCGCGGAGCGGAAGAAGCACCGCAGCCGTCGGAATTGCATTCGCCATGGCGTACCCCCAGAATTGTTGGCGCGACGAATCTCGAAATGAGCAATCGTTGAGGCAATTTAATTCAATTAGGGTCGATTCGCATACTGACAGGTTATGGAACGTGAGAGCTGCGCAGTTGATTCGCGCCTCGGCCTGGAGCGGTGAGGCGTGTACCTCTCTCATCTTATGTCGCGCCACTTGCGCGCGAAGTCCAAACTTTTTGGCCAGTGACCAGGTAATGATCTTCTCGTCG
>DATAUY010000004.1:0-39212 GCA_036268025.1 Candidatus Sulfotelmatobacter sp. | reverse complement strand
TACGTGCAGAACTGGCTGTTGAGTGCGGTCGCGATTTCATATCTGAAGGTGCGCGACAGCGGCGTCGGTACACCCGAGCAGGACACGCATATCCGGAAGTGGTTTGGCAGTCTCAACGGCCGCGTTGCGGACTATTTTTCGCGAGCTTTGAAGCGCCACGACAGCGACGGATATAACAACCATCTCTATTGGGCGGGGCTGGCAGTCGGTGCCGCCGCCATCGCCGACAATAAGCCCAAAGATTTTGCAGCCGCCGTCGCCACGTATCGGATTGGAGTCGGCTCCATTCAGCCCGATGGTTCTCTTCCGCTGGAAATGGACCGTGGCCAGATGGCATTGCACTATCACCTCTACGCGCTCGGCCCGCTGATCATTCTGGCCGAACTGGGAGAAGTAAACGGCTTCCAGATGTACGCCGACAATGACGGTGCGATCCATCGCCTGGTTCGCTTGTGTCTGGCGGGTCTCGAAGACCCTGCGATTTTCGAAAAGAGAACAGGCATCGCGCAAGTCGTGACCAGGCCCTATTCCGGGTCAGACATTGGCTGGGCCGTTCCCTATGTGCGGCGCTTTCCCAATGAACAGCTTTCCGCTCTCATCGCAAAAGCGCCATGGGTTCGTTTTACCTCCTGGGGCGGCGCGCCGCCGGAGTAAAGCCTTTGCGGGATCTCGATTTTTATCCGCCGCTCACCGTTCCTGCTGCGCCATTCAATCTTTATCTTGCCCACTTGGATGTGGGACGTTGCCCTCAAAGCGGATATCATGAGACGATAGGGGTGACCATATTGGTGACGGTATACCGTCACTAGAGGGAGCTCGCGTGTATCAGAAAAAGCCCGGAGTCTTTATGGCCGATTGGTGGGACGCCAACGGCCGACGCCATCGCAAACAGTTTAAGAATGCAGCCACAGCAAGGGAACACGAGCACCGGGAGACCGCCGCGGCCCACGCCAAGCGCGCGACTCGCGAGATGAAACTGGCCGCCAAGAGCGGTGGTGCGACACCGGTCGTATCGGTGGCGGATAACGTCACCATTGCTCCGGCGAAAGGCAAGCTTGGCGTCATGATCCCCGGCATGGGCGCCGTCGCGACAACGTTCGTCGCGGGCGTCGAGGCCGTCCGCAAAGGCCTGGCCAAGCCCATAGGATCGCTCACGCAGATGGGCACCATTCGCCTCGGCAAGCGCACCGACGGTCGCTCGCCCAAGGTGAAAGAATTCGTCCCGCTCGCCGGGCTTGACGATCTGGTCTTCACCGGCTGGGACATCTTCGAAGACAACATGTACGAATCTGCGACCAACGCAGGCGTGCTCGACCAGCGCCTGCTCGATCAGATGAAACCGTTCCTCTCCTCGATCAAGCCGCGCCCTGCGGTCTTCGACCACAACTACGTAAAAAAAATCGAAGGCCCCAACGTTAAGAAGGGCAAGACGAAGATGGACTTGGCCGAACAGTTGCGCGCCGACATCCGCAGTTTTAGAAAATCGAGCGGCGCGACGCGCCTGGTTACGATGTGGTGCGGCTCGACCGAGTCCTACATCGAGCCCACGGCCGCGCACCAGTCCCTCAAGGCGTTCGAGAAGGCGCTGCGCGAAAACGACGAGATGATCGCGCCTTCGATGATCTATGCCTACGCTTCATTGATGGAGGGCGTTCCGTTCGCCAACGGCGCGCCGAACCTCACCGTCGATCTTCCAGTCATGCTGGAACTTTCGCGCCAGAACGATGCACCGATCTGCGGCAAGGACTTCAAGACCGGCCAGACGCTGATGAAGACGGTCCTCGCGCCCGCGTTCAAAGCACGGCTGCTTGGGCTGAGCGGATGGTATTCGACCAACATTCTCGGTAATCGGGACGGGGAAGTGCTAGACGATCCGGGCTCATTCAAAACCAAGGAAGAATCGAAGCTCGGCGTTCTCGAGCACATTCTTCAGCCCAGCCTCTATCCTGAGCTTTACGGCAACATGTATCACAAAGTCCGCATTAACTATTACCCGCCACGCGGCGATAACAAAGAGGGATGGGACAACATCGACATCTTCGGATGGCTTGGCTATCCCATGCAGATCAAGGTCGACTTCCTCTGCCGTGACTCCATCCTCGCCGCGCCGATTGTTCTCGATCTGGTTTTGTTCCTCGATCTCGCCCAGCGCTGTTCGGAGCTGAAGGGAATCGGCATTCAGGAGTGGTTAAGCTTTTACTTTAAGTCTCCGATGACGGTGCCGGGGCTTTATCCCGAGCATGACCTGTTCATCCAGTCGATGAAACTGAAGAACACGCTGCGGCACCTGAAGGGAGAGGAAATGATTACGCACCTGGGGTTGGAGTACTATGATTAAGAAAATCCAGTGGATTAAGAAAATCCAGTGCCAATGTCGGGGGACTACCAAACGGTTCTAAGCAAGGGGCTTCGCCGAATATTTCGATCCCGCGTGACGAGCGTTAGGCCCTCTGCGCGCGCGGTGGCTCCAATCAGCCTGTCAGCGGGATCGTGTGAATAGTCTTCTGGGAATTGCGCGGCGAGAATAGCGATCTCAGGAGTAATCGGGCGGACGATAACTCCTTCGAGCAGTTGTTCGAGGGCGGATTCAGGATTGCCGTACACGTGAATCCGCCCGCGAATCAACATCTGAGCAAGTTCCCAAACGCTGATCGAGGAGATCGCAATCCCACTCTGGCTGCGCGCCCGGCGGATCTCGGATGCCGCCGTCTTCGAAAGATTTTTGGAACCGTCGACCGCCCAGACCAATACATGCGTGTCCAGAAGGATCACCGACTGGACTCCCATACTTCCGGCGGGTCTAATGGTGACTCGAGATCGCCGACAATTTCGAATTGTCCTTTGAGCCGGCCGATGAAGTCGTCTCTTTCGCCCTCGATCGGGACTAGCTTCGCCACCGGCTTGCCTCGCTTGGTAATCACGATCGGCTCCCTGGTAGAGCGAACGTCCTCCATCAGCGTCAGGCATTGTGCTTTGAATACGGCTGCGGCAATCTTTTTCATGGACACATTCTAGCATACATGGTCATGACGAACTGACCACATTGCGGCATGACTGGGCGTTCAGGCTTCTTCGTTCTTGTCGAGCAAGGAGTGATCGGGAAGCACGGGAATCTTTTCGAGCTGCGCGAAGAGGTCCGATCGGAAGGCCATGAAAGCAGCGAATCCAGCCGCGGCAGTGGAAAGAAAGTGGCGGCTGTCGAGCAAAGCACACCTCCTCAGTCGCCGAAGTGATATCACGACGAGTGAGGGGCGCCTCTTTACCTCGGCGTGCTCACCATGCCGGCTTTCCGTCCTGGAAGCGGAATGTAATCGTCTCGCCCCCTTTTACCATTTCGCGAGCGAGGATCAATTCGTTCCCGTCCTGCTTGACCCTGGAACCGGTGACCTGGATCGAATCGTCGGTCTTGAAGGTTATTCCCATGTCATCCAAGAACTTCTTGGGACAGAGAAAAACTTGGACGACGTCTTTGTCCTTATCCGGGCCAATCCTGGTCGAGAGATACGCAAACGATTTCGTGCCGGTCGGCGGAATCATCTTCAGCTCAGAAACGGTTCCCTTAACGGTGGTTTCACTGGCAGGATCATACTTGGGTGGCGCCTGGGCCTTAGCGGCCATAGCGACCAGAACGAATACGGAAAGCGGCAGAGAATACTTGCGAAACAGGCCAGACGGAGTCATCGGCAGGCCCTCCGTCAGCGAATGTTAGGGCCAACCCACCCGGAAATCAATAACTAGCTGGGCGTTTCCCCGGGCTTTCGCGGAATCCAGGGATTCCAAGGCAACAAGGATCGCGGGAGGAAGGACTCTCAGCGCGGCATGAGGAGGGCAGTTATTGCAGCCCGGATAACCCGAAGCGGCTCCGAGTGCGTCTAAAGATGCAGCCCTCACTTGGGCCTTGGTGTCTTTCCGACCGGGCGTATAATCAGGCGTAAGGAGTACTCCCATGAAGCACAGATGGCTGGCAATCGCAATAGGATTGGCGGCGTTCAGCGTAGCACCCTGGACGATCGCACAAACACAAAGTCCGGGCCAGAATCCGCCGCAGTCGCAGCCTCCAACTGACGACCCGGATCAGGGCCAGCCCAAAGCAGGGGACGTGCAAAACGCGCCGAAACAAGCGCCGGCCGCCCTGCCCACGAAAGATGACAGCGATATCAAACACAATGGCGGCAAGACTGACGTGGACGCGGTGGGCAACCGCAACGTCGGTTGCGGACGCGGCGTCGGCAACTGGTACACCGTGGAAGGCCAGGTCGCTCGCGGCCGCCAGTATGCCCAGCAGATCGAGTCCCAGATGAAGCTGATCAATGACCCTGTCATTACGGAGTATGTAAACCGTATTGGACAGAACCTGGTCCGCAACTCCGATGCGCAGGTTCCGTTCACGATCAAGGTGATTGATTCGGACGTCGTCAACGCGATGGCGCTGCCCGGCGGGTTTTTCTACGTCAACTCCGGCCTGATTTTGGCTGCCGACGAGGAAGCCGAGATGGCGGGAGTGATGGCGCACGAAATCGCTCACGTGGCCGCCTGCCACTACGGCCGCGAGATGACGCGAATGAATTTGCTTCAGATGGCGTCACTGCCTGCAATCTTCATGGGCGGCGCACTGGGATATGGAATCTACGAAGGCATGGGCCTCGGGATTCCTCTTACGTTCCTGCACTTCTCGCGCGGATTCGAAGCGGAGGCCGACTATCTCGGTATCGAGTACATGTATCGCGCGGGCTACGATCCTTCGGCCTTCGTCTCGTTCTTCGAAAAGATCCAGGCGATGGAGAAGAAGAAACCCGGGACACTTTCGAAGGCATTCGACACGCATCCGCAGACTCCGGACCGCATTGAGAAATCGCAAGAAGAAATCCGAAGGATTCTTCCCGCGAAACAGCAATACATCGTGACCACGTCGGAATTCGATATGGTCAAGGCCCGACTGGCTGCGATCGAGAACAAGCATAAACTGCTCGACGAGAAAGATGGGAACAAGCCCAGCTTGCGACGCACGTCGAACACGACCGACAAGTCTGACGACAGCAAGAAAGACGACGACCGTCCGACGTTGAAGCGCCGCGACGACTCGAACTGACATAGACCCTCGCGGACCAACCGGCGGCCACGGCCGCCGGTTTTTCTTTTGATATTCGCAAAACTCTATCCGCTAAATTGTCCCGCGTTGCCAAGAGCAAGCGATGCAAATGTTGCCTACCCTGAAATCTGCACTGCATTCAAGAACAAGGCGGTTGTTACCGCTTCAGTTCAGGAATTCCACGTGACGTTGGTCACCGGGGGCGGCTTGGAAACGGCTACGGCTCGGCTATCCTGTTGGGAGCGTTCGAAAGTGAAGACGTCCAAAAGAACAAGTTCACCGCGGAGTCACCGAGCCACAGAAAAAAACAATGGATTCATTTCTCTGTGCCTCTGCGGTGAAGAGGTCTTTACGCGGGGTGCTTCGCCAGCTCGGCCAGATGCTGACGATGCTCTTCGGGCGAAGTGATCACCTTCATCTCCTGCCAGTCATAGCCGAATTCTTTTCCGCAATCGAGGCAGACAACATACATACCGGTCATCGCAGCAGCCTGGGGACGGCGCGTTGCGCGGCGCACTGAAACCGGAAAGCTGTAATGCGAGTGCCTGCAACCGAAAACAGCATCAACAAGTCTCTGAATCATACGCACCCTTCCAACCCCGGCGCGGAGTCAGAGTTTCTGAAGCGAACGCTCGCTACACTTACGTCCGCGCTTGAATACTTAGATTCGCCGATTGTCAAAATGGTTTCGCTTTGCTTTAAGCGGAGCGAATGCGCTGGTCGCGCATAGCAAACCCGTCTAAAATCCTGGATTTAGCGGGAAATAGATGTCTCGTTCAAACGCTCTGCGGGCCACGCTTCTTGTGCTGCTGGCACTTGGTCATGATGGCAGAACGCAGCCGCGTGCGGAGGTCGTCAGGAAGTTCGTAAAGCTGGGAATCGCGATAGATCTCGATGGTCTTCTTCGTCGTATCGCAAACAACATAGCAGTTGTGGCACCAGGAAAGATGATTTTCAAGCTCGACTTTTGTTTTCTCGTCGAGCACGCCATCCAGATAGCCGGTCAGCTCGTGAAGGAATTCAGAACATTTCACAGGTCGCCATCTCCACTCGCCACATCGTTTTTGACATCACCGTCATCCTTCGAACCATTTCCTTTCCCGTTCTCGCGCCGCTGGAAATAACGTCCCAGTCGTTCACGCAATTGCAGCCGCGCTCGCAACAGGCGCGATTTTACCGCCGGAACACTCAATTCAAGTGCGGCCGCGGTCTCTTCCGTGGAGAGCCCCTCCACGTCTCTCAGTACGAACACCGTCCGGAACCCCGGGGGCAGTCCCTGAATCGTCTTGCTTAAAATCTCTCGCAGCTCAGCTTGCGTGTACTGCTGCTCCGGATTCGGACTCCAGTCCGCAATCTCGCGCGGCAGGGAATCGTCTTCCGTCTTGATGTCTTCGTCTAGTGAGACCGTGCGCTCCGGCTTGCGCCGGCGCAACTTCATCAAGGCCTCATTGACCGCGATCCGGACCAGCCACGTATAAAACTTGGACTGCTCCTGAAACTTCGCAAGGTTCCCGTACGCTTTCAGGAACGCTTCCTGCACTACGTCTTCGGCATCTTCGCGGTTCTGCGTGATGTGCTGCGCGATGCGAAAGACGTTGCGGTCGTAGCGGCGAACCAACTCCTCAAAAGCGGAGTCGTCGCCTTGCTTGGCTTGCCTTACCAGCGCTAGCTCTTCGCTGATAGGCGCTTCCAGTTTGTTTTGGATGGCTCCCATTGTCCTGGCGATTCAGTATTTCCGTCCGAAAACGGCACTATCATAGCGTCAGGCGGCCCGAAGACCAAGCGCCGGATCGGAACTATTAGTTTACTTGGTAACTGGCTGTTTGCCCAATGGCGTTTCCTCAGGCAACAGCGTTAGATTCAAAGGGCAGGGACAAACGCCTTTGAGCAGGTACCGAAGTACCCAAGACCCTGATGTACAAGTTCCATATAATCAGTGGCTAGGATAGTGTCGAAATGACCCGGTGCGGGAGCTCCGGCCTTAGGAACGGTTCTCTAAGAAATGGCGGACAGCAAGCAACTCCAGCAAATCGTTGAGCGCGCGGTCGCAGAGGTACTGGACCAGCAATTGCCGAAATTGCAGGCATCGCTGGTGGAGCGCGTCCTCGCGGAATTGCCTGCGCAGCCGCCCAGTGCGGCGCCCTCAGGGGGAAATTCGCCCGCAGGAAGTCTCGCTCAGTCTGTCCTCGGCATCCATGCGGGGACCACGCAAAAAGAAATTCTGAAAGCCTTACTCGACGCCGGAAGTTCGTTTGCTTCTCGTGTCGCCCTGTTCGTAGTCAAAGCAGGAGCCGCAAATGGATGGCAAGGGCGGGGCTTTGGCAACGACGAAACCGTGAAGGACTTCGCGCTGGATATGAGTGCCGGGCCGATCGCGCACGCATACCAGAATCGAGCGGTTGCGCCAGCCAACATTGCTGAAATGGATGGCCGATTTGTAAAGCAATTTGGAGGACCGGAGAACGAACAGATTCTGATTTTGCCTCTGGTGTTGAAAGAGAAAGTCGCGGCACTCCTGTATGCTGACGGCGGGTCGGACGGCGTCATCGACGCCGCATCCGTTGAGATTTTGGTCATGGCCACAAGCGCGTGGCTGGAAGTCGTTTCGTTGCGCAAGCAAGTCGCCCAGAAAGAGACAATCGAGCCCGCGCCGAGCATAGAAGGCCCACCAGCGCCTGCTCCGGTACAAAGTGTCAGTTCATTTCCCGATCCATTTGCGTCGCACGTGCCGAAGCATACCGCTCCGCCACCTGCGCCCGAGCCTGCGGAAGTTGTCGAGGTGGTACATGCTGCGGCGGCAAGCGCAGCGGCTTCCGCTCCGGCCGCAGCCGCGGACCCCTTCGCCGGGCTGTCGGCCGAAGACGCCGATACCCACCGCAAGGCGCAGCGCTTCGCGCGCCTGCTGGTAGATGAAATCAAGCTCTACAACCAGGCGAAAGTTGCCGAAGGACGCCGCCATAAAGATCTATACGACCGCCTGAAGGAAGATATTGACAAGAGCCGTTCCACGTTCCAGAAGCGCTATGGGTCGACAGCAGCCGCGACAGGCGATTATTTTCAGAAAGAAGTCGTGCGCAGTCTCGCCGAAGACGATATGTCGGTCATGGGCACAAATTTTCAGAAGTAATTGGACCAGGGACGAGCAATCGTGGAGTATTCAAATCGGGAAAGGGCGCGGCTGCAATTGCGCTGACAGTTTCCAGCAGTACACGTGGCATGGCTGCGACACGATAAAATAAGGTTCTGGCATTCGCGTCTCCGCGCGAAAATTGAAAAAAGTGTTTCGATTGGGTCTCAAGTTCTGGCGGGCAATCATCATGGCGGGAGTGTGCGCGCTTTTGGGCGGCACGTTTTCTCCCGTCTTTTCATCTGCGCAAGACGCTTCCGCTCCGGCGGCCCAAGCTCCTGAAAAACAGGCGGCGCCTCCGGCCGCGGCAATTCCCGTGAGGTCTCAAAAATCCTCAGCAAAACCTGCATCAACACAAACGGCTAAGCCTTCAGCACCCAGGACAACCAAGCCGGCCCTCAAGAAATCCGGAACGGCGACAGTCTCCAAGAGGCGGCGCCGTCCCATGTCACCACGCGTGCGCAGAATTCGCGAGGCGTTCGTTGCTTCGACCACGTTGCGGGCAATGGCACAGCAACTCATCCAAGACCGCACTCCCGCCGCCTACACTGGGGTTGAATCCTACGCTCGCACTCACGCCAAAGAGGACGCTGGAGCGCTCGCCTGGCTCGTCGTGGGATATGCCCGCTTTCTCGATCGCGATTGCCCCAAAGCCATTGAGCCGCTGAATCGCGCCAAACCCCTGGCCGGCGATCTTGGTGATTACGTTACTTATTATCTGGGTACTTGTTATCTTCAAACCAGCCGTCAGGCCGAAGGGATGGCCGCGCTGGCGAATTTCGGGACGGCCTATCCCGATTCGTTGCTGATCCGCGATGCGGATCTCAGCTATGCAACCGCGCTGCTGAGTGAGGACCGGGCCGCCGAAGCTGCCGAGCTTCTGGAAAAAAAGCGTCTGCCGGCGCGCTCTGATTTCGAATTGGCGATTGGAAAAGCCTATGGGGCGCTGAAGCAATATCCGAAGGCTTCGATCGCGCTCTCCAACGTCTACTACGCAATGCCGCTCTCCGCCGAGGCTGATTCTGCCAATGACGAACTGAAGAAGTTGCCGATTGTCTTTCAGGCCACAACCGGACAACGGCAGATCCGTGCGCAATTGTTGATGAAAGGGAAGCGTTACAACGAAGCCGTGGACGAGTACCGTCAACTCGCGATCCATGCAACGCCGGAGGCCCGCCCTGCCGCCGAACTCGCATTGGCCGACGCCCTGCACCGCAGCGGCAGGAATCGCGAGGCGAAAGCCGAACTCACTACTCTACCCAATGCCAGCGCCGAGCAGTCCGCGGAGCGGCTTTACATTCTTGCCGAGGTCTCCTGGGCGACGGGCGAGAATGATGTCTTCTATCACACGGTCGACGAACTGAGGCAGTCCGCGCCCACCAGTCAATGGCTCGAGCAAGCCCTATTGCTGGTTGCGAATTTACACCTTGTCCATCACGAGTACGATCAGGCGCTCGACGCCTTCCGCGAACTCCAGCAGCGTTTTCCAAATGGATCGCGGGCCTCCTACGCCCATTGGAAGGCCGCGTGGCTGACCTTTCGGCTGGGCCGTAACGACGAAGCCAGGAAAGAATTTGAAGAGCAAATCGCGGTTTATCCCGACGGCAACGAAACCTCCGCCGCGCTTTACTGGCGCGCCCGCCTCGCCGAAGAGGACAAAGACCCCGCGCTGGCCCGCGCGTTTTACCAGAAGCTGTCGGACCGCTATCGCAACTACTACTATGCAGAACTGGGCCGCGACCGTATGAAGAAGCTGCCCGCGAGCACGGTGCAGCCCGGAGAGTATCCGCTGCTTGAACGCGTTCCGCCGCTTGAGCACGCGGAAAAGATTTCGCTGGAAGAACCTCCGGCCGAGGATCTGCATTTGCAGAAAGCCAAGCTGCTCAGCAATGGCGGCCTCGTAGATTTCGCGGTGCGCGAATTGCAGGCAGCTTCGTCCGATGATAAGGGCAACTGGGAACTCGCCGAGACGGCGCAAATCTACACTGACACCGGCCACTACGATCGCGCCATCGAAGTGATGAAACGGTCGGTGCCCAGCTACTTCGCGGTTGATATTCCTACGCTGCCGCGGGAGTACTGGGAGGCGCTCTTCCCACGCCCATACTGGTCTGACTTGAAGAAATTCTCCGTTGCCAACGGGCTGGATCCTTATCTGGTGGCGTCGTTGATCCGCCAGGAGTCAGAATTCAATCCGCTTGCCGTCTCGCATGCCAATGCCGTCGGCTTGATGCAATTGCTGCCGAGGACCGGCCGCGTGGTCGCCAGGCAGGAGTCCTTGAAACGCTACACCGCGAGCCAGCTCTATACTCCCGCTGTCAATCTGGAGCTGGGGACCAGGTATTTCAAAGGGATGGTCGATCAGTTCGGAGGATCGTTCGAGCATGCTTTAGCCGCGTACAATGCCGGCTCCGACCGTGTCGAGGAGTGGATGGGTCAGGGCCCCTATCGCGATTCGCCGGAGTTCGTGGAGTCCATACCGTTCACCGAGACCCGCGAATATGTGCAGGCCATCATGCGCAACGCCAGCGTCTACCGCCAGCTCTACGGCACGCCGTAACCACTTCTTGGCCACGGCTTTACGCGGATCAACACGGATAAACCACGAAGGGCAAGTAACGGCTCCTGCCGAAACGAATTCAACGACCATACCGGGAAGGGCACGGCTTCGAGAGGCTGCGGAAAAAGGCACTGTTGCCTTTGATTTTGGGTGGCGCAGCGGTTCACCGCTGCGGTAACTCCATTGCTTTGAATACGGCTTTACAGCCGCTGAGGCGCACTTTCTGCTTCATCGTTCGTGGAACTAATCCCTGCATTTCAACGTAACCCTAGCCGGGGAGGAATTCTGCGCATGAAAATCCACTTGCTGGCCGTGTTGTTCCTTATCCCCGTGCTCTTTGCCCAGGACGCGAAGTTCGAAAGAGTAGGCACAAGCCCGGTTGAAACCCGGCTCGCTCCCGGTGGCCAGATTCGCATGGATCTTTGCTCAAGCGGTATCGAGCTTGTCGGCGTCGACGAGGGAAAGTTGCGCGTCTCCTACGAGCCGGAACGCGGAGACGTGAAGGTTCGCGTGGAGGTGTCGGGCAACCGCGCCTCGCTGTCGGTGACTGACTGCCCGCGCAACAATTTCAGGGTGACGATTGAAGTGCCGAAATCTTCCGATCTCTACGTCCGCATGTTTGCCGGAGAACTTAACGTTCGCGACATCACCGGCGACAAGGACATCGAACTGCACTTCGGCCGCCTCAACATGGACGTCGGGAGCGCCGAAAAATACGGGCATGTCGAGGCGTCGGTGAACAGCGGGGCCCTACAGGCCTCGGCGTTCGGTGTTTCAAAGGGAGGCCTGTTCCGATCGTTCGATCAGAACGGCCCGGGAAACTACCGGCTCTATGCACACGTGGGAGCGGGAGAGTTGGATCTGCGTTAGGCCGCTTTCTGGGAACGACTGAAGAGTATTTCCAGGACGAGCAAACTCGCGCCCACCACAATCGCGCTGTCCGCCAGATTGAAAACCGGCCACTGGTACTGCTTCACGTAGAAGAGAAGAAAATCGACGACCCGCCCGCGCGCGATGCGGTCCCAGAGATTGCCCACCGCGCCGCCCAAAATCAGCGATAACGCATTCCCTGTCATCGTCAGGGCGCGGTCCTGCTTCCACAAAAGCACGAGCACCACGATCATCGCGAGAACTGAAAAAGCGATCAGCAGCCCTGTGCGCCAGTGCGAAGTCGAGTCGGCGAAAAGGCTGAAAGCGGCCCCCGTATTCTCGGTGTGAGTTAATCGAAAAAATCCTGGAATGACCTGGATATGCGCATACATCGGGATGCGGATGGCGGCGAGATGCTTCGTCCACCGGTCAAGCAGGAAGACCAGCAAGGCAAGCAACAGATGTACGGCGCGTGCGGAGTTTCTGCTCATCTAGGCCCGCTACGCTTCCAGTTCTTTCAGGGCCGCGCTACAGCGCTCGCAGATCGTAGGATAGTCCGGGTTCTCACCGACGTGCGTTGAGTAATTCCAGCAACGCTCGCACTTCACGCCATCGGCCTTCTTCACTTCGATGTGGACGCCGCTCCTGCCATTGCCGGAGCCTTGCGCGAGCGTCACCTGCGACACGATGAAGAGATACCGGAGGTGTTCCGAATATCGCTTCAGCACGGAAAATGCCGGATCGGAGGCAGCGATCACCAGCTGTGCCTCCAGGCTCTTGCCAATCCCTTTGCTGTTGCGCTCTTCTTCCAGGGCCTTTAATACTTGTTCGCGTATGCCAAGTAAAGTAGTCCAATCTTGCGTCTGCTGAGGATCGCTCTCCGGAACCGATGCATCTCCCAGGACATCCTTCGCTTCGGGAAACAGCGCTGTGTGCACACTCTCAGCCCGATCTTGCACTGTGGGCAGGTGCTGCCAAACCTCTTCGCAGGTAAAAGTCAAAATGGGGGCCAGCAGCCTGGCCATGGCTTCGCAGATTCGCCAAACAGCCGTCTGAGCTGACCTGCGCGCCACCGAGTTCGGAGCGTAGGTGTATAGCCGGTCCTTGATGATGTCGAAATAAAACGCACTCAGCTCCACGATGCAGAAGTGATTCACGCGCTGGTAGATTTTGTGGAAAGCGAACTCGTCATACCACTTGCGGATATCTCGCGCGACGCCCCAAGTCAGGCGCAGCATGTACTGGTCGAGCGGGTTCATCTGATCGAATGCAACTGCATTCGTTTGCGGATCGAAATCGAAGAGGTTGCCCAGCGCATTCTTGAACAGCTTGTTGCGGATCTCGCGGTAGTTCTCTCCCACGCGCTGCATCAGCGCTTCGGAACCGACGACGTCTTCCCGGAAATCCACGGACGCCACCCAAAGCCGCACGACTTCTCCGCCCAGCCGGCTCGAGATATCGACGGGATCTACGTCGTTCCCACGCGACTTCGACATCGCCTGGCCTTTTTCATCGAGCGTCCATCCGGGAGTGACTACGCCCTTATACGGAGGCGTCGCATGGGTGCCCATGGCGCAGAGCAGGGAAGACTGAAACCATCCGCGATATTGATCACCGCCTTCAAGATACAGATCTGACGGCCACGGATAGTCCGGCTCGTCATCTGTTAGCGCAAGATAGCTTGCACCTGATTCCAGCCACACGTCGAAAATGTCGGTCTCTTTCTCGAACTTCGTGCCGCCGCAGTGTGGGCATTTCATCTCGGGCGAAAGAATCGAATTCGGTTCATCGGTGAACCATGCGTCCGCGCCGGACTTCGCGAACAACTCGACTACCTTGCGATTCACCGCCTTGTCATTCAGCGGCTTGCCGCACGACTCGCAGAGGAACACGGCAATCGGCACGCCCCAAACGCGCTGCCGCGAGATGCACCAGTCCGGCCGCGTCTGGATCATGTTCGACAGCCGCTCTTCGCCCCACGATGGGTCCCACTTCACCTTCTTGATTTCGGAGAGCGTGCGAGTGCGCAAAGTGTCCTCTTTGCCCTCGCCGCCAGGCATCGGCGTCTCCATCGAGATGAACCACTGCTCGGTCGCCCGAAAGATCACTGGGTTGTGGCAGCGCCAGCAGTGCGGATACGAATGCTCCAGTTTGTCCGAGTGCAGCAGGGCGCCGCGGCTGCGCAAGAGTTCGACGATCAGAGGATTGGCCTTGAACACATACTGACCGTCATATTCCGGCAGCCCGTTGCGCAGAATTCCTTTTTCGTCGACGTTGCTGGTGGCGTCGAGGCCGTACTTCATGCCGGTGATAAAGTCCTCAGCGCCATGCGACGGCGCGGTGTGAACGACGCCCGTGCCGGTGTCCATTGTGACGTAGTCGGCGAGAACTCCGAGAATCTTGCGGTCCAGAAATGGATGCTGAAAGTTCAGCCGCTCCAGCTTGCGTCCGGGGAAGACTGCCAGCTCTTTCGTGTCGGTAAATCCGCACTTCGCTGCCGTTTCTTTTGCCAGTTTGGACGCGACGATATAGACATCTTCGCCAGCTTCCAGCGCTACATACTCTTCATCCGGATGAAACGCTACCGCCATCGAAGCTGGAAGCGTCCACGGAGTCGTGGTGAAGATGATCGTCCACACCTTTTTCCCAGCGAGCGCCGAATCGATCTTCGCCGGATCGTCCAGCAAGGCGTAGCGCACCCAAATTGTCGGACTGATGTGGTTCTCGTACTCCACTTCCGCCTCGGCCAGCGCGGTCTCATCGTGCATGCACCAGTACACGGCGCGCAGGCCCTTGTAAACGAATCCGTTCTCGTAGAACGAAAAGAAGGTCTTCAGCACTACCGACTCATACTGCGGATTCATCGTGGCGTAAGGCCGGTCGAAGCGTCCGAACACGCCAATGCGCTTGAACTGGGTGCGCTGCAAGTCGAGATATTTCTCGGCATATTTGCGGCAAGCTGCCCGCACGGCCAGGGGAGCCATCTGCAATTTCTTGCCGCCCAGTTCCTTGTCGACTTTGATCTCGATCGGTAATCCGTGGCAGTCCCATCCCGGAACGTAAGGGGCGTCAAATCCCGCCATGGTCTTCGATTTGACGATGAAATCTTTGAGGCATTTATTCATCGCCGTGCCCATGTGGATCGGGCCGCTGGTGTAGGGAGGGCCGTCATGCAGGATGAACCGCGGCGCACCCTTGCGCGCCTGCCGGATGCGCTCATAGAGTTTCGTCTGCTCCCAGCGTTCCAGCATTTTGGGCTCGTTCTGAGGCAGGTTGGCCTTCATGGGGAAGGCAGTTTTCGGCAGGTTAAGAGTGTTTTTCAGTTCGAACGGCACTCAGTCGGGTCTCCCAAATGATTGAATCTCTTCATTATAGGGAGTGCATGCAGGGAACGTCTATCCGCTGACATGGAACCGCATCGCAGCACAGATCTTGTTTTGTCGCACGTTCTCGAAGAAGACCGCGAGCCAGTCTTCCGTCGCCCGGAATTCGGCACGACACGTGCAGACTTCGAGAGGCTGAATGTCAATGACTCGTGAACTCGCGGTTTCCGCATTCGGGAGCTTTGCCTACTCAAACCGGGCAGCGATCTCTCTTGGTAACAAGCGTATATGCAGAAATTGTCTTCAAAAAGGACATGTCTTTCCGATGTCATTTCTGCACACTGAAATGCACTGTTGAAACGCGGAGAGTAGAGTTACAATTTGATTGTGGACGGGGCCCCAGCATCTTGCGCCGGACATTCATGTTTTCAAAGAATTTGAGCCAAAAGCGAAGCAACTTGGCGTAAAGGTTGCTCATCTGTGTAAAGAGCGATTTTTACAGCAGTTAGATCAGATCCGCACCGGTTGTAAACACGTCCAGATGGGAATTATGGGATCCCAACAAGTCAATCCGAATATTACCGGCCACGAGCCGGAATTGAATCTTCTCATCAGGGACAAGGGTTTCGAAGAGCCGCTCTATAAATCCCTTTTCCGCGAACTGGACGAATTCTTTTTTCCCAAGAAATTGCCGCCTCTCAAACTGGAATCCAAGCCTGAGCCAGTCAAAGAGATTTGGGGCTTTTATGGCAATGGGAAGAATGGCGCACTCGGCTCGACCGGTGTTCACGTTCTGATTCTGGCTACCATCATCGGACTGACTATCGCCGCGAGGAGAGTCGTAACCGCGGCACCGCCTGCGAAAGTCACGGTTACGTTGGTTGACCCAGGAGACCTCCCGGTTCTGAAGCCCTCCAAGACGCAGGTTGGCGGCGGTGGCGGCGGTGGCGACCGTGACGTATTGCAGGCGAGCAAAGGCAAACTGCCGAAGCTCTCGATGCAGCAGATCACGCCTCCGGTAGTTGTGGTTCGCAATGAGCATCCCAAGCTTGCGGTTGAGCCCACCATCGTTGTTCCTCCGCAGGTGCAATTGGCGTCGAACAATATGCCGAACCTGGGTGATCCCATGGCACACGCTGTGCTGCCTTCGAACGGTACCGGCGGCGGCGGGGGTATTGGTTCTGGCAGCGGGGGCGGCATTGGGTCAGGCAAAGGCCCGGGCTTCGGCCCCGGCGAAGGCGGGGGCACTGGCGGCGGCATCTTCCACGTCGGCGGAGGCGTCTCCGCACCGCGTACCATTTACGCCCCTGAACCTGAGTTTTCCGAAGAAGCCCGCAAGGCGAAATATCAGGGGGTCTGCACGCTCGGCCTGGTCGTAGGTACCGACGGTCGCCCCAGCAATATCCGTGTACTCAGCAGCCTGGGCATGGGCCTGGATGAGAAGGCCATCGAAGCCGTCAAGAATTGGAAGTTCGAGCCTGCTATGAAAGATGGACATCCGGTCCGAGTCGAGATCGCAGTAGAAGTGGACTTCCACCTCTACTGAGGGTGTCGGCAGTCCTCGCGCATGTTCCTGCACTTTATCTCTGCACTATTTCTCTGCACTATTCTTTCGCGGCCTCTATCACGGCGAAGTGTCCCCGGTGGCGTCTAGTGAAACCCAGCTTCTCGTAGAGCGCAATCGCTCGTTCGTTATCCTGGCGCACGTGTAGGAATGGCGTCTCGCCCCGCTGACGTATCCCTCGCATCACTTGCGTCATGAGAACGCGGGCATAGCCCTTACCGACGCACTCCGGATGCGTGCAGACTGCGCTGACCTCGGTGTATCCGGGTACCTTCATTCGCTCGCCAGCCATTGCCACAAGCTCTCCGCCCTCGCGGATACCGAGGTATGTTCCAAGCTCGTGTGTGCGTGTGCTGAAAGGCCCAGGCTTGGTCAGCGCTGTGAGTTCGATCATCTCAACGGAATCTTTGTCGCCAAGTTGGAGTATTTCGGGCCGGAGCCCGCTACTCCGCGCGGGCGGCATAGCTCCGTTTTCATAGACCATCTGGAGCAAAGGTGCACCCACGATGTAGCTCCAGCCGGGCCGCACTTCGTACGGATCATCCAGAAAAAGCGCGACAGTGCCTCCCGGTTGCACCAATTCCGCCAGCGATGCGTAACCGTCGTCGCCACGCTGATTGAACGCGCCAAGCGGTCCAACCTCGCGAATGAATCGCCGCGAAATGCCTGCGCCTTCGGCGAAATGAGCATCGCGCGTGGTCAGCGCATTCCAGATCACATTGTCGAGCGGATGCATGGGAATAGTTTCTCCGCGTTAGATTGAAGTCGCGCGTCACGAGACACAGTATTTCTGTCAGGGAGCGAGGCGCTATCCGAATCTTGCGACCAAAATATTCGACGACTGTTTTGTAAAGACGTAGCTCGCTACGTCTTGCATTGAGTGGGTGTGCAGGATAGTGGGAAAGCTTTGCGGGCGTCGTCTCTACGAATCATTCTTTGAGATCGACATGCTGCACTTCTTCGATTGGATGGCCCAGGAAGCGTGTGCCCAGCCGCTTGAACTTCTCGGTGGAATCGGTGGCAAAGAACTTCAGCCGCTGAACTGAACGTCGCTCTTCCTCAGAACTTGGTTTCACCATCTGCCCAAAATGCGAAGCCACTGCGCGGGCCGTCGATTCCGCCGAATCAACGATGCTCACGTGCGCCGGCGCGACCCGCCGCAAGAGCGGCTTCAATAGAGGATAGTGCGTGCATCCCAGCACGATGGTGTCGGCGTCTCGAAATCCGTCTGCAAAAGCCTCGTTCAGATAGATTTTCGCTACCTGCTCTGTTACAGGATGTTCGATCCATCCTTCTTCCACCAACGGAACAAGCAAGGGACAAGCTTTTTCCTGGACCTGTAGCCCACGCGCCTCAAGAGCCTTGCGGTATGCATGGCTGCTCACGGTGGCCTCGGTGCCAACCACCACAACTTTCCGATTCGTAGTCGCGCTCGCTGCGGCCTCTGCTCCGGGTTGGACCACCCCGACAACCGGTACATGTGCTGCAGAAGTAATTTGATCCAGCGCGAGCGCCGTTGCCGTATTGCATGCGATCACCAGCATCCGGGCGCCATGGGACTCCAGGTAATTCGTGGCCTCGACCGCATAGCGGGCTACGGTCTCAACCGATTTGGATCCGTAGGGGAGCCTGGCGGTGTCCCCGAAGTAGGCATAGTCAGCATCGGGGACAACATCAAGTAAAGCTTTAAGGACAGTTAGTCCCCCAAATCCGGAGTCGAAAACACCTATGATGGGGCGACGCGTCATGAAGTCTTTCGATGAGAATTATGGAGCCGCAAGCCTTGATGTGTACACGAACATAGTGTACACTAATACATGTGAAGAATATTACTTTCAGCGCCGACGAATCATTGATCGAACAAGCACGTGGCGTCGCGAAGTCCGAACACAAGACCCTGAATGCCGCGTTTCGTGAGTGGCTCGAGCAGTATTCCGCCCGCTCGGGTCGGGCCGCAGCCTATGATGCGCTGATGCGTCGGCTGAGCGATGTGCAGCCCGGCCGACACTTCACTCGCGACGAAATGAATGAGCGCTAAGTACTTCCTCGACACCAACGTCTTCGTTTATTCCCTGGATGAGACCGTGCCTGCCAAAGCCCGTCGCGCGCGCGACCTCATAGGCAACGGCCTCGATACTGGCAAAGGCATTGTAAGTTTCCAAGTAGTACAGGAGTTCTTCAACGCAGCCCTACGCCAATTCAGCAAGCCGATGTCTACATTCGCAGCGGAAGAATACCTCAATACCACCTTTCGGCCGTTACTCCGGGTTCACACCTCTCCCGCGTTGTACTTCTCCGCGTTACACGTTTACTCGCGTTACAAGTTCTCTTGGTATGACTGCTTGATCGTCGCCGCTGCTCTGGAGGCGGAGTGCTCCGTCCTCTACACAGAGGACATGCAACACGGGCAAAAAATCGAAGGCTTGCGGATCGAAGATCCTTTTCGTTAGCTGGGATTACTTGGAACGGAAAGGCTCGCGTTCCATCATTTCTTTGTTCACAAACACTCGCCCGCAACATTCACCCGGTGGGATGGCGGCTCCGTGCGGACAAGTCCGCGGATGTCCGAGAAATGCGCAAATCTTGTCCGTGGCCTCGGGCGAAAGAATGTGCTCGAACTTGCACGCCTGTTGCTCGATTTCGGTTTCGCTGTCCATCGCGAGGCTGTCGGTGAACAGTCGCTCAGCCAGCCGGTGTCTGCGGATGATGCTTCCCGCCCGTTCTCGTCCCCGAGAAGTGAGTTCGACAATCATCGTTCCATCGCCCATCGAAGCCAACACCGGCTTCAACGCGTCGTGGCACGGATTCACAAATGGCTTGTGATCATGCGGCTCCGGCGGATGCGGCGTCGCAACCACCAGCCCCATCTCAATCATCTTTTCGATCGCCAGGCTTACAGGCAGCGCGCCATGCACTTCCATGCGCTCAACTTCAGCAATCTCTCCATGTTCGGCCAGGACCCAAAGCTCTTCGAGAACCTCGTCGAGTTGTTCCTCATCGGCCATCGAGAAAACTTCCTGCGCCGCGATCTTTCCGTGATGCAGTTCGATTCGACGATCCGCCAGCCGCGCGACAACCGGATCGTGCGTGACCATGACAATCGTGCGTCCCTGCTGATGGAACTCCCGTAGCAGGCGGAGGACGATTTCTTCGTTCTGCGCGTCGAGGTTTCCGGTAGGCTCATCCGCCAGGATGATCTTCGGATCGTTAATCAGCGCCCGTGCGATGCACACCCGCTGCTGCTCGCCGCCGGATAGCTGGGATGGCAGATGGCGGGCGCGGTCGCCCAGGCCAACGCGCTCCAGGGCCTCCGTCGCTTCTTTCTCGTCGGTCATGCTGTGGAAGTACTGGGCCAGCATGACGTTCTCGACCGCAGTCAGAAATGGAATGAGGTGAAACTGCTGGAAGATGAATCCAATCTTTTCCGCGCGCACACGGTTCAATTCGGCAGAGGATATCCCCGCGACGTCTTGCCCATCAAGCCAAATCTCGCCCGAGGACGGACGATCGAGGCATCCAATCAAATTTACGAGAGTCGACTTTCCTGAACCGGACGGTCCCATGACCGAGAGCCACTCACCTTTGGCAACGCTGAGCGAAATGTGGTCCAGCGCATGGATCGAGCTGCTGTCGCGGGCCGCGTGCTCTTCCTTCGCGGGGTAAAGCTTCGTTACTTCTCGGATCTCGATCATTACTCTCCCCGCAGAATGGCGGCCGGTTCGACGCGGCCTAACAATGAAATCGGAAGTATCGCCGCCAGCACCGTCACTGCCATGCTACCAGCCAGCACTATCGGCAGCACGTCAAAACGTGGCGTGATCGCCGCATGAAAGTTGACCCGGCCGATCCATGAGGCAATCCCGATGCCTGCCAGAAATCCCAGGACCGCACCTGTCGCGCCAAGCACAGCGGCCTCGGCGGCAAAGAAACCGCCGAGCAGTTTTCCCGATGCACCCAGCGCCTTCATAATCGCGAAATCACGCCGCCTGTCGAAGACCCATCCCATCAAGGTAGACAGCACGCACAGAGCGGCAGTCAGAATGATCAGTGCCGACGCCGCGAAGACGGTCGCGCGCGTTTTCCCTAGCACACGCGCTTCGCCTTCCATGATCTGCCGCACGGGGCGCACGTCAGCGCCTGGAATCGATTGGGAGATCTGATTCATGATGCCGGACACCGCTTCCGCCGAACCGTTGGCCCTGACCTCGATGCTCGAGGGCTGAAGGCCCGTCCAGGCTGTGAAATCGGCGAGCGAGATATAAATACGGCTGTCTTCAGCCGCGCCAGTTTGGACAGTTCCCGACGGGGAAAGATGCAGTATCTTGCCTTGAAAGCTCAAGTCAAAAGGCTGATTCCTGGGCGCGACTACAGCCATAGCTTTTGTGCCGATTAGAGCCTGCTGCGGCGCAGACGGCCAGTGGCGCACTGACCACCAGCGATCCAGTTGCTTGACGCGCTCAAAGTCGGTTCCTGCCACGACAATCGGCTGTCCGTCAGTTGTGCGCGCAACGACCAGAGCAAACGGCGCTGCCACCCCACGTCTAGCTAGCACAGAATCGACCTGTGACTGCGCGTCGGCAGGAAGGGAATCGCCACTTCTTCCGACGACAATGAGGTTCGCGCCGTAGTTGCGAAACTCGCGTTGCAGCTTGGCTTGCGCGTCTACGTAGAGATTCATCATCGCTGTGGCAACCGCTGCGGCCACGGCGACTGCAAGCAACGCCGAAAGGGCCCGGCCGCGGCGCAGAATCGCAGCCCGCACAAGCATTCGCACAAACATCGATGAGTGTGCAGCACGAGAGCGGCTGGCCGCGAGGTCCTGGGCGGACGGCGAAAGCGCGGTCACAATTCACCTCGCAACGCGAACACGGGATCCATCACGACTGCGCGCCGGATCGCCGCCGCGCTGCCTGCAAAGGTAACAATCACGGCGATCCCGAGAATGAGCGGTAGCAGCACGGGAGATACCGAAATCTCCGAACTGAAGATCGAACGTCCGATCTGGTGAGCGAGAACCGCTCCGATGGCAAATCCGACTGCGCCACCGAGCAGGGCCAACAACGTGGCTTCGGCGAAGAATACAGACGCAACAGCAATCTTGCCCGCGCCGAGTGCTTTCATCAAACCGACTTCGGACCGCCGCTCGAAAATTGCTGTGGCCATTGCTGCTGAAACCGCCAGGGCCGAGGCTAGCAGCGCCGCCAGCGTTATCAGAAAGATCAGTCCCTCGATTCTTGTCAGTACCACGCCTTCGTTCTGCGCTACCTGCCGTATCTGCTCCGCGTGAGAGTGCGCAATCACCTCCGTCAATTGTAGGGCGATCGATTGCGGATATGGTGAGCAATACCAGCGGTCATACACCGCGCCGGACAACGTCTTAGGATCGCGGCGCGCGAAGGCGTCCTCAGGCTTCGTAAGGGCGCTTACATAGACGCGGCGGACGGCGCCGGATTTGCCGATAATTTCTTGTGCTACAGAAAGCGGCGCAACAATCTGATCGTCTTCTACTCCGCCTGTCGAGAGCACTCCGCTAACCTGTAATTGCCGGCTGGATATGGTAATCACATCGCCAGACTTTATGCTGGTCTGCTGCGCCAAGCGCTCCCCAACGAGAACGTTACGGGAATCGTCCGCAGGCCACCCACCCGCTACCTTCCACCACTGATGTGTATTTCGAACGCCGGTGGTGAATTCATCTTTTCCATAGGTAAGTCGCTTGGCAAAATATGTTCCGAGCAAAGTGACTTCCTGAGTCTTCCCATCATGCTGGAGGGGGACGCTCACCGGCAGCATGGGGGCGAACCCCGTGATGTTGTTGTGCCAGAAGATTCCTTTGATTTTCGGCAAGTCGGCTTCGTTCAGAAACGCGCCATCGGACGGAGGTTTGAGATTCACCCCGCCGATTTCGACATCGAGCGAATCTTCCTGGGGAGTGACTACGAGATTGGCACCGATGGTGCGAAGTTCACGGTTAATCTTGTCGCCAATATCGGTGGCGACGGCGATCATCGCGGTGGCGACGGTGACTCCCAGAGCAATTGCAGCGCCCGCGAGAAGCTTTCGCCGCTTCTGCCGCCGGAAGGATTCGTAGACCAGCCGCGCGAACATCGGTTACTGTCCGAACATGCGGCTACCGCCGGCGATGTCGGCCTCCTCGATGATGATCGAATCGGCGGTCTGAACTGATTTCAACGGCGCCGGATTGCATCCACCGGGTGCGCCCACCGATTGTGGATTGATTGGCGCCCCGCAGTTCTTGCACAAGATGCGATTGCCGCTCTTGTAAAAGCCCTTCGCGCCGCAGATTTCGCAGGCATCAAATACAGTTGCAATTCTTCCATCCGGCTTCTGGTAAAGCCAAAGACGAATCTCAGTTCCGTTCTCGTTCGCCTCGAAGCGGTGCAGATCGCCATCGGAAACCTGAGACAAAGGAATGCTTACTTTGCCATTCGTGAACGTGATTTCGGTCGCGGGCGAGAGCCCGCTGGCTGTCTTCGCATATACAAATTCAGCCGTTACCATCGCGATGAAGAGGAACGAGCAGGTGTAAACCGATCCCATCCACAGGCGCTCGCGTCGGGCCGTCCATGTAGCCTTGCGCCGCTCCGCTGGAGACGCAGTTGCGGCCAATGGCGGCGCTCGGCGCCGCGCATCGAACAGCACCATCAACGCCGCCAGGGCAAAAATCGTGACG
Source organism: Candidatus Sulfotelmatobacter sp. (assembly GCA_036268025.1). Classification (GTDB taxonomy): domain Bacteria; phylum Acidobacteriota; class Terriglobia; order Terriglobales; family Acidobacteriaceae; genus Sulfotelmatobacter. The sequence continues at coordinate 15,985 of DATAUY010000004.1, read as the reverse complement.
AAGAAGAACCAATCGTTGCTGACGATTGGTCCAATGATCGCCATCTCACGCTTCGAGGAGGGAAGGAAACCGGTTTCAGACAGTTCATGCAAGCCGGAAATCAGTAATTGCGCAGCCACCAGGAACAGAATTGCGGTGGTGACCTTGAAGAACTTTTGAAGATTGATACGAACGCTGCCTTTGACGAACATCACGCCAAACGCAATCGCGGCGGCAACACCGAATAGCGTGCCCAGAAAACTCATGAGCTCGGTCGAGTTCAACGACACCGCGGAAAGGACCAGCACCGTTTCTGCTCCTTCCCGCAACACCATCAGAAAGACAAAAATAAACAGCCCAAACCAGGCGTCTTTGCCGGCAAGCATGCTGACCTTGCCTTCAATCTCGCCCTTCAGCTTGCGGCCGGCTTTCATCATGAACACAACCATGCTGACGACGAAAAATGCCGCTACCAGCATGATCCAGCCTTCGAAGACGTCTTCGTTCAGGTGAGCGCGTGAGATTACGATCGCTACCCCGATGCTTCCCAGAAACGCCGCGACCAACGCCGCATAAACAGTCTTGCGCAGTTCGGGCCGGCCGATTTTGCCCAGATAAGCGAGAGTAATGCCGACAATAAGAGCGGCTTCTACCCCTTCGCGAAGTGTGATGATGAAGGCCTGTAACATCGAAGTACATCGAGCCGGCTGGTGTCGCCGGTCGCAATCGCATCATGCGATTACGGGTCTTACTATCTCCATGAAAGCGCGGATTTGATCTTGAAAATGAATTTCAATTTCAACTTCTAAGCATAGTCTTCCGCCCCGAAACGCGTCAACGTGGCGGCCCGGGAACGCGCAGGATTAGACATCGCACGGCAAGATTTCCAAGCTGAATCGCTCGTAAGCGCAGGGAGACGGCGTCTGATTGCCAGTCCTAAAGCCGCTTTAGAAATGCGTTGGCATCGCTAGCATGAGGAAAAAGCTTTTCCTCGGCCTGAAACTCCGGCGAGTGTACACAGCGCCGGCTTCCGCGCAGCTTCACCGGATGTTTCAGATGCAGCATCTCGTGATAGACGATGTATTCGAGCACATAGCGGGGAACGTGCGGATGATCGAAGATACGGCTGATGATGATCGCATTATGTGCCGGATCATAGTGGCCGAGAATGCGGCGGGTGCGAAGCTGGCTCCAGCTCATGCGCGGCCGGGCCATCAGGCCGTGAAAGAAACTCGTGTTTATGTCTTCGAAGATGACATCGAGATCGTAGAAAATGCCGCGAGCTGACCGCAGCCGCTTTCGTCCACGCATTTGACGTACGAGATGTGCCTTGCGAACAATGTCCTGACTGCCGACGTATCTGCGATAGCGCGCAGCGTGGCCACGATCGATCGGCCGCCTGTACATTTTCGCAAGAAGAATGTGAGCAATGGCGCGCAGCACTGTTTCGGGTGCGCCCTCTAATAGGTCGGAAAGTCGCACCAGCAATTCGCCGTTGCGCAACCTGATGGTGTTATTGACGTTGGCGAATGCGAAGAACTCGATTTTCAATTCAGGCGGAGGAGTCCCAGGCCGGAATTCACGATAGGTTTCCTGAAAAAGTTCAAGCAGGCCTTCACGCACGGTGAGCGTAGATTAACACGGGAACCCGCCTCTATTCCGGACTCACTCCTGTCCCTTTCGAAGGATTCTTATTCAACCTCTTCTGCTTCGATAGTTCTTCCTGCTCGGCCAGGAGCTTGCGGTGGTCTTCGGTTGAAGCATCCACAGTTTCGAGAGCATTGGTCAACACAAATTCGTACTGCTGCTCCTCCTGCGGAGGCACGTCGGCGGCATCTTTGAGCGCACGCAGTTTTGCCTGAAATTCCGTGTCCGCATCAACGATCGTCTTAAGCGGTTTGCGAATGTCATCTTTTCGATCAACATAGGTATCGATGTTGTCGTTCAGCTCATCATAGAGAAGCTGAAAGTCGTCCAGCAGATCGTGGGTTTGCTTTGCCCGGTCTTTCGTCTTGGGATCGCTTCTGATCTCTTCCAGCTTCACCAGCCGGGCCCGCGCGAAAGCAACGTAGAGTGGAAGGCGCAGTTTCGGCTCCCAACTCGTGTCACGGACCTGATCAATTTCCGCCTGCGTCAGCGGATCGCGATGTCTCTGCGCGAACGCCTGGAGTGAACAGACGCACAGGAAAGGACATAGCAAACGTAGGCGCCAGCCGGTCATTTTCCTACCTTCTTGAACATCGACGACAACAGATCGTCGCGGACACGCTCGAGCTTGGTCACAGCATCCTTGACAGGCACCTGTTCGTCGCCGCCAAGCGAGTGCAGAATCCCAGTCAGTCTGCGCGCCATTCCTCGAACGGCGATTTCGGCCTGTTTCTGATATTTGTGCGATTGGATGGCATAGTCGCGAGCCATCTCCGAGTAAGTAACAACATCAGTCAAGCTCGCCTGCGCCCTTTCTACATCCGACGCCGCGTAGAGCTTGTCCACCTCTGTAAGCTGCTTCTCCGCAATCTCCACGCAAATATGCGGACGATCGGGAACACTGGCCGACGACAGCCGCGCCTTCAGTTCTTCGACCGAAGCCTCATCCCGGTGCGGAACAGCGGCAGCGGACGCGCTTACAAATGCCAGCAGCACAGCGATCACAAAATGTCTGCGACTCCACGCCGCCTGCCCTGTTTTTCGGTGCCTCAAGAAATGCTCACCCCAAGCATGACCCAACCCGTGCAGACTATTTCTTTGGTTCGAGCGCGATCAACCGGTGCTTTGCCTGCCACTCCTCTTCAGGGTACTTCCCGTTGGCCGTCTGAAGAAAGAGATGATAATTCGCCGACGCTTTCTTGACGTCATTCAGGTGGTCATAGGCGGAAGCCCGAAAGAAGTAAGTATTCGCGGTCTCCGGCTTCAGTTTGACTCTCACATCCAACACCCGAATCACCAGGGGATAATCCTTGTTCTCGCCAGCGGCAAAAGCCAAATCCGTGTATGCATCCACAAGGTCAGGCTGGAGTTTGATCGCGGATATCAGTTCCGCTTGCGCATCGGTGAACTTCTTCTCGCGAATCAAGCTTCTTCCTAACTGCCGGTGGACCAGTGCATCATTGGTATCTCTGCCAAGTAACGCGCGATACGCAGTTTCGGCCTGCTCGTTTTTTCCGGCCGCATAATACAAATCGGCCAACTCGCGCTGCGCATCCGCGGGAACACTGCTCGGATCTTCACCGCGCAGCCCGGCCTCAAATTCAGCGATGGCATCGTCGTTCTTGCCTTGTGCGGCCAAAATCCGCCCAAGCTGGATATGCAGCGGTCCCTGTTCGGGATGCGCCGCCACAATCTTGCGCAACTCGGCTTCGGCTTCGGGAAACCGACGCCCCCGCATGTAGATATTCGCCAGGCCGGTCACGGCATCCATCGAAGATGAATCAATCTCCAGCGCACTTTTGTACTCCCGCTCCGCGTCCGCAAACTTGTTCTGCTTTTCCAGCATCAGCCCGGCGCTCAGGTGTGGCTCGGGGTCTTTCGGCAACAGAGCGGCAGCCCTTTGGTATGCGGCCAAAGCCTCCTCGGGTTTGGCCGTCTCAATGACATGCGCCAGCGAAAGCCACGCTCTAGCCTGGCCATCCACGGGATGGCTCGTGGGCTTGAGCTGCGTGGCGGCGCGCAGGAACTGCTCCGCATCTGGCTTGCCAACCTTGGCCAGTTGCAGGCCAAGATTCAGGTTCGATTCAAAGACATCGGGCTTGGCTGCGACGGATTTTCGATAGGCGGCGATGGATTCGTCGGTCTTTCCCAGTCGGTTTTCGACAAAGCCGAGGTCGAACCAGGCCACATAGTTCTCCGGATCGTGCTCGACCATCTTCTGCAAAACCGGTTCAGCGCCAGCGAGGTTCTGTTTTTGAATCAGGTCTTCTGCCCTGGTCAGCTCGGGAGATGGATCATCGGATTCTGCAACTGTAACGTGATGGGTCGTTCCCTTGCGATGCGAGGTGGAAGAACTGCCATCCTGTTGCGGAGATTGCGTCGTAGAGACGTAGTTGGATACGTCTCCGGCGAGAGCTGCCCATGAGCCGGCGAAAAGCATTGCCGCGACTGCCAGCAACGTGCCAAATCTAGTTGCGCCCATGCGCACTCGACGCTCCATTGCCATTCAAGACTCGCGCCAGATACTTGCCGGTGTATGATCCCGCCACTTTCACGATCGCCTCAGGTGGCCCAGCCGCCACGATCTTTCCCCCGCGGTTCCCGCCCTCGGGTCCGAGATCGATCACCCAGTCAGCGGTCTTGATGACTTCCAGATTATGCTCGATGACGACAATCGAGCCCCCTGCTTCAATCAGACGGCGAAACGCGGCCAGGAGTTTGCTGACGTCGTCAAAATGCAGCCCGGTGGTGGGTTCATCAAAGATGTAAAGCAGCCGCCGCTTAAGCTTTTCACCGGCGGGACGTCCCGCGTCCCGCACCGCAGGCTGCAAATGTGCCGCCAGTTTCATGCGCTGGGCCTCGCCGCCTGAAAGCGTCGTCGCCGACTGGCCAAGGCGCAAATATCCGAGGCCGACTTCCTCCAGGGTACGTAGTTTGTCGGTAATCTTGGGAGCTTCCGCGAAAAACTTCAGCCCCTCTTTAACCGTCAAGTTCAGCACTTCATGAATATTCTTTCCGCGATAGCGCACGTCGAGCACTTGCGGCTTGTAGCGGGTGCCTTTGCACTCCTCGCAAACGAGTTCGACGTCGGCCAGGAACTGCATCTCGACGGTGACGGTCCCGTCTCCCTGGCAAACCTCACAGCGGCCTCCGGGAATATTGAACGAAAAATGTCCCGCGCTAAATCCGCGCTTCTTCGCCTCAGGCTGGGAAGCGAACAACTCGCGGATCGCATCGAACGCCTTGATGTAAGTGACAGGATTCGACCTTGGGGTTCGGCCGATCGGCGACTGGTCCACGAGCACAACCTCGTCGATATACTGATCGCCCTGCAAGCCCTCCCAGGTCGCCGTAGCGCTCGAACTCGCACTGTTCCCGTTTCCTGACTGTTGTTTCGTCTGCGCCAGCGCCCGATATAGCACGTGATGCAAGAGCGTAGACTTGCCCGATCCGGAAACGCCGGTGATCGCGACGAGCATCCCAAGCGGAATATTGATCTCAACATTCCTGAGATTATTGGCGCGAATGCCTTTCATGCGAATCTGCTGGGTCCCCGGTTTACGCCGTGTTGCGGGCACTTGAATACGGAGATCCTCGGACAAATATCGGCCAGTCAGGGAAGCCGGATTGTGCAGAATTTCATCGTACGTTCCCTCCGCGATCAATTTGCCGCCGTTCTCTCCTGCTCCCGGTCCCAGGTCGAGAATGCAGTCCGCAGCTCTCATGATGTCGGGATCGTGCTCGACCACGAGAATTGTGTTTCCCAGATCGCGCAGGTCGTGAAGTATTTTTACCAGGCGGTGTGTGTCTCTGGCGTGGAGTCCAATCGAAGGTTCATCGAGTACATAGAGTGTCCCGACCAGCCGCGATCCTAAGGAGGTTGCGAGTTGAATGCGCTGTGCTTCGCCGCCGGACAGAGTCGAGGACAGGCGATCGAGCGTGAGATAGTTTAAGCCGACATCGTTCAGGAACCGCAGCCGTTCTCGAATCTCCTGAAGCAATTTCTCCGCAATGTCAGCCTCCTGTGGGGTCAGCGACACCTGCTCGAAGAATTTCAGCACATCTTCCACAGTGAAGCCACACACTTCGCACAAATTCTTGCCTTGTATCTTCACTTGCCGAGCTTCCAGACGCAGCCGGTTCCCATTGCATTCCGGACAAAGCGAGTATCCGCGATACCGGCTCAGAAACACGCGAACGTGCAGCTTGTATTTTTTGCGCTCCAGGTGGGCGAAAAATCCGCGAACTCCCAGGAACTTTCCGTCGCCATTAAGAACGCGGTTGCGGTGCTCTTCGGCCATGTCCACCCAAGCCATATCGAGCGGGATGCCGGCCTGCTTCGCATAGCGCTTCAAGTCTGTAAACAACGGACGATATTTCGGCTTGGTCCACGGCTCGATTGCGCCCTCGGCCAGGGTTTTTAGCTTGTCGGGAATGACAAGATCGAGATCGAAATCAATCGTATTTCCAAATCCCTGGCACTTTGGGCAAGCGCCGTAGGGATTGTTGAACGAAAAAAGCCGCGGCTCGGGCTCCTCGTAGCGCAAATGGCAATCCTTGCATTCGAATCTTTGCGCGAACCGCAATATCTGTGTGGCGCGGGCACTTCTGCCCGCGTCTTCGTTGGAGTCATTCGGCGGAAACTCAAACAGCACCTCACCGGCTTCGCGGTATGCCGTTTCCACCGCGTCGACAACTCGCGTCCGCGCATCGGGAGATGCGATCAACCGGTCGACCAACATAAACACAGGCTGATTGAAGTCGATATCGAGTAAAGACTCGGGAGTAGAAAACTCGAAAACCTCTCCATTCTGATAAAGCCGGTTGAACCCAGCTTTCCGCAGATCAAAAAGGCGCGTCTTCACCGCATCTGGCAGCGTGCCGGGTGCCCCACTTCTCGCGCCCTTTGCGGAAAGTGCGGATTTCCTGGATTTCGGCCGATGGACTTCTTTCTCATCCGGTCTCTCTGCCTTCGTTTCCGATCGTTGCAGAGGGAAGAACACCTGCAACCGCGTTCCCGGCTCGAGTGCAAGAATCGCATCCGCGACTTCATCCACCGTGTCCTTCTTGACCTGGCGCCCGCATTTCGCACAGAAGGTTCGCCCGACGCGAGCGAACAACAGCCGCAGGTAGTCGTATATCTCGGTAGCGGTGGCCACGGTCGACCGCGGATTCCGCGTCGTATTTTTCTGCTTGATCGCCACCGCCGGAGCGATTCCGTCGATCGTGTCCGCGTCCGGCTTCTCGATCCGCTCCAAAAATTGCCGTGCATACGCCGATAGGGATTCCACGTAGCGGCGCTGCCCTTCGGCATAGATGGTGTCGAAGGCGAGGGAGGACTTGCCGGATCCGGACACGCCCGTCACCACCGTCAGGGTGTTATGAGGGACCTCAAAATCAATGTTCTTGAGGTTATGAACGCGGGCGCCGCGGACCACAATGCTTTCTGTCGGAGTTGTTGTAGAAGACATCGAAAAGGGCCGAAAGCTGTACCGGAAGCCGCGCGCAGACGCACAGGTCCCTCCGGATGGCTTGGTGAATCTTTCTATTATAAGGGATTGGAAGATTACTCGTGGAGGCGCAGCTTGCTACGTCTCTTGCGGCGGGAGGCAGTCGTCTTCGCGGATAGAGAGATAGCAAGCAACGTTTCTACAGATCTTGCTCTTTTTCTCGGTCCCGTTTCCGCGCATAGCAGGCGGCAAACCCCACCCCTAGCGACATGATTCCCAGCGGCGGGGCCAGCATGACGAAAATGGCTCGGTTAATCGCTCGCTGGGCCTCCTTCGGCGTGGCATTCGCATTCGCTCGGCACATGGCGCAGCCCTGGGCAAAGGCTGGGGCAGTCCACATCGCTACCACAAGCACAAGGAGCGTTAAGCCGAATTTGCGCGTACTGTTCATGAGGCTTGAATCCCCACGCCGTTTGGCGGAGGCTGAACCCGGTCCGCATCGGGAAAGAAAAAGAAGTACATGATGATAAAGCATGCCGTCACCGAAATGACCAGCAGCCAGCGCATAATGGCCTTTTCGAACTTCAAGTGCATGAAGTAGCCAATGATCAGGGCCGACTTGATGATCGACAAAATCAGCAAGATTTCCAGCATATGGACCGCTGTAAGGAGACGGTTGTTGTACCCCAGCCAGACCTCCATGCCGGTCAGAACAAGGAGCGCTCCCCACACCCAGAAGTACTGTCCCTTGTTATCGCTGTGCGCCACGTCGTGCATCTTGTCTATCTCCTGACTCAGGGTGCCCATCCTTGTCTCGCGCATTTTGCCAGACAGGGCGGGGTTTTTGATCTTATTCCGCTAATCAGACTTTCGTCGACATCAGGTACACGAGCGGGAAGATAAACATCCACACCAGATCGACAAAGTGCCAGTACAATCCACAGACTTCCACATCGTGCGAGTCGTAATCTTTCGGTTTCAAGAACAAAATGATTGCCGCGACGGCCAAGCCGATTCCCAGCGCATGCACGGGATAATGAAACACGTTATCTGACGGAATCAAGAATGCCGCCGCTATCCAGATCACGGCCAGAACTGGCAGAAACCATTTCCGGAATGCGACCACGCCCAGGTAAATCACGCCAATAGTCACGTGCAACATGTGCATTGCCGTCAACCCGAAGAACGCCTGCGGAAATTGCGGGATGTTCTTCGAGATATTGGCCAGTTCGCCCGTGCCCGATGGTTTTGATACGCCGAGAACCGACATAAATCCCGGCAGCGTCAGGCCTTCGCCGATCAGCTTCGACCACTCCATCCCATGCAGCACAATGAACGCTGTGCCAAAAATCATGGTCGCCAGCAGCCAGTTGCGCGTCCATGCCCGGTCGCCGCGCTGCGACGCGAAGACCGCCATCACCATCGTCAGGGAACTCGACAGCAGGCAAGCTGTCATGACCGTAGCATTCGCGATGCTCTCCGAATGAAATGGCGTCGGCCATGGATTCGTATAAATGCGGTTGTAGCTGAACGCGAACAGCAGCGCTCCAAAGGTCAGCGAGTCTGAGGCGAGAAACAGCCACATCCCCACCTTTTTCGAATACGTCCCAAACAGCGGTGCTTCATATGCCCCGGGCGCCGCGTGGGCGACCGCGTGATCCAGAGTGGCATCAGCCATTCTCAGGTCCCCTCTCTGTCAGTCAGTGAACAGAATCAAAACGACAAGCGTTCAACGTGCAGCAGGCATCAGCAAACTGCCGGACGCCTTTGCGTTCTTTTGCTCTCTACCCGTTGCTCTCTACCGCACAAACGTCAACAACGCGAAGATATAAATCCACAACAACGCCATGAAATGCCAATACCAGGCCGTGACATCCACCACAATCCGACGAGACTCCAGGGGCTTGTGCAGCAGGGAAGCGCTCCCCGCCCAGGTCAATGCGATCATGCCTCCAGCCAGGTGCACGGCATGCGTAATTGTCAGCAGGAATGCGAACGAACTGATGGGGTTCGTGTCGAGATAAAACCCTCTCTCATGCAATCGCGTCCAGGCCATCCACTGCCCAACCAGAAAGCACGCACCCAGCAGCATCGTGCAAGCCAGCCAGGGAAACTTCTTCTCGTCGCCCAGCGTGACGCCCGGGATCGATTCCACAGGAGCCAACGCTGCCTCGCGCGCTGCGGCCCGGCGGGCAAATTCCATGGTTACGCTGCTCGCCAGCAGGAGCGCTGTATTGATTGCCAGCAACTGCCAGGGTAACTGGATGACGCCCCAATCGCGGATGTAAGTGTTCGAGCTCCCATCAAATGTCGGCAACCCGCGCCGGAACACGTATGCGCTGGTCAGGGAGATAAATACCATGCAGACCGTGGCTATGGCACAAATCATCCCCAGGCGGGCGCGCCGCAACCGTGCGCCATAGTCCGGAAGTTCGCCGCCGCGGTCCCCTCCGCCTCCCCCCCGCGCCGGAGGCTCGGGTGGTTTGTGGCCAATGTCATCAATCCGGGTGGTGGGTGTATAGGTCGCCATAACTACTTAGTGGATCAATGCGAGAGCGTGGTTGCCGGATCAGTCTGCATAACGTAGTCCTTGGGCGCTCCCGGCACTCCATACTCGTACGGGCCGTGATGGACCACCGGCGTCACCCCGCCAAAATTGTCGTGCGGCGGCGGAGTTGTAGTTGTCCACTCCAGCGTCGTCGCCTCCCACGGATTGTCGCTCGCCTTCGGCCCCTTGAATAGACTCCAGAACAGGTTGATCAGGAACAGCAACTGGATGCCGATGGTCACAAAGGCTGCATACGTCATAAACGTTTGCAGCGGAAGCAACTTGATCTGGTACGCGACTTCAGTGAACTGCGAATAGCGCCGCGTCATGCCGGCCACCCCAAGATAATGCATCGGCATGAAGATGGCATAGGTCCCCGCCAGAGTGACGAAGAAGTGAATTTTCCCCATGGTCTCATTCATCATGCGACCGAACATCTTGGGAAACCAGTAATGGGTCGCCGCAAATATGCCAAAGATAGCCGCTACTCCCATGATGAGATGGAAGTGTCCGACCACGAAATACGTGTCATGCAATTGAATGTCGAGAACCGGTTGCGCCAGGAATGGCCCGCTCAGTCCGCCGGAAACGAAGAGTGATACGAAACCGATGGCGTAAAGCATCGGCGTCTGAAAGCGTATATGGCCCTTCCACATCGTGCCCAGCCAGTTAAACGTCTTGATGGCTGAAGGCACGCCGATGCACATCGTCAGAATTGAAAAAGCAAATGCGGAGTAGGGGCTCATGCCGCTCATAAACATGTGATGGCCCCAAACCATGAACCCGAAGAAGCCGATGGCGAGCATCGCATAAACCATCGCGCGATAACCGAAGATGGGCTTACGCGAGAAGGTTGAAAGAACCTGCGAAGCCACGCCCATGCCTGGCAGAATCGCGATGTAAACCTCAGGATGTCCGAAGAACCAGAACAGGTGCTGCCACAGCAGTGGCGAACCGCCCTTGTGACCCATCACTTGTCCGTTGACGACGACAAGCGGCACATAAAAGCTGGTTCCGAGATTCCTGTCGAGCAGCAGCAGAATGCCTGCCGACAGCAGCACTCCAAATGCAAGCAACCCAAGAATCGCCGTAATGAACCACGACCAAACCGTGAGCGGCATCCGCATCAACGTCATGCCCTTGGCCCGCAGATCAAGGGTCGTAGTGATGAAGTTCAGAGCGCCCATCAGCGAGGCCACGCAGAAGATGGCGATGCTCGTGATCCACAGATCGGCGCCGAGCCCTTCGCCAGGCCCTGCCGATGGCAAGGCGCTCAGCGGAGCATATCCAGTCCAGCCATGCAGAGGCGCGCCGCCGGTCACGAAGAACGCCGCGACTATCACGACAAATCCCACGAAGGTCGTCCAGAACGAAAGCATGTTCAGGACGGGGAAGGCCATGTCCGGTGCACCGATCTGAATCGGCAGTACATAGTTCCCGAACCCGCCCTGCGGAGCCGTGGTCAGCACGAAAAAGACCATGATCGTGCCATGCATCGTCAGCAAGCTGAGGTAGGTTTCCGGCTTGATCTCACCCACGAGCGGCAGCACTGCCGTCGGCCAGATCAAGTGGATGCGCATCAGCAGTGAAAGGAACATCCCCACGAACACTGCCGTGAGCGCCAGAAAGAAATACTGAATGCCGATGACTTTGTGATCAAGGCTGAAAATGTACTTGCGAATGAAACCCTGAGGAGCGTGCGAGTGGACCGTAGCCGCCGTTGCCATTTACTGTTTCTCCGCCTCCCGTGCCGCCAGCCACTTGTCGAAATCCTCCTGGCTGACGACGTGAACCATGCCGTGCATCTTGTAGTGACCAAGCCCGCAAAGTTCCGCGCAAGCAATCTCGTATTCGCCGATTTCTATTGGCTTGAAGTGCATGTGAATGTTCAAGCCGGGCACCGTATCCTGCTTGAACCGCAGTTGCGGCACAAAGAAACTGTGGATTACGTCCACCGATCGCAGACTCACGTCGACCTCGCGATTTACCGGCAGATACATGGTTCCGGTCACCACATCGTCTTTCGACGCTGGATCGGACGTGTCGAGTCCCACTGCCGCCTCGCCGCCCGCCGAGGGATCCATGAGGCTGGGCTTCGTTCTGGCGTACGTTCCGTCCGGTCCCGGATAGCGGAAGTACCAGGCGAACTGCATGCCGGTCACTTCTACCTGAACAGCGCCGGCCTCCGGCGGGTCAAACCGCTGGCTGGCCCACACGTTGCTGCCCATCAGGTTGAGTCCCACGAAGAGAATCGTTGTCAGCGCGGTCCAGATGATCTCGAGCGTCGTATTGCCATGCGAATACGAAACCGGCGGAGACGAGGGCGTTTCGCGGTACTTCCAGACGATGTAACCCAGCGACATCTGCGCCGCTACAAACACAATCCCCATGATTACGAATGTGAGCGCGAATTGATGATCAATCCACGCCGTGGCGGCGGAAGCGCCCACGGGTAGCCACCAGGTTTTGGCGACAAAAAAGTACGTGCTGATGATCGTAATCAGCCAGATCAGAACCATTAACGCGAGGCCCATTCCCAGCCCTCCGGACGACGGCAAAAAGGATTTCCCCACGGCGGTTGTCGCGCCTTTTCATGCGAAATTTCCGCGGCAACAGTCGGCGGGAGTTTACCACAACGTCACAAAGGAAACGCAAGCGAGTAATCGAAGAAAACAACCTCGGCCACGGATCTGCCCGGATTTTCACGGATAGACCAACTGCACAATTCAGTTAACAGGGCTTTCCAAAAGATTGATCCGCAAAAATCCGTGCCAATCCGTGGCGAAAGGTTTCATTTCTCCCGCCATTCCGGTACCTGCCCCGGTGTCCACGGTGCTCCAGCCGCCTCCATGTCCTTTTCCAGCTTCGCCAGATCAGCTTCAACCAACGCATGAAGTTTCGTAAGTTGCTCGGCGAATTCCGAGGCGGCAATGCCGTAGGACTTCACGTCCGACTGCGTGGGCCGGGCCAGCGAGAACCGCTCATTATCCATAATCGAATTCACGCGATCGCTGATTGAAGAGGGCACGGGTTCGCTTCGCCGCGCGATCTCGACATCCCCACGAAGCACCCGCAGGATCTCGCGGTTCCGCTGTTCAATTCCATCGGTCACGGTGCCTAGTTCCTTCTCTACCGCCGGTGTCAGTGCCAGCGCCTGCCGGATCATCTTCATTCGCGATTCGACATTCTCGGCCAGCTGCTGAGCGCCATAAACTGCTCGATATAATCCAGACACTTTGCGCAGGAATTCCTCTTGCGCAGCGCGGTCGCCCGCGTTCATCGCCGATAACTGCTCGGTCGTGACCTTGAACGTCTGCGCCGCAACTTCGGTTTCTTTACCGTCGATTTTTTCGAACGCCCGGACCGAGTACGTTCCCGCCAGAACAAGGGGGCCTAAATCCTGCGAGTCGGGGAAGTCCTCGTCGCCCTCGCCTTCACCGTGCTCGTGTACCCGCGACGCCGGATAACGCAAGTCCCACGCCGCCCGCTGGAATCCTGCGTCGAGACTGCCATCCACTCGCCGGATTGGCGCCCCACTCTCGTCGTAGACCATGAAGTAAAACTCCGGCTTCTGCTCTTGCGCCTCCGCACGCAACTCGTCATTCGACGGATAGGCAAGCGTCTCGTTCTTCTTCGCGGCCTCTTTCTCTGCTTCCTGCCGCCTCTCCTTCTTTGTCTTAATCTTTTCCTTTAAGTACGCAGTGAAGACCGCGCCGAACGGTGGGTTCTCCGCCATATAGAAAGCGTCGCCCTGGAATCCTTTCTTTGGCCCTCCTAAGGGATGCCTTTCGATATAAAGCAGCGCATCCTTCACTGGAAACATTGCTTCAGCCTGCTCCGTCGTCTCAGGCTTCATCTGCCGCAACGGCGTAATGTCATCCAGGACGTAAAACCCGCGCCCAAACGTAGCGACGACCAGATCGCTTTCGCGTGCCTGGATCACCATATCGCGGACAGCAATCGTCGGTAGCCCGCCCTTCAAGCGCACCCAATGCCCGCCGTCGTCGATGGTGAAGAAAGCCCCAAACTCGGTTCCCGCGAATAAAAGGTTGGCGTTCACTGGATCCTCCGCAAACGCGAGAACTGGACCGTTGTCTGGCAGATTGCCGATAATTGAGGTCCACGTCTTTCCTGCATCCGCCGACTTCAGTAAATAGGGCTTGAAGTCGTCGTTCTTGTGATTCTCGAAGGCGGCATAGACGGTGCTTTCATCGTGCGAAGAAGCCGCCAGTCGGCTTACATAAGTCTTTTCTGGCACTCCCGGAAACTTCTCATACTTCGTCCAGTTCGCTCCGCCATCGCTCGTCACCTGAATCAATCCGTCGTCAGTCCCGGCGTAAATAAGGCCTTCCTTCTTTGGCGACTCCGACAGCGCAACGATATTTCCGTAAAACGATGTCGACTGGTTCTTCGCCACCGCATCCGGCCCCCAGACTTTCCCCATCACCGGCAGTTTGTTGCGATCAATCTGCCGTGTCAGATCGCCTGAGATCGCCTTCCACGTGTCTCCGCGATCGTCGCTGCGGAATAACTTGTTCGCCGCAAAGTAAAGCCGCGTATGCGAATGCGGGCTGATAATCAGCGGCGAATCCCAATTCCAGCGCAACGGAGGCTCGCCCTTCTCCTCCTTCGGCTGTAAAACTAGTTCCTGCCCCGTCGGTTTGTCGTACCGGACCAGCACGCCGTATTGCGACTCGGAATAAACGGTGTTCGAGTCCACGGGATCGACCTGCGAATGGAAGCCATCCCCACCTGTCGTCACGTACCAATCCGAATTCAAAATGCCATTCAGATTCCGCGTGCGCGACGGGCCGCACCAGGAAAAGTTGTCCTGAGTGCCGCCGCAGACGTGGTAGAAGGGAACGGCATTATCCACGGCGACGTCATAGAACTGCACCGTCGGCAGGTTCGCTTTGAACTGCCACGATTTCGCGTCGTCCCAGGTCTCGTACATCCCGCCATCGGAGCCCAGGAGCCAATGCTTCGAGTCTTCCGGATCGATCCAGATGGCGTGATTATCGCCATGATGGTTGACCTCGTTGACCTTATGCAGCGTCTTGCCGCCGTCGAGCGACTCGCGCAACTCGACATTCATCACAAAAATTCGGTCAATGTTCTTGGGATCAGGCACCACCCGCGCGTAGTACATCGCACCCACATCAAAATCGTTACGCTTCTCCCAGGTTGCGCCCTTGTCGTTCGATCGAAAAATTCCGCCCTTGCCGTCGGCTGCCTCGACTGTCGCATAGACCACATTCGGATCAGCCGGCGAGACTGCCAGTCCGATGCGTCCCATGTCGACCGAAGGCAGCCCCGAAGTCAGTTTGTTCCACGTCGCGCCAGCGTCGGTTGACTTGTAGATAGCACTCTCCGGCCCGCCATCAATCAGCGTGAACACATGCCGCCGCCGCTGATACGCCGCCGCGTACAGAACATCGGGATTCGAGGGATCAAGCTGCACATCCACCACACCTGTGTTCTCGCTGATGGTCAGCACGGCTTTCCACGTCTTGCCGCCGTCGGTAGTCTTGTAGAGACCGCGGTCACCTCCCGGGCCCCAGAGCGGCCCCTCTGCCGCGACGTACACAACCTTCGAATCCCGCGGATCGATCACCACCCGCCCGATGTGTTCCGATCGCTTCAGGCCAAGATTCTTCCAGCTCTTTCCGCCATCATCCGACCGGTAAATGCCGTCGCCGTATCCGACGCTGCGTTGCGAATTGCTCTCGCCCGACCCAACCCAGATGACGGACGCATCCTGCGGATCAAGTTCCACCCAGCCGATCGAATACGATCCCTCGCCGTCGAACACCGGCGTCCATGTCGTTCCGTTGTTCACCGTCTTCCACACTCCGCCCGACGCGACTCCGACGTAATATTCATCGGTCTTCTTCGGATTCACCGCGATCGACATCACCCGCCCCGAAGCCACCGCGGGACCTATCAAGCGGAATTTCAGGCCAGAAAAAGTTTCCTCAGTCATGCCACCCTTTTTCTCTTCCTTCGGCGGCTCTTTCTTCTCGTCTTTCTTCTGCCCCTTCTTCGGAGTTGAAGATGGCGCGACAGCCTGCTTTTTATCGGCGTCTTTGTCTTGCGTTTTTTGCGCCGCCGCACTCTGTGCAGAGAGAACGGGTGCACACAGAAGAGAAGAGAACAGAATGACTACGAAAATGGCAAACGATCTCATCGAACAACTCCAATCAATACGAGACGCATTTCACGAAACCGATATGTATACAGGATTCCCCTTCCAACAATAAAGACGAAATCGTCATTGTCCGGGTGCCCCACTTCTCGCGCCTTTTGCGAAAGTGGGGACTTTGACTTCCATGCCGCGTAAACAAAATCCGCTACAATCCCC
>DATAUY010000003.1:0-1861 GCA_036268025.1 Candidatus Sulfotelmatobacter sp. | reverse complement strand
GGCGATGAGTGCGTCCTGCACCGCGTCCTCGGCGGCGGAGAAGTCGCGGAAGCGGCGAAGGACGGCACCGAGCACCTGCGGCGCGAGGTCGCGGAGGAGATGCTCGGTGGTCGTGTCGAGCGGCGTCACAACGGCTTCCTTAGGCGACGAACTCATCGGGCGGACCGCTCATGACCTGGCGGACTTCGATGGGGATAACGAAGGGTTTGCCGTCCGAGCCGGGCGCAGAGGAGGCACGCGCGGCGATTTCGTGCGCGCGCTGCTCGCTGTCTACATCGACGATCCAGTAGCCGGCGAGGAACTCCTTGGATTCGGGGAAGATGCCGTCGGTGACCGGCTCTCCGTTCTTGCCGACGCGCACGATGACTGCCTGTCGGGGATCGGCGAGGCCTTCTGCTGAAACCAACTCGCCGGCTTCGCGAAGATCCTTATTGAGCGTGTGCATGAAGGCGATGTGGTCCTGGACGGCTTTCTTCGGCCATGCGCCCATCAACTCGTAGCCTTTCCTCGGGCAATTCATCATCAGAATGTATTTCATAACCTCTCTCCTTTTATTTGATTGTGGATACCGTTGGTCACTGAGATTCGCCCGGAATCGCGAACCGCCGCACTTCAATGGGCATGTTGGTGGGAACACCGCCGGGTCCAGGCGCCGCCGAAATGCGGCCCGCTATGGCGTAAGCGCGTTCGAAAGTGGCCACATCCACGATCCAGTAGCCCAGCAGGAATTCCTTGGATTCGGGGAAGACACCGTCTGTGACGGGCAGGTCGTTTTTCTGACCGCGCACAAGCATCGCTTCCGCCGGCTCGGCCAGGCCCTGCGTAGCCACAAACTCCCCGGATTCGGTCAGTTCTTTCATGATGGACTGGAGGGTCGCAAAATGCGCCTCAGTATCCTTCGGCGACCAGGCGTGATAGGTGTCGACACCAGCTTTGGTTCCGGACATCAGCAAAATGTATTTCATCTCGTCTCGCTCCCTTGTTGGTTTCTTCGCCATTGCAGCTCGCACTGAAAAAGTGCGCGTTCATAGAGGGGTCGGAGCCCGGAGCGGGTTTTCGACATTCGTCGGAAAATATTTTTGACCGGGCAGGGGTGACCACGGAGGCGCGTCCGGGGTTCGGAAATGGGCCATAGGAATGTAATCTCTTGTGCGAATGAAGATTGCCGATACAACACCGTTCCGGCTGCGCCCGTCAGATAACATGCATTCGTCTCTTAAGCGATTGGATATTCTGCGCCGGATGGCCGGACCCGTTTTGATGCCACTGCAGAGACTCGTATGACCGCAGCGACGACCCGGACCGCCGGGCTCAGCCGGAAGCTGGAACTTGTCGTCCAGACCGGCCTGCAACTCACACGAAGCTCCGATCTTGAATCCATCGTGCAGGCTGTCACGGATGCTGGTCTGCAACTCTCGGGCGCTCAGTTCGGCGCTTTTTTCTACAACGTGATCAATGCGGAGGGCCAGAGTCATCAGCTCTATACGCTCTCCGGGGTGCCGCGCGAAAAGTTCGCCACCTTCCCCATGCCGCGCAACACTTTGATCTTTGGGCCGACCTTCGAGGGGAGTGCCATTGTCCGCTCGGGCGACATCACCAAGGACCCACGCTACGGCAAAAACCCTCCGTACTTCGGCATGCCGAAGGGGAATCTTCCGGTGCGCAGCTATCTGGCAGTACCGGTGAGAAGCCAGTCCGGCGAAGTGCTGGGCGGCCTCTTTTACGGCCATGAACAGACGGATGTGTTCGGTCAAGAGTCGGAAGATCTTATCGCCACCATTGCTGCGCAGGCTGCGGTCGCGATCGAGAACGCAAGGCTGCGGAAGCAGCTCACGCAGAGGATCGCCGATCTGGCGAACGC
>DATAUY010000002.1:0-10571 GCA_036268025.1 Candidatus Sulfotelmatobacter sp. | reverse complement strand
CCGAAGAACCGAAGGACCCGAACCCCGTCTCTGGAGCGGGTCCCTCGATTTTTCGTAGTCTGTTCCACCCCGTTGAGAGTACCTTAGCGAATCCGCATTTCCGAATGGTTGCAGCCTTGTTAAATCTGAGTGAATTCACTTTCGAATGTAAACTTGGATAGTTTCGTATTGCATGATTCGAAATTCTCTTGCGAGAAGATGGCCTGACCAAAACGCCGGCTGATTCCCTCCAAAAATCGAATTCGCTCTTGTGGTCGCCGCTGCTGGCGATTGCCGCCGCCGCGTTCGCTGTGGAAATTCCGTTCTTTTTTTTCGGCACGCCGTCGGGACACGACGTCGAATTTCATCTTTATTCGTGGCTTGAAGTTCTCTCGCAGTGGAAGCACGGGATTTTTTACCCGCGATGGGCGGCGTTGGCGAACTTTGGCTACGGTGAACCGCGGTTCGTGTTTTATCCCCCGGCTTCCTGGACTCTGGGCGCCGTCATCAGCGCGATCTTTCCCTGGACCATCGCATCTCCCGTTTACATCTGGATCGTTCTGACGCTCTCCGGCATTTCGATGTTCGTGCTGATGCGCCGCTGGGTCGGCCGCCGCGATGCGATGTTCGCCGCAATACTGTATGCCGTGAATCCGTACCTCTTAGTAATCGTTTACTGGCGCAGCGCCCTCGCTGAACTGCTGGCGGCGTGTTTGGTTCCGTTACTGCTTCTCTTCGTTTTGAAAGCCGCCGATGGGAAATGGCGATCGGCTGTGCCGCTGGGGCTGATACTCGCGGCAGCATGGCTGACGAATGCTCCCGCCGCGGTGATGATTCATTATTCGCTGGCGTCACTGCTCTTATTTTTCGCGTGGCAACGGAGATCAGCGCACATTTTGCTCATCGCGGCTGCCGCGGTTGCGATCGGAGCTTGCCTCGCGAGTTTCTACTTGCTGCCTGCAATTTACGAGCAGAAGTGGGTGAACATCGCGGAGGCCGTTTCGCAAGGCTCGCGTCCGCAGGATAACTTTCTTTTCATTCACACGGGCGATTCCGATCACGACGCGTTCAATCGAATTGTTTCCTGGGTCGCAATGCTGGAGATACTCGTAGTTCTCGCGGCAGCATCGGCTGCCAAGCTCTGGCGGCAAACGAAGCGTGACCTCTGGAGCGGCTTGGGAGGCTGGGCAATCGGGTGCAGTGTCTTGATGTTCTCCGTGACAGCGCTGCTTTGGAAAGTCCTTCCGAAAATGCAGTTCATGCAATTTCCCTGGCGCTGGCTGCTTTGCCTCAGCATGATCTTCGCCATATTCGTGACTGTGGGACTGCAACGCTGGTGGATGCGCGGCGCAGTCTGCGCATTATCGTTGCTTGTCATTATCGTCGCGTGGCATCGAGTGCAGGCGCCATGGTGGGACAATCCCGCCGACCTGCGCGAGATGCAGGACAACATGTACACCGGCGTGGGATATGAAGGCGTGGAAGAATATTCCCCCACAGGGGTTGACCCGTCCCTGATCGATAAGGACGCGCGCAGGGTCACCATCGACGGCCCGGCACACGGCGCGCTTCGGATCGTGCATTGGAGCGACACAGCAAAAATATTTGTTGCTGAAATGTCTGCCGGAGATCAGTTGGCGGTGAAATTGTTTCCGTATCCGGCGTGGCAGGCAAAGGTGAACGGCCGCATCGTCGAGGTAAATGCACGTGCAGGAACCGGACAAATGCTTGTTCCGGTCGAGGCCGG
Organism: Candidatus Sulfotelmatobacter sp.; assembly: GCA_036268025.1. Classification (GTDB taxonomy): domain Bacteria; phylum Acidobacteriota; class Terriglobia; order Terriglobales; family Acidobacteriaceae; genus Sulfotelmatobacter. The sequence continues at coordinate 8,845 of DATAUY010000002.1, read as the reverse complement.
CGTGAATCGCATCGAAATCAGATTCGTGCAGACCTGGGACCGCGCGCTCGGAGGATGGATTTCGGTTGTAACCATGCTTTTAATATTTGTTTGGTTTGTTTGGCCGCATCGCGGGGAAAATAGAAAAGCATAACCACAGAGGACACAGAGAGCACAGAGGACATGCAACGAGTCTTGATTGCGACTTCGAATGCCGGCAAGCTGCGCGACTTTGCAGGGGCGGCGAGGGCGCTTGGTATCGAAATCGGCGGAATCCCGAACTTTTCTTCGCTATCGCCAGTTGTCGAAGACGGGCCCACATTTGAAGACAATGCGCAGAAGAAAGCAGAGGAATACAGCCTGCACACTCCCGGAGAAATCGTTCTCGCCGATGATTCTGGTCTTGAAGTCGACGCCTTGAATGGCGCACCGGGCGTACATTCTGCGAGGTATGCCGCCGACCAACCGCATCTCGCGAACGAGAACACCGATGATGAAGCCAACAACGCGCGCGTGTTGCGCGAATTGAAACATGTTTCTCCCGAGAAGCGCACGGGACGATTCGTCTGCGTGCTGGCGGCAGCCCGGGATGGGAAAACCCTAGCCACATTTCGCGGCGCCGCGGAAGGGATCATCCTTGACACTCCGCGCGGCACGAACGGCTTTGGCTACGATCCGCTATTTTATTTTCCGCAGATTGAGAAGACGTTCGCCGAGTTGAACGCGGAAGAGAAGGCTCAATACAGCCATCGCGGTGCCGCGTTTCGAGCGTTTCTTGCCTGGTACGCCGTGCAATCCAAAGAGACTACTGTCCGGAGCGAGACGGCGTGATGACTGAAAACCTTTGTCTCCCCGTTGCATTGATCTTTGATCTCGACGGAGTCCTGGTCGACTCCGAGCCTCTGCACAGGCGGGCAAAAGAGCAGGCGCTCGCCGAAATTGGCATCGTGCTTCCCGAATCCGTGTACGACGACCTCAAGGGCAGGCCTGACGAGATCGGACTGCGGGAGATTGTCCAGAAAAAGGGCGTTTCGGATAGCTTTCCGCAACTGATCGAGCGCAAAAGCCAGTTGTATCGAGAGATTCAGCATGACCTACGAGAGGTCGCCGGAGCCGCGGTCTTTGTGGGTTGGGCGAAATCGCATTTCAGGCTTGCGCTCGCGACGTCTTCGACGCCGCGCAATCGCGAAGTCGCACTCGGCGTGCTGCGAGTCGGCGATCTATTCGAATCAATTGTCGACAGCGGACGGCATCAGCGGGCCAAGCCCAATCCGGAAGTGTTTCAGATCGCGATGAGGGACTTGGGGCTGAGTCCGGCAGAATGCTGGATCGTCGAAGATTCAGTCAACGGCCTGCGTGCCGCAAAATCCGCAGGATGCTTCGCCGTAGGAATCACTACAACATTTGCGGGCCCGATTCTGAAATCGGCGGGCGCCGACATCGTCGTCGAGTCATTTCGCGAGTTACGCCATCTGATCGAAACCGAATTCGCCGCGGCGTTCAAGCGCGGGGATTGAAATCACAGGATCATCTGCAGAAAACGTCCTCGTTTTCTTGACTTCACTTCTTCAGGGGCACGATAATAAAAAGTTATCTTGTCGTTGTTGGAGTCATAAGGTTGAACTCATAAGGGTTGAACTGATAAGGAGCGTTTCGTGGCGTCAGCCAGGTCTTCTGCTCCCGCTCTCAGGCAGGGGGTAGCGCCGCTGCGGGCAGGACAGGGAGTATCGTTTTTCCTGCGCCGATTGCATTCGTTGTCGGGAATTGTTCCGGTCGGCGCGTTTCTCTTCGAGCACATTCTGATTTCAAACGCCACCGCGATTGGCGGCCCGCTGGCTTATGCGCGGCAGGTCACATTCCTGGGCAGCCTGCCTCTGGTGTTCTTCCTGGAGTTGATTGGCATATGGCTCCCCATCGCGTTCCACGCGCTCTATGGCTTCTATATCTGGTTCCGCGGAGACGGAAATACGATTTCCTATCCCTGGTCGGGCAACTGGATGTACACGTTGCAGCGCTGGACCGGCGGCATCGCCTTCTTCTACATCGTCTGGCACACATGGACAATGCGGTTTACCGGCGTGGATCTGCACGAGAATCCGATGGCGTCCTTCGGCAAAGTTCAGCATGAGGTCTTCCAGACGCCACTTTTTCTGTTCTATGTGGTGGGATTGATTGCAGCGTCGTGGCACTTTGCGTATGGCATTTGGCTGTTCTGCGTCAAGTGGGGCGTTGTCTCCGGCGAAAGGGCTCAGAGGCGGTTCCTGATTGTATGCCTGGCTTTCTTCTTCGTTCTCAGCGGAGTCGGTCTGGTCAGCCTCAGCGCCTTCCGTTCGCGGCCGCAACAGCCGATTGATTCCACTGCGGTCAAAGACCAGCAGATGACTCAGCTTCGTTAAAGGATCGTGATGGCAGCGGCTCCGAAAATTATTGTGGTGGGCGGCGGACTGGCGGGATTGTCCGCGGTAATCAAGATCGCCGAAATGGGCGGCAGCGTCGATCTGTTCTCGATTGTGCCCGTGAAGCGCTCGCACTCTGTGTGCGCGCAGGGCGGCATCAACGCCGCGAAAAATTTGAAGGGCGAGGGTGACTCGACCTGGAAGCACTTTGACGACACGGTATACGGCGGAGATTTCCTTGGCAATCAGCCTCCAATTAAAGACATGTGCGAGGCCGCTCCGGGCATCATTGATCTGCTCGACCGCATGGGTGTGCCCTTCAATCGCACTCCCGAAGGATTGCTCGACTTCCGCCGCTTCGGCGGAACTTTATATAACCGGACAGCCTTTGCAGGCGCGACGACCGGACAGCAACTTCTTTATGCGCTCGATGAGCAGGTCCGGCGCTATGAGACCGAAGGCAAAGTAAAGAAATACGAGCACTGGGAGTTCCTGTCGGCTGTGCTCGACGGAAACCGTGTTTGCCGGGGCGTCTGCGCGATGGATTTGCGCTCGATGGAAGTGCGGACATTCCCGGCCGATGCAATCATCATCGCTACCGGCGGTAACGGCGCGATCTTCGGAAAGTCCACAAATTCGGTTGTATGTACAGGTTCGGCGCAATCGGCGCTCTATCAGCAGGGTGCGTTCTATGCCAACGGCGAATTCATTCAGGTGCATCCCACCTGCATTCCGGGCGAAGACAAGCTGCGCTTGATGTCGGAGTCGGCCCGCGGCGAGGGCGGACGGGTCTGGGTGCCGCGCACACCAGGAGATAAACGCGAACCGGTTTCGATTCCTGAAAAAGACCGCTGGTACTTCCTCGAAGAGTGGTATCCGAAGTACGGCAACCTGGTCCCACGCGATATTGCGACCCGCGCGATTTTCAAAGTTGTGTTTGAGCACAACCTCGGCATCGACGGAAAGCCGATGGTCTACCTCGACCTGACGCATATCGACCGCAAGATTCTCGACAAGAAACTCGAAGGCATTCTGGAAATTTACGAAAAGTTTGTCGGCGACGATCCACGCGACACGCCGATGAAGATTTTCCCGGGCATGCACTACACCATGGGCGGCCTGTGGGTCGATTACAAGCAGTCGACAAACCTTCCGGGTGTCTATGCCGCTGGTGAGTGCGAATTCCAATATCACGGCGCAAACCGGCTGGGCGCGAATTCGCTGGTGTCCTGCATTTTTGGCGGCGGCATCGCCGGTCCGAATGCCGTGAACTATGCGCGTGGCTTGCAGGGCGCCGCCGACGGCAACGGACACTTTGCCGCCGAGCAGAAGCGGCAGGAAGAAAGCAACTCCCTGCTGATGAACAATCAGGGGACGGAAAATCCGGTCAAGCTGTGGCGCGAACTGGGCGAACTGATGACCAAGGATTGCACGGTCATCCGGTACAACAAGAACCTCGTCCAAACCGACGCCAAACTGGTCGAGATGCTGGAGCGCTATCGCAAGATCAACCTCAGCGACAAGACGCAGTGGGCGAACACAACAGTCGTCTTCGCGCGGCAGCTTTACAACATGCTGCAACTGGCGCGCGTGATCGCTCAGGGAGCACGATTGCGCGACGAATCGCGCGGCGCGCACTACAAGCCCGACTTTCCCGACCGCGACGACAAGAACTGGATGAAAACAACAAAAGCATATTTCGCGCCGGACGCCGATGAGCCGAAGTTCGAGTTCGAACCGGTAGATGCGTCGCTGATTCCGCCGAGGCCGAGGAAGTATTGAGAGATGAATGCAGTCGTAGTCGATTTCGGATTGCACAGACCGCTCTACAGTGCGATCGAAAATAAGCGGTTGATTCGATTCAAGTATCAGAACAAAGAGCGAATTGTAGAACCGCATGACTACGGCATTCAGAAAGGCATGGCGCGATTGCTCTCGTGGCAAGTCGGCGGACAGAGTAGTGGCCGCCTTCCCGGATGGCGTTGGTTCGACATTCGCGATATGAGCGAGTTTGAAGTGTTAGACCGAACGTTTCCGGGGAACAGAGATGTTTCGGGCAAACATCATCAGTGGGAGAAGATTTTCATTCGCGTTGCGCCTCCCGCAGATCGGAATCGATAGGCAGCAATAATGGCTGACAAATCCGTAACTATAAAAATCAAGCGCCAGCTCACTCCCACCGGCAACGCCTACTGGGAAGAATTTTCCCTTCCCCACAAGCCGAACATGAACGTGATCTCGGCGCTCATGGACATCGCCGCCGATCCCGTCACGAAGGACGGCAAGGCGACCACCCCGATCACCTACGATTCCAATTGCCTCGAAGAGGTGTGCGGGTCGTGCGCCATGCTGATCAATGGCAAGGCCAGGATGGCCTGTTCGGCGCTGATCGACAATCTCGAACAGCCGATCAAGCTTGAGCCGTTCACGAAGTTCCCCGTCGTGCGTGATCTCGCCGTGGACCGCAGTGTTCTCTTCGAGAATCTCAAGGCGGTGAAGGCTTGGGTTCCAATTGATGGAACCTATGATCTGGGTTCTGGCCCGCGGCTTTCCCCGCAGGAGCAGGAGGCCGCCTATCCGCTTTCGCGCTGCATCTCCTGCTGCTGCTGCATGGAGGCTTGCCCGCAATTTAACGACTCCACCAACTTCGTGGGCGCAGCGACCATCTCGCAGGTCCGCCTCTTTAATACGCATCCTACGGGCGCAGCGCTCAAGCACGAGCGGTTGGCAGCGCTGATGGGCGACGGCGGAATCCAGGAATGCGGCTACTCCCAGAACTGCGTCGAAGTCTGCCCCAAAGACATTCCGCTGACGAAGTCGATTTCGGAAGTTGGCGGCCAGGTGATGAAACAGGCGCTGGGTGACCTTTTGCGGCGCTGAAAATTGTCATCCGCCGCAACGCCCTTGTCCGCAAGTCGTAGAACGTCCGCCGAAGTTATAGCCAGCAGACGACATAAAAAACATTTGCAGGCCGCATGAAATGGCCTGTCAACTGCCCTATCTATCCACAAGCCTCTGGCAATTCGGGCACGAGTAACCAGCAGTAACCGCAACCGGCCAACAAGGGTCTAGTACTCGCGTAACGCCGGACGTGGCACGATCTGGGGTGTTGCGTCCTTGACAGCATGGCTTAGAATAGCCGCTACTCGGCAGGAGTGAGACGGATTTGATCCGCGCCAAAAATAAAGTGAAACACTTCGTCAGACTGCAACTCGCGCCCCTGGTCTTCCTCGCACTCGTGTGCGCAGGGCTGTCAAGCCCGGCATTCGCCGTGCATCACGCTACTTTGCAGCGGACGCACCGCCGCCATTTTCGCTGGCTGCGCTGGAACCCGATGTTCCGTCCCTCGCATGAATCGTTGCTGCTTCAGAACGCCGAGATCGATCGACTCGATCTGCCGCGAATTCAGGATGACACCGAACTCGAAGCCCTGAAAGCTGACGGCTCTTTGTTGCAGATCGTTTCGAGCGAGAGTTTAAAGATTGAACCGTCGCTGGATCCTTCGCGGCGCTATTGCCGTCCGTGGACGCTGGATTTTGTAAATGATCTGAGCCAGGCCTACTACAACCGTTTTCACGCGCAGATTCAGTTGAATTCGGCGGTAAGGACGGTGAAAGTACAAAAGAAGCTGCGCCGCCACAATCGCAACGCCGCACCGGCGGAGGGCGAGACCGCTTCTTCCCATCTGGCGGGCGTCACCATCGACCTGCAGAGGCGCGGGCTCAGCAAACCACAGATTGCCTGGGTGGAACACTACCTGTTCTATATGAAGGCCCTCGGCCTGGTGGAACCGGAAGAAGAGCGTCGCCACTGGTGCTTCCACATCATGGTCAGCGGCCACTATGCGGAATGGCGCGAAACGCAGACCATCGTGCCGATGGAGCGTCCGAATCAAGACCAGCCCGAACTTCCGGGAACCGAGGTTGCGCAGGGCAGCGGAACGAAATAGAGTTCAAACCGGAGTTTCGATCGGGCCCGAGCTTCGGTTCGGGCCTGTCTTGTTTCTGACTTCGTTTTCCAGCGTACAAATCGCGCGGCGAATCCTTTACGATTCATTCCTATGATCATCCTCATGGCCGGGCTACCCGGCACGGGCAAGAGCACGCTTGCGCGCGAGTTGGCGCGGCGAACGTCAGACCGGGTATTGAGCAAGGACGATTTTCGCCACGCGATCTTCGCGACGGATGAGATCGAGTATTCTTCGCGGCAGGATGATTTTGTGATGCAGTTGATGGTTGAGACGGCGGCATATTTACTGTCGCGCAATTGCGAGCGCAGCATTTTTCTCGATGGACGTCCGTTCTCGCGAAGATATCAGATCGAAAATGTGATCGCAGCCGCGGACTCTTTGCATCAAGTTTGGCGCATCGTTGAATGCATCTGCTTGGAAGAAACCGCCCGCAAGCGGCTTGAAGCCGATGCAGTGCAGAACAGCCATCCCGCGGACAATCGCGACTTCCAACTTTATCTCGACGTGAAGGCGCGCTTTGAGGCGATCACGCTTCCGAAGATCGTAGTGGATACCGATCAGCCTCTCGATGTGTGCGTGGCGGAGGCACTCAAAAACCTTTAACCACGGAGGATACAGAGGAACAGAGAGGTAAGAAAGAGAGGCCGAACTTCCTCTGTGTTTGTCTGTGCCCCGTGTGGTCATCGCTCTTGGCTTTGATTCCCGCTTTTGTCCGCCGAACGCACCCTATACAATCAGAAACCGCCTGCCAGATTTCGGGCCCTGACAAAACTATGCGAACAAGCCTGCTGTGTGCACTCCTGCTGACGTCTTCTCTCGCCATCTCTCAGACTCCCGCTGCCGGAGTTCCTGTCAGCGCCGCCGCGATGAAGATACATGAATCCGCGCTGATCATCGACACCCACGCCGACACACCGCAGCGATTTCTCGACGAAGGCTTCGACATCGGCTCGACGGACCCGAACGACAACGGCCACATCAGCCTCGATAAGGCGAAGCGAGGAAATCTCGGCGCGGAATTTTTCTCCATCTGGGTCGAGCCCGAGACCAATCAGGGACACTTCGCAAAGCATACGTTCGACCTGATCGATTCGGTTTACGAACAGGCGGCGAAGCATCCTGACCGCATGATGATGGCGTTCTCGACCGCCGACATAGAGCGCGCGCATCGCGAGCACAAACTCGCCGCGCTCATGGGTATCGAAGGCGGACACTCCATCGAGGCCGACATGCACCTGCTGCGCGACTACTACCGCCTCGGCGTGCGTTACATGACGCTCTCGTGGTCGAACACGAATGAGTGGGCCGATTCGTCAGGCGATATCAATGACGAAAAAGTGCAGCACCACAACGGACTCACTGATTTCGGCAAGCAGGTCGTTCTGGAGATGAACCGCCTCGGCATGATGGTCGACATCTCCCACGTCGCCGACAAGACCTTCTGGGACGCCATCGCCACGACGAAGGCCCCGCTGATCGCCTCTCATTCTTCGGCCCGTGCATTAACGAATGCCCCACGCAACATGACTGACGACATGCTGAAGGCCGTCGCTAAGAATGGCGGCGTGGTGCAGGTGAACTTCTTCGACGGATTCATCGACGAAGACTTCCGCAAGGCTGCCGAAGCGCAGAAAAACGACGAGGCGGCAGCCGTGAAGGCATATTCCGACAAGTTGAAGGCCGAGGGCAAAGAACCGAGCTACGTCGATCTCGATCGCATCGAGCGCGAGTGGCTGGCGAGGATTCCCCGTCCGCCGCTGAAGTCGCTGATCGATCACATTGACCACGTTGCGAAGGTCGCCGGGATCGATCACGTCGGCCTGGGTTCGGACTTCGACGGAGTAAGCGGCGCAACGCCGCAAGGCATCGATTCGGCTGCGGACTTGCCCAAGATCACGCAGGCGCTGCTCGACCGCGGCTACAGCGGCGAGGACATTCGCAAAATCCTCGGTGGAAATCTGCTGCGGGTGTTTCGCGAAGTAGAGAAGGTCAGCCGGGAAGAAAGTCTCCGCTAGATCGCAGTTTCGATTCGTGTCAGGGCATGTCCTCAGGCATGCCGCAGTCCCGGAAAGGGAAGAGCCGGCTTTAGCCGCTACGGCCGAGACTCGCGCCAGCCCACCACCTTAATACCATATCGGATGCTGGTATTGAGTATGGTAAAATGAGTGGATGCGAGACACGGCACGCAAAATCACGGTCGAGATTCCCTCGAGGCTTCTTGAGAAAGCCCAACAGGCCAGCGGGGCGGGAATCACTCAGACCATCCGGACGGGCTTACAGCTCGTCGCCGCCTCGCGGACGTACGCCCGCCTGCGGCAACTCCGGGGAAAAGTCCGTTTCTCGCACACATCGGCTGAATTGAAAGCCGACCGATGATTGCGGATAGATGATCGCTGCCGACACAAGTACATGGGTCGCTTTCCTGCAAGGGGACGAAGGTGATGATACGCGCCTCCTCGACAGAGCTTTGGAAGACCGCCAACTCCTGATGGTGCCGGTG
>DATAUY010000001.1:0-5469 GCA_036268025.1 Candidatus Sulfotelmatobacter sp. | reverse complement strand
ATGGGATGGAGCGCGCCCGAAGGCGCAGCATTCCCCGTCAACTTCTTCACCGCGTACTTCGCTTATTGGAAGGCTGGGCTGATCGACAACCCAAAGGGCTCTCGTGTTCTCATCCATGCCGTGGCTGGAGGCGTGGGAACTGCAGCAGTCCAGATTGGCAAACTGCTCGGCGTCGAAATGTATGGCACCTCCTCGTCTGACGAGAAACTCGCGCGCGTAGAAGAACTCGGCCTGCAGCACGGAATTAACTACAAACAACAAGACTACGAGGACGCGATCAAAACGCTTACTAACGGTCAGGGCGTCGACGTCGTTTTCGAAATGCTGGGCGGCGAGCACGTATTGAAAAGTGTCCGTTGTTTGCGCGACTTCGGCCGGGTGATCGTTTATGGAACCGCTACCGGGCAGCGCGCTCAACTCGATCCAGGAGTGCTCTACGCAAAAGGAGCGAGCGTCCACGGCCTGTGGTTGACCTATCTTTCACAGAAACCGGACCTGATGCGCCAAGCATGGCAGCAGCTTTCAGCTTGGGCCGCGCAGGGACATATTCGTCCAGTGATTGACGCGGTGTTGCCGATGGAAAAGGCAGGGGATGCATACCGGCGTTTACTGGAGCGTAAGAACTTTGGAAAGGTCGTGCTAAAAATTTGATCGTGTGGCGCGGACCTGCCCTGAGCCGAGCCGAACGGGGCCCTCGCCCGCGTTTGGCTGGGCTTCAAATTCTCCCGCAAATTCTAAGTGTTTCTTCTTCGCGGCTTCTACCAGCGCGCCGAAAATCGCCCGCGAATTCTCGTCATCATCAAACGATCGCTCGGGATGCCATTGCACCGCCAGCACGAACTGATCCGCCGACGTTCCTTCGATTGCCTCAATTACGCCATCGTCTGGGCATCGCGCCACAATCCTCAAGCCGTCACCGATAAGATCCGCCGACTGATGATGACTCGAATTAACCGGGATGGCAAAAGAGTCTGTGTGGAGAGGGCCGCCCTCGGCCGTCCGATCGAGCGAAGCTCGATGATTGTTCGCATCGCCATCAAAAGAGGATTGCGGGACAGCCGAGGGCGGCTGCCCCCACCCGGGCTCATCACCGTGGCCAAGAATTTCCGCCAGATTTGATCCGGCATCGATCTTCACCCGATGCGCTATTGGCACTTTTTTCCCCGCTTCATGATCGACCCGTGACTCAATATGCTGCAGCAACGTCCCGGAACGATACACATTCAGAATCTGCAAGCCATAGCAGATTCCCAGCACGGGCTTACGCATGTTGTAGGCATCCTGCAGCAGCAATTCGTCAACCGTGTCACGCTTGGGATCGGCGGCCTCTGTCTTCGGGTGCCTCTCCGCATCAAACTTCGCGGGATCGACATCCGCCTTGCTGCCCGGCAACAGCACACCATCGCAGCGCTCAATGAGCTTCATTACTTCTGCGGGCGATCGATCGAGAGGAATCCGCACCGGCTCAGCCCCAGAAAGCTCTACGGCACGCTCGTATTGCGGAATCGCCCGCAGCGCGTATTCAGGATCGCCACTGTGGGGCAAAGGAATTGCAATGCGCGGTCTCATTTAACAGGGTGTCCGATCTGGTGTTCGATACTTCGCAAAACCTTCAGCCTCCGATAGTGCCGCACTTCCATAAAGCTTGACGAAACCAGCACGATCGCCGCAACCACTCCCGCCGCGGGGGCAGCAATATAGCGGTATGCCACTCTTAGATCGTAGGTAGCGCCGTGCAGCTTGGCCGCGAATACCACTGCGCAGATTCCCAGGAGCAGGCTGATCGCGAACGACAAAAGGGTCACGACAAATGTTACCAGCAGGATCCGCACCGGTATGAAATACCAGCGCGGAGCTCGGTTCGTGGTGTCGAGAGAAACTGTCATTTCGCGCTATGCTAAGTCTACCCCACGGTGCTGTCCCTCACGATCGTCGAGGGTGCGGGTGCGGTGCGCTAGAATAACCTGAATGTCCCAAGCTGCACAGGCGATCACTCGTCCCCCCTCAGAGATTGTGCGGGAGACGCCGGTCTCGCAAGCGCCGAACGGAATTTGTTATGCCGTCTCTGGAGAGATGAGCATTTCGAACTCTGACCTCGAGCGCATGGTGTCGGCTGTTCCGGGCTCCATTGCCGGAGCTCTGCAGCGTAAGGCCTACTACTTTGTTCCGCTCACAGTTAACCAGGGCGATCAAACCGTCATTGCTGACCGCTACGACATTGCGCTCAGCGACAACGCAGTGTGCCATCGCAACCTGGAGCTGGGCAATTCGCAGTGCGTGTTTATTTCTACCCGATTGATGGATGACAAGTTTTCCATCGCTTTCGAGTTCTACATTAATGTGGGGCACGCATTCGTCGACCAGGCCGGTCTTTCCCGTGAATTCAGTGATCTGGTCTGGAAGCAAGCCGAATCGAGCGTTCGCGGCGAAACTTCGCTCGACGCCTGGGAGTCGCGCAAACTCGCCACCGGCCACAGCGTCGACGCGGAGAAACACAAAACCGAATATTTCGCCGCGGCCTTTGCCGACGCTATTTCGATCTATCTTCTCTCATTAGCGCTCGACGTCGATTATCACGATCTACGAGAGCGGGACTACCCATTGTTAGCTCCGGCCGCGATGGCCGAGCGCCTGCGCAAAATTGCCGAGATGTTCCCGCCGAATCCAGGCTTCGAGTTTGCCGTGTACTACCGCCGACGGTCCTGATTCTCACTTCTGTGTGATCACCAGCTCACCATTTACTATCCGCAAACCGGCGACGCCTTGCGGTAACTTCAGTTGTTCTCTCTGCTCGAGCAGCTTTTTCTGCAACGCAGAATTGACCAGCGACACCGGAATACTAAGGTCGCCGACTTTGAACTCAGTGGGTTCAAAGGTGACGTAACCATCCTGCGATCCCAAATGTCCCGCCAGGGTGACATACACATCTTTGCCTGCTATCTGAGTAGCGAACTGACCGCGGGCGACGTCTCCGTCGAGCTTCACCTGGTATCCATTGACTTGAACTTCGCCGGGCCCAACTACCGCATCCGCCGATGATGGCGCACTGCTGACTGGCTTGGCTGGTTCAGTGGCAACTGCAGCCTGAGGACTCGTCGACTGGGTAATCTCCGCACTCACTTCGTCAGAGTTGAAGTGTACTTCCGCAGGCGTTTCGCCAGATGCTCGCGGACTTTCGAGTTGCTGAAGCTTCTGGTCAAAAGAGGACGCATTCGTTTTCGCGACCTCATGGCTCTGCGGAGAGGCCACTGGTTGCGGCCGGCTGAATAGTTGATAGATGGTGACTATGCATCCCAGCAACATTAGCGCGCTGAAAATGCGTCTTCCAGTAATTTGCATGGCTTCCCTCAGATCGATTCAGGGGAGAACACTATGCTGACTGAGAACCGAGGCTTAGAAGAAGTGACGGAAGCTGCTGAACGATCGGGTAAGTCCGGAAAGAAGACTGAAAAAGAACAAACACAGAGAGCACGAAGTATCACGGAGAAAAAGCACAGAGAGGGATTGATTAGCCTGGAACCCTCAATCCAGCTTCTTCGCAACTAATTCGTTCACCAGTTGAGGGTTGGCTTGGCCTTTCGACGCTTTCATCACCTGCCCGACGAAAAATGCGGCAACCGTCTTCTTTCCCCCGCGGTACTGCTCAACCTGCTTGGGATTCGCCGCGATCACTTCATCGAGGATCTTTTCGATAGTCGAGGTATCGCGCGACTGCGCCGGCCTGCCTTCTTCCTCGTAAACCACAGGGAAATCTTTGCCGCGCTCGAAACACAGATCGTATAGGTCCTTCAGCATCTTCCCGGAGATCGCGCCCGATTCGACCAGATCAGCGGATTCCGCGACGCCTTTCATGGTTACCGGCGACTGCTCAATCTCCACCCCATTCGCTTTAAGCCGGCCAGTCAGTTCGCTCTGCACCAGGTTCGCCACCCGCTTGGGGTTTTTCGCCGCTTTCGCCGCCGATTCAAACTGATCGGCAAACGACTTGGTCAGAGTAAGAGTGTGCGCGTCCTGCGCGGTGATCCCGTAATCCGCCATCATGCGTTTGCGTCGCGCCTCCGGAAGCTCGGGCAATGTATGGCGAATTTCCGTCCGCCACTTCTCGTCGACAACTAAAGGCAGCAAATCAGGCTCGGGGAAATAGCGATAGTCGTGCGCCTGCTCCTTCGAACGCATGCTGTATGTCTTGCCTTCGATCGAGTTGTAGAGACGCGTCTCCTGCGTGATTTTTCCGCCGCCCTCGATCACCGCGATCTGGCGCTCGATCTCGTATTCCAGTGCCTCGCGGATGAAGCGGAATGAGTTCACATTTTTCACTTCCGTCTTGGTCCCAAACGCCTTCTGTCCCCGCGGGCGCACGCTCACGTTGGCATCGCAGCGCAACGATCCTTCCTCCATGTTCACGTCGCTGACGCCGGTATAGAGAATGATCTCCTTCAATCGCGTGAGATATTCGTAAGCCTCATCCGGGGTTGCGATGTCAGGTTCACTGACGATCTCAATCAGCGGCACCCCGCTGCGGTTCAGATCAATGGCGGTAGTTTCGCCTGCGCCCACAAATCCATCGTGCAAACTTTTGCCCGCGTCTTCCTCGAGATGCACCCGGGTAATACCGATCCGCTTAGTTTGTGTGGTGCCGGGCGCCCCCGCCCGGCTTCCGTGACTCTCAATTTCGATGAAGCCGTGCTCGGCCAGCGGCTTGTCAAACTGCGAAATCTGATACCCCTTGGGAAGATCAGGATAAAAATAATTTTTCCGCGCGAAGATCGAAGTCTCACGAATCTCGCAATTCAGCGCCATTGCCGCGAGAGTAGCGAACGCCACTGCTTTCCGATTCAAAACCGGCAGCGCCCCCGGAAGACCCAGGCAAACCGGGCACACGTTGGTATTCGGCGGGTCGCCGAAACGCGTCGAGCAGGAGCAGAAAATCTTGCTGGCGGTCAGTAACTGGACGTGCACCTCCAGCCCGATGACTGGCTCGTACTTGGCCCCCGCCGGGGCGGAATTTTCCACCGATGTCGCCATATCTGAAGAATTATAGAGCAGCCATTAAAGAGCCCGTGGAGCAATGCGGTCTAGTTCATCCGAAATAAAAGAGGTGTCGGAGCCGAGCGCCCAAAAAGAAAACAGATTGTGGGGGGACGGGCGTCATCGCCCGTCCGAAATAAATAGAGATTTTGGACCGACGGGCGCCTCGCCCGTCCAACACTATTTCAGCCCAACATAAATATCGATCTGTCCGTTCTGCGGATTCTGCGCACGCTGGTCATAGACTTCGAAATCTGTCTTGTACGCTCGCTTCAGTTTGCCTTCGGTCTCGAGTTTAATGATTTGTTGCCACGCATCAGGAATGACTTTCGCGAACGGCCCGATCTCGCTCGTAAACACCGCATATTCTCCCGCAAGAACTGGCCTCGCCACCATGCCGCCGGGAGCAGCAGAGCCGTCCTTGACCCGCTGTCCTACAAG